>NZ_JBHVRX010000012.1:0-225570 GCF_042885515.1 Streptomyces sp. NPDC058052 | reverse complement strand
GGCCGTGGACAGTGCGCCCGGTGCCGGTCGCCGGCGGCGGTCCGGCGGGACCGGCACCGGCCGTGGCGCCCGCCGCTCCCGCGCCGGGGGAGGCGCGCCGGGCGCCGGTCGCGCCCGGCGGCCCGGCCCGGCCCAAGGGGGCGACGGCGCTCGGCGCCCGTACGCCCGGGGACACGCCCCCGGCCGCGGCCGCCGCCCCGGATGCCGAGGGCCTGTCGCGGGCGAGGCCGGGAGCGGCGTCCGCCGGCTCCGGGCACGCGACGGGCGCGGCCACCGCTCCTGCCGGCGCCACCGCTCCTGCCGGCGCCACCGTTCCCGCCGGCGCCGAGGCTCCCGCCGGCGCCACCGCTCCCGCCGGCGGCGGCCCCGGGCCGGTGCCCGTGACCGCGGACGGCCCGGTCACCGCCCGTACCGCCGTCGCGCCGGCGTCCGACCGCCCGTCGGGCACCGCCGGGGCGGAAGCCTCCCGCGGGGCGGCCGGGGCGCGGCCGGAGACGGGGACCGGCGCCGCCCCGGCGCGTACGCCCGTCGGCTCGGCGTCGGCCGCCCGCCCGGCCGGGGCGACCCGCGCGGCGCCCGCCGCCTCCGGCTCCACAGCCGCGTCCCCATCCCCATCTCCGTCCCCGTCCCCCTCCCCGGCGGCACCCGCCCCCGACGCGGCCGCCCCCGCCCCCGTCGGCGGCTCCGGCCTGCCGGCCGTCCTGGGGGCCGGGGTGTTCAAGGAGGAGCGGGACGTGCTCGACTTCGGTCGGATCACCGGGGCGCGGGTGGCGTCCGTCGCCGTGCCGGTCGCCGCCGTGGGGCGGTTGCCGCGGCGGAAGAACGTCATCGGGGCGGAGACCGGATCGATCCCCGTACACCTGCTGTTCCGGGACGGCGGCGGGGCGGACGCGCCGGCGGACCGCCGCGCCGACGACGACGGCGGTCCCGACACCGTCGCGATGGCGCCGCCCACCGGCCGGGGGGCGAAGGCCGTGATCCCGCGGCCCGCCGCCAAGCCGGCGCCGGCCCGCGCCGGGTCCGCGCGGCCCGCGCCGACGGCCGACCCGGGGCTGGTGGAGCGCCCGGCCGCGGTGCTGCCGGGCTGGGTCGGGGTGGTCGGCGGACTGCTCGCGCTCGTGGGGTGCGCGGCGGTCGTCTGGTGGGCGGGCGCCGTGCCCGCCGAGGCCGCGCGGATGCTGCGGCTGCCCCCGCGTCCGTACCACGGGATCCACCTCGCCCAGTGGGGGCTGCTGGCGCTCGGCGTGCTGGTGCTGCTCTTCGCGGTGGGCGGGCTCGGCCGCGGCCGGGTCGGGTACGCCTGGGTGCTGACCCTCTTCGGGGAGTACCGCGGCACCGTCCGCCGTACCGGCCTGGTCTGGGCGAGCCCGCTGCTGCTGCGCCGCCGGGTGGACGTCCGGCTGCGGCACTGGCGCAGCGAGCCGCTGCCGGCGGTGGACGCGAAGGGGACCGCGCTGGACGTGACCGTCCTCGTGGTGTGGCGGGTGCGGGACACCGTCCGCGCGGCGCTCGGGGTCGACGGCCACGAGGACTACCTGCGCGAGCAGGTGGAGGCGGCGATGGCCCGGGTGCTGTCGCAGCTGCCGGCGGACGCGTTCCACGAGGACGCGCCGACGCTCCGGGACGCCGAGGCGGTCGGCGAGGCGCTGACCCGGATGCTGTCGGCGGAGTGCGCGCCGGTCGGCCTGGACGTGTTCTCGGCGCAGCCGACGCGGATCGAGTACGCCCCGGAGGTCGCGGAGGCGATGCGCCGGCGGCGGATCGCGGCGATCGACGCGAAGCACCGGGACAGCGTGCTGACGTCGGTGGTGGACGCGGTGGACGACGTGGTCCACCGGCTGACCAGTCGTGGTCTCGTGGAGCTGGACGACTACGAGCGCAAGGCGCTGGTGAAGGACCTGACGGTGGCGTTCTACACGGGCCGTGGGGGCCCGGGCGAGGGCGCCTGAGGCCGGTTCCGGTTCGGCGTGCGAGGGCGGTCGGGATCTCCCGGCCGCCCTCGCCGTTGGTATGGACATGTTCAACTTCCGTCCCTACCTTGGTACTTGGTCTAGACCTAGAACGGTTCCTTCCGTACCACCCCGCACGCGTGCAGCACGGCCCACGGGCATCACAGAACTCCCCCACGTTCTCCCTGGAGCGACAGCATGCGCAAAAAGACAGGGCTGGCCGCCGTGGCGCTCGGCGTCACGGCCGCCTCCCTCTTCGCCACCAGCACCGCGAACAGCCACGGCTACACCGACTCGCCGATCAGCCGCCAGAAGCTCTGTGCCAACGGCACGGTGACCAACTGCGGCAACATCCAGTGGGAGCCGCAGTCCGTCGAGGGCCTCAAGGGCTTCCCGGGCGCCGGACCCGCCGACGGCACGATCTGCGCCGGCGGCAACTCCCAGTTCGCCCAGCTGGACGACCCGCGCGGCGGCGCCTGGCCGGCGACCAAGGTCACGGCGGGTCAGAGCTACACCTTCCGCTGGCAGTTCACGGCCCGCCACCGCACCACCGACTTCCGCTACTACATCACCAAGAACGGCTGGAACCCGAGCAGCAAGCTCACCCGGGCCCAGCTCGACCCCCAGCCGTTCCTGACCGTCCCCTACAACAGCCAGCAGCCGCCGGCGACCCTCTCGCACTCCGGGACCATCCCGGCGGGCAAGACGGGCAAGCACCTGATCCTGGCGGTGTGGACCGTCGCGGACACCGCGAACGCCTTCTACGCCTGCTCGGACGTTCAGTTCTGACGTAGCGTCAGCTACAGTCCCGGGCCATGACGGCCACGACACGGGCAGGCGCGGACACCGTCGCGGAGCTGATACGGCGCCGCTGGGGCGACCACCGGACCGGGCTGAGGGACGAGCACCACACCCTCAGCCACCACCGGGCCGCCGCGGGCGCCGCCGCCCGGGCCGCCCTGCTCGTGGACCTGATGCCACCCCGGCCGGGGGGCGAGCCGCACCTCGGCCTGCTCCTCGACAACACGCCGGAGTACCCGCTCTGGCTCGGCGCGGCGGCCCTCGCGGGGGCCGCCGTCGCCGGCGTCAACCCCACCCGGCGCGGCGCCGAACTCGCCCGGGACATCACCCACACCGCCTGCCGGGTCCTCGTCACCCAGCGCGCCCACCTGCCGCTCCTCGACGGCCTGCCGCTGCCCGGGGTACGCGTCCTCGTCACCGACACCGAGGCGTACGAGGACCTCCTCGCGCCCTACGCGGACGCCCGCCCCGGCGACGCCGTCCTCGGCCCCGTCGGCCCCGGCACCCGCTACCTCCTCACCTTCACCTCCGGCTCCACCGGCGCCCCCAAGGCCGCCCTCCGCAGCCAGGGCGCGGTCGCGTCCGCCGGCGCCGCGCTGGCCCGCGCCTTCTCCGTCGGCCCGGACGACACCCACTACATCTGCATGCCGATGTTCCACGGCAACGCCGTCATCGCCGACTGGGCGCCCGCGCTCGCCGCCGGCGCCGGGATCGCCCTGCGGGCCCGCTTCTCCGCCTCCCGCTTCCTCTCCGACGTCCGCCGCTACGACGCCACCTACTTCACCTACGTCGGCCGGGCCGTCCAGTACCTCCTCGCCACCCCGCCCGGCCCGCACGACCGCGACCACCGGCTCCGCCTCGGCTTCGGCACCGAGGCGGGCGCCGTCGACGCGGCCCGCTTCCGCGAGCGCTTCGGCGTGCCGCTCGTCGAGGGGTACGGCTCCTCCGAGGGCGGCGCGTCGATCCAGCGCACCCCCGACACCCCGCCCGGCGCCATCGGCCGCGCCGCCCCGGACGACGACCTGGCCGTCATCGACCCCGACACCCTGCGCGCCTGCCCGCCGGCCCGCTTCTCGCCCGCCGGCCGGTTCCTCAACGCCGACGAGGCCATCGGCGAACTCGTCAACCGCGGCGGCACCGGCACCTTCGAGGGCTACTGGCGCAACCCGGACGCCGAGGCCGCCCGGCGGCGCGGCGGCTGGTACTGGACCGGCGACCTCTTCTACCGCGACGAGGCCGGCTTCCTCTACTTCGCCGGCCGCACCGACGACCGGCTCCGCGTGGACAGCGAGAACCTCGCCGCCGCCATGATCGAGGCGATCCTCGCCCGCTGGGACCGGGCCGCCGGCGTCGCCGTCTACGCGATCCCCGACCCGGTCGCGGGCGACCAGGTCATGGCCGCGCTCGCCCTCCGCCCGGGCGCCTCCTTCGACCCGGCCGCCTTCACGGCCTTCCTGGCGGACCAGCCCGACCTCGGCACCAAGATGCCCCCGCGCTTCGTCCGCGTCACCCCCGCCCTCCCCCTCACCGCCACCAACAAGATCCACCGCGTGGCCCTCCGCCGCGCCTCCTTCCTCTGCGACGACCCCGTCTGGTGGTGCCCCACGCCCGGCGCCCCCTACGAACCCCTCACCCCCGCCGCCCTCACCACCCTCCGCGCCCAGTACACTGACCACGGCCGCACCCCGGCACAGCCGCCCCCCACGGGGGTCCCGCGGCAGGGCACCCTCCCGAGGCCCCCGGGAGGGTAGGGCCGGCACCACCCCCGCCGCACCCTCCCGCCCCATGGCCCGTCCGCGCGGCCGCCGCCTACGGTGGGCGGTCATGGAAGCACGTGACGTCCGGCAGGCACTGGTCCAGCGGCCCCTGCGGCATCCCTTCGGCGGCGGGCCGTGGCGGAGCGCCGGCTACCTCCTCACGGGGGTCGTGGCGGGCGCGCTCGCCTGCGCCGCCCTCCTGGTGCTGCTGCTCGCCTCACTGCTCCTCGTCGGGATCCCGCTGCTGCTCTCCGGCGGGGTCGCGCTCGGCGGGGCCGAGCGGCTGCGGCTGCGGCTCGTGGACCGGCGGCCGGCGGCCGACCCGCACCGGGTGCCCGCCGCACCGGGGCTCGGGGCCTGGGTGCGGACCCGGGCGGGGGAGCGGGCGACCTGGCGGGAGCTCGCGTACGCGCTGCTCCTCGCCACCGTCCTGTGGCCGCTCGACGCCCTCGTGCTGGCCGTCGCCGTCGTCGCGCCCGGCACCCTGCTCGCCGCGCCACTGCTGCTCGCCGCCGACGGGGAGGAGACCAAGCTCCTGAAGACCGTCCTGGTGACCTCGTACCCCGGCGCCCTCGCCGGCGCGGCCGTCGGCGCGCTGGCCCTCGTCGTCCTCAGCCGCCCCCTCGGCCTGTACGCGGCCGGGCGGGGCGCGCTGGCCCGGGCGCTGCTCACGCCCCGGGCGGCGGACGGGCTCGGCGAGGTCATCGCCTCCCGGGCCCGGCTCGTCGACGCCTTCGAGGCCGAGCGGCGGCGGATCGAGCGGGACCTGCACGACGGGGCCCAGCACCGGCTCGTGGCGCTCTCCATGACCCTGGGCCTGGCCCGGCTGGACGCTCCGCCGGACGGGCCGCTGGCGGAGCGGCTCGCGCAGGCGCAGGAGGAGGCCGGGCAGGTCCTGGCCGAGCTGCGCGAGCTGATCCACGGCATCCATCCGCAGGTCCTCGCCGACTACGGCCTCGGCCCGGCCCTCGCGGACGCCGCCGACCGCACGGCCGTGCCCGTCGACACCGACCTGGACGGGCTGCCCCGGCTGCCGGCCGCCGTGGAGAGCGCCGCCCACTTCACCGGCCGCGAGGCGCTCGCCAACGTCGACCGGCACAGCGGCGCCTCCCGAGCCCGCCTCACCGGCCGGCACGACGGCCGCGTCCTCGTCCTCACCGTCGAGGACGACGGCCGGGGCGGCGCCGACCCGGCCCGGGGCTCCGGGCTCACTGGACTCGCCGACCGGCTGGCCGTCCTCGATGGCACACTGACGATCACCAGCCCGCCCGGCGGGCCGACGGTCCTACGAGTGGAGATCCCGTGCCGCGTCAGCTCCGCGTCGTCCTCGCCGAGGACGGCGTCCTCCTCCGCGAGGGGCTGATCGGGCTCCTGGCCCGGTTCGGCCACGAGGTGGTGGCCGCGGTCGGCGACGCGGAGGCGCTGCGGGCGGCGGTCGCCGCCCACGACCCGGACGTGGTGCTCACCGATGTGCGGATGCCGCCCGGTTTCCAGGACGAGGGGCTGCGGGCCGCCGTCGCGCTGCGCGCCGAGCGCCCGGGCCTGCCGGTCCTCGTCCTCAGCCAGTACGTGCAGCGGGACTACGCCGCCGACCTCCTCGACTCGGGCGACGGCACCGGCGTCGGCTATCTGCTCAAGGACCGGGTGGGGCAGGTGGCGGAGTTCGTGGACGCCCTGGACCGGGTGGCGGCCGGGGGCACGGTCGTCGACCCGGAGGTCGTACGGCAGCTGCTGCGGCGCCGCCGGGATCCGCTCGCCGCGCTGACCCCGCGCGAGCGGGAGGTCCTGGCGCTGGTCGCGGAGGGGCACTCCAACGGGGAGGTGGCCCGGCGGCTCGTCGTCACCGAGGCCGCCGTCGGCAAGCACATCGGCAACATCCTGGCCAAGCTGGACCTGCCGCCGGCGGAGGACACCCACCGCCGGGTCCTCGCCGTCCTCGCCTACCTCCAGGCGTGACGGGCGGCCCCGCCCGGGGAAGGCCCGGACACAGCGGGAAGGCCCCTCACTCGCGTGAGGGGCCTTCCCGTGTCGGTGCGCCGCCAGGGACTCGAACCCCGGACCCGCTGATTAAGAGTCAGCTGCTCTAACCAACTGAGCTAGCGGCGCCTGCTGACAGAGAAAATACTACCTGGTCCGGCGGGGTGCTCGTGACCACCCCGCCGGGACGCCGTGCTCCCCCGTCCTTCCGCGCCCTTCCGTGCCTCAGATCGCCAGCGAGAGCACCACCGGGGCCGCCCGCCGGTTCAGCGTGTCGGCGGCCGAGCGCAGCCGGTGGGCGTGCTCGATGGGGAGCGAGAGCGCCAGGCAGCCCACGGCGGAGCCGGCCGTGAGCGGGACCGCGGCGCAGACCGTGCCGACGGCGTACTCCTGGAGGTCGAGGACCGGGACGGTGGGCGGCTGGCTGTCCAGCTTGGAGAAGAGCACCTTCTCGTTGGTGATCGTCCGGGAGGTGAGCCGGGCGATCTTGTGCCGGGAGAGGTGGTCGCGGCGCCCGTTGAGGTCGAGCTGGGTGAGCAGGCACTTGCCGACCGCGCTGGCGTGGGCCGCGGAGCGGAAGTCGACCCACTCGTGGACCTTGGGGGTGCGCGGGCTGTCGGCGAACTGGGTGATCTTCACCTCGCCGTCGATGTACCGGCTGATGTAGACGGCGGCGCCGACCGAGTCGCGCAGTTCGGTGAGGGTCTCCTGGAGCTTGGCCTCCAGGGCCTCCCGGCGGGTGGCGCCGGAGCCGAGGAGGACGAGCGAGTCGCCGATCACGTACGCGCCGTCGGAGACCTGCTCGACGTACCCCTCGCGGCGGAGCATGAGGAGCAGCGACGACAGGTGGGCGACGGGCAGTCCGGCCTCGCGCGCGATCTGGACGTCCGACACCCCGCCGCCGTGGCGCGAGACCGTCTCGAGGACGCGCAGGGCGTACTGCACCGAGTGGAACGGCGCGGTGGGCTCGGGCTTCAGCGCCACGGTTTCCCCCTACCAGGTTGTGACCGCAAGCTTCTGTACCACGATAGCCGCCAAGGGCCCTTTACGGGGCGGCTGTTGGCGAGAATCATGCGGAGGGTCCCCGCCCTGTACTGGGACGCGCCACCCTGGCATATGACATGGGCATGAATGCGCGGAAGAGTCTCAGGTCAGGCGTGTGCGGACTTGCTCTCGCGCGGGTGTTCGGTTCGGGGAGGAGCGAAGATTTTCCCGAAGGAACCGGACCCGGAACCTGCCGCTCCGATGGCTGGAATGTGACCCCGGTCACCCGTAGCGCCCCGTTCGCCCCGGAATAAGCGCCCCCATCCCCCTGTTGCCGCTCCGGTGGACATACCCGCGCGGAGAGAGGACCGGACGGTGAGCGAGAGCGGCACCCGGGCAGACGCAGGCACGGCGGACGACCCCGTACGGGGAGAGGCCCGGGGCGACGCCCCCGTACCGCTCTCCGTGCTCGACCTGGTGACGGTGGGCAGCGGCTCCACCGCGAGCCGGTCGCTCGCCACCAGCGTGGAGCTGAGCCGGCTCGCCGAGCGGCGCGGCTACCACCGGCACTGGGTGGCCGAGCACCACTCCATGCCCGGGGTCGCGTCGTCCTCCCCGGCCGTGATCCTCGCCCACCTCGCCGCCCACACGCGCCGCATCCGCCTCGGCTCCGGCGGCGTGATGCTCCCCAACCACGCCCCCCTGGTGATCGCCGAGCAGTTCGGCACCCTGGAGGCGCTCGCCCCGGGCCGGATCGACCTCGGCCTCGGCCGCGCCCCCGGCACCGACGGCGCCACCGCCGCCGCCCTGCGCCGCGGCGACACCCTGAACGAGGGCGCCGACGACTTCCCCGAGCAGCTGTCCGAGCTGACGCGCTTCCTCGACGACGACTTCCCGGACGCGCACCCCTACTCCCGGATCCACGCCGTGCCCGGCCCGGTGCAGGGCCCGCAGGGCCGGCCGCCCGTCTGGCTGCTCGGCTCCTCCGGCTTCAGCGCCCGGCTCGCCGGACTCCTCGGGCTGCCCTTCGCCTTCGCCCACCACTTCTCGGCCCGCAACACCATCCCCGCGCTCGACCTCTACCGGGAGTCCTTCCGCCCCTCCGCGGTGCTCGACGCGCCCTACGCCCTCATCGGCGTCGGCGCCCTCGCCGCCGAGGACGAGAAGGAGGCGTACCGCCAGGTGCTCACCGGCGCGCTCTCGATGCTGCGGCTGCGCACCGGACGGCCGGGCCTCGTCCCGGCGCCGGAGGAGGCGGAGGCGTACGGATTCGCCCCGGCGGAGCGCGAGTTCGTCGACGGCTGGCTGGCGAACGTCGTGTACGGCACCCCGGACGCGGTCCGGTCGGGCCTGGACGACCTCCAGAAGCGGACCGGCGCCGACGAGCTGATGCTGACGGCGAACGTGCACGGCGGGGCGGCGCGGCTGCGGAGCTACGAACTGATCGCCGACGCCTACGGGTTGCCCGCGGAGGACGCGCAGGCGGACTGAATCCGCGATTCCGTCGGACGGCTGGTTCCTCTCCCGGCCGGCCGCCGGGCTTCCCTAAAGGAACCTTAAACCGCTCGTCACCGATGGTGGCGGGCGGTTCCGTTTTGTGCTGCACGCCTCTGACGAGGTCTTTCTTCCTCGAATTGGTCTAGTCCTCAATCTGGTTCAGACCATTGACGCGCCGTTCACGCGGGGGCTATCACTTCTCCAACTCCTTGTACGGCACCACCAGTACCCCCCATCGGAGGACGCTCGTGCACCCCCGTAAGTCATTGATCGCCGCGCTGCTCAGCTCGGCCCTCGCCGCCGGCGCTCTCGCCGCGACCGCGGGTCTCGGCTCCGCCCAGGCCGCCGACGCCTCGACCACCGCCTCCGCCGGCGGTGTGCGCATCGCGTACTACGACCAGTGGAGCGTGTACGGCAACGCGTTCTACCCCAAGCACCTCGACACGCGGGGCATCGCGAGCCAGCTCGACATCATCAACTACTCGTTCGGCAACATCCACCCGACGAACCTCACGTGTTTCATGGCCAACAAGGCCGCGGGTGACGACAACAACCCGAACGCGGGCGACGGCGCGGGCGACTCCTACGCCGACTACCAGAAGTCCTTCTCCGCGGCCGACTCCGTCGACGGCGTCGCCGACAAGTGGGACCAGCCGATCGTGGGCGTCTTCAACCAGTTCAAGGAGCTGAAGGCGAAGTACCCCCACCTGAAGATCAACATCTCGCTGGGCGGCTGGACCTACTCCAAGTACTTCCACGACGCGGCGAAGACGGACGCGAGCCGCAAGAAGCTCGTCTCCTCCTGCATCGACCAGTACCTCAAGGGCAACCTGCCCGTCGAGGGCGGCTTCGGCGGCGCGGGCACGGCGGCCGGCATCTTCGACGGCATCGACATCGACTGGGAGTACCCGGGCTCCTCCGGCGGCCACCTGGGCAACCACTACGGCCCCGAGGACAAGCAGAACTTCACCCTGCTCCTCGCCGAGTTCCGCAAGCAGCTCGACGAGTACGGCGCGGCCAACGGCGGCAAGAAGTACATGCTGACCGCCGCCATGCCGGCCGGCCAGGACAAGATCAAGTACATCGAGACCGACAAGATCGGCCAGTACTTGGACTACGCCAACATCATGACGTACGACATGCACGGCGCCTGGGACGGCGACGGGCCGACGTACCACCAGTCGCCGCTCTACTCCGGCGCGAACGACCCGACCGACCCGATCGCCCCGGGCACCGAGAAGTACTCGATCGACAACGCGATCGACTCCTGGATCGACGGCAAGCCCGCCTACGGCATCGCCGGCGGCTTCCCCGCCGAGAAGCTGACCCTGGGCTACGAGTTCTACTACCGCGGCTGGAAGGGCGTGCCCGCCGGCTCCGCCAACGGCCTCGCGCAGACCGCCACCGGTGGCTCGAACGCCCGCCCGCTCTCCCAGCAGGCCGGCATCGCCCACTACAAGGAGCTCGGCGGCATCGTCGACAACGCGTCGACCACCTTCTGGGACGACCAGGCGAAGTCCGCGTACTTCTACAAGGACGGCGAGTTCTTCACCGGCCTGAACCAGAAGGCCATCCAGGAGCGCGTCGACTACGGCAAGCAGCGCGGTCTCGGCGGCGCGATGATGTACTCGCTTCTCGGCCTGGACAACAACGCCACCCTGCTGACCCAGATCAACACCGCGCTCGGCGGCACCACCGTCCCGCCGACCACGCCTCCGACCACCCCGCCCACCACGCCTCCGACCACCCCGCCCACGACCCCGCCGACCACGCCTCCGACCACGCCCCCGGCCGGCTGCGGCTCGCTCCCGGCCTACGTCGCCGGCACGGTCTACAACGCGGGCAACGAGGTCTCCCACAGCGGCCGCAAGTGGAAGGCCAAGTGGTGGACCCAGAACGAGGCCCCCGGCACCACCGGCGAGTGGGGCGTCTGGCAGGACCTCGGCGCCTGCTGATCCGCTGAACCCGCTCCACCCCTCATGAACCACTGCCCCCGCCCGGAATGTCCCTCCGGCCGGGGGCAGTTCCATGTCCGCGCCGCCGGCCTCAGACGCGCAGCGGCGTGGTGCCCTCCAGCATCGCGGCGATGCGGTCGGGGGTCACCGCCCGCGAGTACAGCCAGCCCTGCCCGGTGTCGCAGCCGATCCGCCGCAGCCGCGCCGCCTGCCCGGCCGTCTCCACGCACTCGGCGGTGACGGTGAGACCCAGCCGGTGGGCGAGCTGCACCAGCGCCTCCACGATCAGTTCGTCCGCCGGGCTGGCGTGCTCCTCGTCCTGGAAGCCGCGCACGAAGGAGCCGTCCAGCTTGAGGACGGAGACCGGCAGCCGGCTCAGATAGGCCAGGTTCGAGTAGCCGGTGCCGAAGTCGTCGATGGCGATCCGCACCCCCATGTCGCTGAGCGCCTGGAGGGCCTGGAGCGGCCGGCCCGCCGAGCCCATCACCGCGGACTCGGTCAGCTCCAGCTGGAGCAGATGGGGGGCGAGCCCGGTCTCGGCGAGGATCCCCGCCACGTCCGCCACCAGGTCGGAGTCCCAGACCTGGCGGACCGCCACGTTCACCGAGACGAAGAGCGGCCGCTCGCGCGGATGGTCCTTCTGCCACTGCCGGGCCTGCTCGCACGCGGTCCGCAGCACCCACCGCCCGAGCTCGACGATCGACCCGTCCTCCTCGGCGATCGCGACGAACCGATTCGGCGGCAGCACCCCGAACTGCGGGTGGTTCCAGCGCACCAGCGCCTCCACACCCCGCACCGCGCCGCCCGCCAGATCGACCAGCGGCTGGTACTCCAGGGCGAACTCGCCGCGCTCCACGGCCGGCCGCAGCGTGGAGGAGAGCGACTGCCTCGTCATCCGGTGCGCGTTGCGCTCCGGGTCGAAGAGCGTCCACCGGGCCTTGCCGTCGGCCTTCGCCCAGTACAGCGTGGTGTCGGCGGCCTGCATCAGACCGGTGGCGGTGGTGCCGAGGGCCGTGCGCTCCACGACGCCGATGGAGGCCGAGACCGAGAGCCGCTGCCCGCCGAGGTCGAAGGGCCGCTCCAGCGCGTTCAGCACCGAGCGGGCCAGATCGGCGAGTTGCTCCGTCCCGGTGGAGTCCTCGACGAGGACGGCGAACTCGTCGCCGCCGAGCCGGGCCACGAGATGGCCCCCGCCGCGGGTGTAACCGGCGCTGTCCGCGCACTCGGTGAGCCGCCCGGCGACGGCGGCGAGCAGCCGGTCGCCGACCCGGTGCCCGAGCGTGTCGTTGACCGCCTTGAATCCGTCGAGATCCAGGTAGCAGAGACCGATCCGCCCTGTTCTGCCATGGCCGTGCGACTGGTACGACAGGTACGAACGGTGTGACCGGTACGGCTCGGGCCCACCGGCCGGCTCGATCGCGCCGGCCGCGCCGGCGGCCGCCTCGGCGCACTCCGCCGCCGCCGTCTCCAGGGCGGCCGAGAGGCGCTCGAAGAAGAGCGCTCGGTTGGGCAGCCGGGTGACCGGATCGTGCATCTGGAGGTGGCGCAGCCGCGCCTGGAGCTCGCGCCGGTCGCTGATGTCCGCGACCGAGAGCAGCACCCGGCCGGTGTCGGGGACCGGGGCGACGGTGACCTCGGCCCACAGCTTGCGCCCGTCCGGGTGCTTGAGCCGGCGGGTGCAGCGGAAGCGGGAGCGGCGGCCGCGCAGCACCTCGCGGTAGGCGTGCCAGGTGCGTCCGTCGGCGGCGAGGTCCACGAGGTCGGCGGCGGCCTGCTCGCGCAGGGCCGCGCTGTCGGTGCCGAGGAGGGTGCCGAGGGAGTCGTTGGCGGCGACGACCAGGCCGTCCCGGTCCACGAGGGCCATGGCGAGCTGGGAGGCGCGGAAGGCGGCCCGGTAGTCGCGGAGTTCACGCTCCGTGAGGGCCGGACGGGCCGGCGGGGCGCCGGGGGGTTCTGGGTGTACCGGTCCTTCGGGGGTTCCGCTCACCGCTCGCTCCCGTGACGCAGGGGGGCCGTTCACATGTGGTCGGGATGGTCGGCCTGGGACAAGTGTGCCGATCATAGAGCCAGCCCGGGGGACCGTTCCAGCTCCCCGGCGGGTGGCCGGGGCCCGGGACGGTGTGAGGCTGACCACCGGACGTCACCCCTCGACCGTTTCCGTTCGGGTCTGACGTGCGACGTCTTCGGGGTGACCGAATGTGACTTTCCGTGAGCTGGAGTCTGCTCGCCTCCCGTCCACCCCGCGCCGCGCCCTCACCCGACCGGGGCAGCGGAAACATGCGAAACACCGCGAACCATCACAAGGTGGTGGAGGTGTCCCGCACTCGCGAACCGGAGGTCCACGTGGAGGGTCAGCAGCCACCCGGGGGAGTGGAGCGCTCCCGGCTGCGCGCCGGAGCCGCCTCGTTCACCGCGCTCACCGCGCTCGCCGCCACCGGCCTGGTCGCCGGGCCCGCGGTGGCCGCGCCGTCGGCCGGCCCCTGCGCCCTGCCGCGTACCGCCGCCCACCATTCCCTCGGCCTCTCCAGCTGGAACGGCTCCTATCCGCGCCCCGAGCGCACGCTCGACGCGGTGATGATCTTCCTGTCGTTCCCGGACGCCGCCCCGCTGACCACCCCGGAGGAGCTGACCGCCGACCACTTCCCGGCCACCACCGAGTTCTTCCAGCGGGCCTCCTACGGGCGGTTCACCCTGCGCCCGCACCCCCGCGCCGCCTGGACGCCGATGCCCCGCCCGTCCACGGACTACGACATACGGCGCGACTGGGAGGCCGGGAAGCGGGCCGCCTACCTGCGGGACGCGGTCGCCGCCGCCGACGACTCCGTCGACTTCTCCCGGTACGACATCGTCTACCTGGTCGCCGACCCGGACGCGCCCGGCGTGGACTCGGACGCCACCAAGGTGGTCAACCTGGAGCGGCCGCTGGAGGCCGACGGCGCGAAGATCCGGCGGGTCGTCACGGTCTTCGAGCGGCACCCGCCGGACCGGAACGTCCTCGCCCACGAGACCGGCCACGTCTTCGACCTGCCCGACCTCTACCGCCGGCCCGCCGACGGGAAGGGCGACTGGGACACCCATGTGGGTGACTGGGACGTCATGGGCAGCCAGTTCGGGCTCGCCCCCGACCCGTTCGGCTGGCACAAGTGGAAGCTGGGCTGGCTCGACCGCTCCCAGGTGACCTGCGTCCAGGGCGGCGAGCCGCGCGTGGTCGGCCTGGAGGCCGTCTCGGCCGCCCCGGTCACCCCCACCGCGCGCGGCACCCGGCTCGCCGTCGTCCGCACCGGCGCCGACAGCGTCCTCGCGATCGAGGCCCGCGCCGCCACCGGCAACGACGCCGACACCTGCACCGAGGGCGTCCTCGTCTACCGGGTGCGGGCCGGCGCGGCCTCCGGCGACGGCCCGGTCGAGGTCGTCGACGCCCACCCGGACACCGAGGCGTGCTGGGAGCGCTCGGTCTACCCGCCGCTCGCCGACGCCCCGATGGAGGTGGGGGAGAGGCTCACCGTGCCCGGCACGGGCGTCCGCGTCGAGGTCGCCGACCGCAGCGAGGCCGGCGTCTGGACGGTGAAGATCACTCCGCCCGATCCGGACTGATCCGCCGGACACCCGCCGGGCACCCGCCGGACACAGCAGGAAGGCCCCTCACTCGCGTGAGGGGCCTTCCTGTGTCGGTGCGCCGCCAGGGACTCGAACCCCGGACCCGCTGATTAAGAGTCAGCTGCTCTAACCAACTGAGCTAGCGGCGCCTGCTGACGTCGTAGACATTAGCACCCTGAGCGGCGGGAGCGAAAATCGATACCCGCACGTCGGCGGCGGAAACCATCCGGGCCGCCCGCACACAGGCCCACAGCATCACCTCGGGGCCCGGGAGCCACGGGTTCCGGGTGTCCGGGGCGACCAGCCAGCGCGGCTCGGCGGTGTTGGTCCCCGCCGGCGCCAGCGGCGGCACCGTCACCGCGTCGCCCGTGCCGTGACAGAGCGGCCGCGGCACCGTCTCGCCCCACTCCTCCCAGTCCAGCAGCGCGGGCAGCCGCTGCGCCGTGCCGGGCGCGGCGAAGAGCAGCATCCGGCCGCGGTGCGCGGCCACCGGGCCCGAGCCCGGGCCCTCCTCCCACATCCGGTCCAGCATCCGCCGCCCGAAGACCGGGTCCACGTTGACCACGTCGAAGGCCGAGCCGCACGGC
The DNA here is from genome assembly GCF_042885515.1 of Streptomyces sp. NPDC058052. Classification (NCBI taxonomy): domain Bacteria; kingdom Bacillati; phylum Actinomycetota; class Actinomycetes; order Kitasatosporales; family Streptomycetaceae; genus Streptomyces; species Streptomyces sp. NPDC058052. The sequence goes on along the minus strand of NZ_JBHVRX010000012.1, from coordinate 210,466 downwards.
AGCACCGCGGGCGACTCCGGCCGCGCCTCCCAGCGCGCGAGCGCCGCCCCGGGCTCCCCGCCGGCCGCCGACGCCAGCCAGGCGGCGCCGTCCGCCGTCACCCGGGCGGTCTGGTGCCGGTCCTCGTCACCCGCCCGCAGGAAGCGGAAGACGTCGTACGGGGTGGTCTCGTCGCGCAGCCAGGTCGTCGTCGTCATGGGACAGGTCTACCGCCGGTGACGAAGGGAACGCCGAGAGTTCCGGGAAACGCGGACGCGGCCCTTTCCGGAGGAGTATCGTGCGCCCCGCATATGCCGAACGCCTGTTCCGTCGGGAGATGTCCGGAGGTGCCCGGAGGCGTCCGGAGGTGTCCGGGGCCGCCGTGCCCGGACGCGTCCGGAGGTGTCCGGAGGTGTCCGAAGGCGTCCGGAGGCTCAGTCCTCCGCCGGCCGCCCGTTCGTGCGGATCAGGTCCCGCCCGAACTCGATCATCTTCCGCGCGTAGTCCTCGGTCCAGGCCGCCCGCTCGGCCACGTCCGCCGCCGTCAGCCGGTCGAACCGCTTCGGGTCGGCGAGCTGGGCCGCCGCCACGGCCTGGAACTCGATCGCCCGGTCCGTCGCCGCCCGGAACGCCAGCGTCAGCTCGGTCGCCCGGGACAGCAGCTCCCTCGGGTCGTCGATCGACTCCAGGTCGAAGAAGTGCTCCGGGTCCGCGGTCGCCTCGGCAGGCTCGAAGATCAGCGGCGCCGGACGCAGCCGCCGTTGTCCGCTCCGCTCCGCGGGTTCCGCCATCGCTCTGTTCCTCCTCGCACACGCACGCGGCCCGGAGACCCGGACCACCCCCCATTGTCCCGTGCCCCGCAAGACCGCCCCGCGGCCTAGCCGCCGAGGCCGCGCAGCAGCATCCGCAGCCCGCCGAGGAACTCCTCGTCGGGGGCGACCCCGCCGGCGTCCCGGGCGGTCGCCGTCAGCAGCGGGAACCGGTCTCCGGGCAGCGCGGCGATCGCCGCCGTCCCCGGGCCGGCGAGCGGTCCCCGGTGCTCCAGCTGGATGGCGCCGCTCACGTACGCGTGCAGGGCCCGCAGGGCGACCACGCGCCGGGGGCCGTCGATCCCGGCCCCGGTGAGGATCGCGAGCACCGTCTCCGACCAGCGCAGCCCGCCGGCGGCGCGGTGGCGGTGGGCGAGGGTGAGCGGGACGGCCTCCGGGTGGCGGGCGACGGCGTCGCGCAGCCGCCCGGCCATGACCTCGACCCGTTCGGGCCAGGGCGCGTCCCCGGGCGGCGGGGTGGTGTCCACCTCGCCGAGGATCCGGTCGACCACCAGCAGCTCCAGCTCGTCCCGGTCGGTCACGTACCGGTAGAGCCCCATCGGGCTCATACCGAGCTCCTTGGCGGCGGTGCGCATGGAGAGGGCCGCGAGTCCGTCGCGGTCGACGACGGCGAGCGCGGCGGCGGCGAGTCGGCCGGGGGTGAGGGAGCGGGGTCGTGGCATGACGGTTGACAGCGTACGCCCTACGCCTACGATCGTAGGAGTACGCCGTACGCCTACGGGCTGACCCGCGGAAGGTGACCCATGCGCACGTCCTCGTCCCACGGCTCCTCGACCCCCGCCCGCACCCGGCTCCGGCCGGGCGACCCCGTCCCCGTCCGCACGCTCGCCCCGGTCCTCGGCCCGCCGCTGGCCGTGCCGGACCCGGAGCGCGCCGTCCACGCGCAGTTCCGGCGTTTCGCCGGCTGCCCCGTCTGCCACCTGCACCTCCGCTCCGTCGCCCGCCGCCACGAGGAGATCGAGCGGGCCGGGATCCGGGAGGTGGTCTTCTTCCACTCGCCCGCCGAGGAACTCCGCGCCCACGTGGCCCACCTGCCGTTCGCCGTCGTCGCGGACCCCTGTAAGGAGCTGTACCGGGCGTTCGGCGTCGAGGCCCACCGCCGGGCCCTGCTCGACCCGCGGGGGTGGCCGGGGATCGTCAAGGGCGTGTGCGGCGGCGCCGTGGAACTGCTCAGGGGCCGGGGCCGGCTGCCGGCCGCCTCCCAGCCCGGCGGCCGGATCGGCCTCCCCGCGGACTTCCTCGTCGCCCCCGACGGCCGGATCACCGCCGCGAAGTACGGCGAGCACATCGACGACCAGTGGACGGTCGACGAACTCCTCGCCCACGCGGCCGCCGCCCGGCCCGACGGCGGCGCCCGGCCCGACGGCGGCGCCCGGAACACCCGTACGGGCCCGTGAGGGATCGCGGGGGCCCGTACGGGTCGGGGCGTCCGGCTCGCACGGCGGCCGGCCGGGTCAGGGCGTCCAGGTCACCCGGTGTTCCGCCAGGTGCGAGAGGACCGCGTGGTTCGCCTCCCAGCCGTCCGGGAACTTCACCGTGACGCCGAGCTGGACCGGTTCCGTCGACGGGTGCTCGTCGAGGAGGTCCGTCACACCGGCGCGGCAGACGACGACACAGGCGTGGCGGTGGCGGGAGGCCAGGACGCAGAGGCGGCCGGTCTCCAGGTGGAAGGCCGTGGCGTCGGGGCGGCCCGAGAGGGGGTGGAGGACGACCGTGACGTCGTACTCGCGGCCCTGGAGCCGGTTGGCCGTGTCGACCGTCACCCCCGACACGCCGAGCGCCGCGAGGGCCGCCCGGACCGACGCCGCCTGGTCCCGGTGGGCGGTGCCCACCGCGATCCGCTCCGCCGTCAGCGGCACCGGCGAGGGGGAACGCTCGCTGACCGCCGCGCCGCCCCGGTCCAGGAGCCGGCGGACCACCAGGGCGACCGCGTGCACGGCCTCCGGGTCGGTGCGCGGGGTGTGCCGGGCGGGCAGTTCCAGCAGCCCCCAGCCGGACTCGGCGGCCTCGTCCAGGACCCGGTCGGCGGCCGAGCCGTCGGAGGCCGCGCCGAAGGCGAGCCGCCGGTCGCCGGGGCCGGTGCCGGAGCGGAAGGGCGTGTACGGGTAGAAGGCGTCCGACACCAGCGGCGCCGCCGACGCGGGCAGCCGCCAGGAGACCGGGAGCCGGTGCTGCGGCAGCTCCGGGTTGTGCGCCAGGAGCGTCGAGACGGCCGAGGCGGAGGGGTCGTAGGAGAGCCCGGCCCACTGGTCGGCGCCGACCACCGAGAACGGGTCGAGCTGCCCCGGGTCGCCCACGAACAGCGCCCGCTCGAAGAGCCCCGCCACGGCGAGCAGCGCGTCCGAGCGCATCTGGTACGCCTCGTCCACGATCGCGTGCGCCCACGGCTCCACGTTCTTCACGTGCGCCCACTTGGCGGCCGTCGAGACGACCACCGGCAGCCCGGCGAGGTCCCCGGCCTTCGCCGACTTCCGTACGTGCTCCAGCGCGTCGAGCGCCTTGTCGTACGGGTCGCTGTCGCTGGAGTGCAGCCGGCCCACCTCCAGGTCCGGCTCCTTCTCCGCGAGCCGCAGCACCAGGTCGTCCACCTGCGCGTTGGTCTGCGCGACCACCATCAGGGGGCGCCCGGCGGCGGCCAGTTCGAGCGCGGCCCGCACCACGAGCGTGGACTTGCCGGCGCCGGGCGGGGAGTCGACGACCACGCCCCGGGCGGTGCCGTGCAGGGTGCTCTCCAGGATCTCCGCCGTCGCCTTCGCGGCGGCCGCGGCGGGGTCGAGCACGGCGGGGTCGTACACGGTCACAGCAGGTCCTCGGGGGTCACGGCGTCGGGAAGTTCGCCCTCGGCGGAGCGCGGCGGGCCGCCGTGGGTCCACGGCGTCTCCTCCGGGTCGGGCAGCTTCGGCCCCACCCGCGTGTCGTGCTCGAAGAGCGTCCAGGCGATCCGCGCGCCCTTCTCCGGCACCGTGCCCTCCGCGGGCTCCTTCGACCGGCCCATCCTGTCCAGCAGCCGCAGCACGAGCGAGCCGTCCTCCTCGCGGGCCACGAACTCCGCCGACTGCGGCTTGCCGTCCAGCGAGCGGTACACCTTCACGCCCGCGTCCAGATGCGGCCGGTCCTCCGTGCGGACCGTCAGCAGCGGGCGCGGCGCGGGCCGCCTCGACTCCGTCCACGCCATGACCACCTCGGTGACCTCCCCGGTGAACGCCTCGCCCGCCAGCCGCCGTCCGGCCAGGACCAGCGGATCGTCCAGCGCCTCGTGGGCGTCCAGCTGCCCCTGCGCCTGCTCGCGCGCGGCGAGCTTCGCGGCGGCGGTAACGGCGTCGTCGCGGCGCGGCTGCGGCGGCTCCCCGGCCGCGATCCGGTCCCGGTGCGCGGTGAACGACCAGCGGTCCCGGGTCCACCGGTCCACCACCCGGCCCCCCTCGGGCAGTTCCCGCAGCAGGCCGAGCGCCCGCCAGGTCGCCTCCCAGGTCGGCCGCAGCTGCGAGGCCACCAGCCGGCGCACCTCGCCCTCGGCGCGGTGCAGCGCGGCGAGGGCCGCGTCGGCCGTCTCGCCGTCCTCGGCGGCGCCGACCTCCTGCCGGGCCCGGTCGTACGCCTCGATCGCGGGCGCCAGCAGCTGGTTGTCGAAGGCCGGGTCGGTCGCGGGCCCGGCCGGCGGGCACCACAGCTGCCCCCGCGCGTCCCGCCCCAGCTCGGCCCGGTACGCGGCCTCGGCGCCCGGCTCCCCGTCGTACGGGTCGATCCAGGCGAGCAGCGCCCCCAGGTGCTGGTCCTCCAGGGAGGACTGCCCGGTCGCCCAGTGCCGGTTGAGCAGGTCGGTCGCCGCGAGCAGCAGCGAGGAGCCCGGCACCCGGGCCCGCTCGCCGAAGTGGGTCAGCCAGCGCCCGAGCAGCGGCACGCGCGCGGGTGCCGGATACGGCGTGTCGGGGTCCTGCTCGGCCGTGCGCCGGAAGCGCGTCGACCGCCCCAGGAGCCGTACGTACTCGATCCCGGCCCGGCTCGGCACGATCAGCTGCGGCGCGTCCGCGCACAGCTCGACCTCGACCTTCGCCTTCTTCCCGGTCTCCGGGTCCGTCTCGTTCCGCTCGACGAGCTCCACCGCGTCCGTGAACCCGTCGACGTACGGCAGCACCTCCTCGGCCAGCTCGGCCAGGAACGCGAACCGCAGCTCACGGTCGCGCGGCTGCGGCACCACGAGGAGCCGGGGGTCCTCCGGGCCGGTGCCGACCAGGGCCCCGAGCGGGGCGCCGGCCTCACCGGCGGTGGTCAGCGGCACGAGGACGAGCGGCCGCCCGGAGAGGTGCCGGTGCCGGACGGTCGCCAGGGGCTGCGCCCGGCCCGCCTCCACGGCCTCCATCCGGGCCAGGTGCGCGATCAGCGACATGCGGCGGCCTCCGCCTCGTCCAGGGCCTCCTGCCGCAGCGCGCGCGCCCGGCGCAGCGCCGCCACCGCCGGGTCCTCCGGGTCGCCGTGCTCGCCCCGCGCGGCGCCCAGCACCGCGCCGACCGTGGTCAGCCCGCCCAGCTCGCCCCGCACCGAACGGCCCAGCGTCTGCACCGCGTCCGCCTCCCGCGCCCGCGACCGGCAGTGGAAGCCCAGCTCGCACGCGGCCAGGCACTCCGGCGCGTACGCGTGCGGGACCGCCGCCACGGCCGTCTCCAGCTCCTCCGCCGAGCACCCCTTCACGTCGAAGGTCAGCCCCTCCGGCAGGGCGTCGGCGATCTCCTCGATCCGGGTCAGCCGCTCCAGCTGCCGCCGGGTGACCGCCCGCTGCTTGCGCACGTCCACCACGGAGGCCGTCGGCAGGTTCGAGAAGTCCTTCGGGCAGACCAGCAGCACCGCGTGGCCGACCTCGGCGCCCTCCGTCAGCGCCGCCACCCGCTCCAGCGCCAGCACGTACACCGCCGCCTGCCGGGCCGCCGCGCCGACCTTCGCCGCGTCCGCGGCCCCGTCCACCATCGGGAACGACTTGATCTCCACGACCGTCCACCGCCCGGCCGGGTCCACCACCACCGCGTCCGGCTCCAGGTGCACGGGCGAACCCGCCACCTCCAGGGTCAGCAGCGGATGGTCGAGCAGCGTCCACCCGCCGGCCCCGGTCGCCTCGCGCAGCGCGAGCGCCGTCCGCGCGGTCCGCCCCTCGGGCCCGGACGCCGACAGATCGGGCACGGAGACGGTCCCCGGGTCCTCGACGCCGAGGAGCCGCAGCAGCTCGCGCCCGCCGTCCGCCTTCACCTTCGCCTCGAAGCTGTTGCCCCGCACGATCGCGAACTGCGACTGGCCGAACGGCGCCGGCGAGCCCAGCCGCGACGCCAGCGCCCCCTTGTCCACCCCGGCCCCGTCCAGCAGCGCGCGACGCCTGCACCCCGGATTGGCGGCCAGCGCGGCCAGGGCCCGCGCGTCCAGCGGACGCGGCGGAACCGCCGGTCCGCGCAGCTCGGCGAGTCTCTCCCGCGTCCTGCGCCGGTTCGCCGGGGTCGGCACGGGGTCCGTCGTCTGCGGCGGCCGTGACCCGCCGTCGTCCAGGGATGCGCTCACCCGCGGAAGTCTCGCATCCGGCACTGACAACGCGGGCGCGTTCCGGCGCGGGGACACCGGGAGTTCGCGCCCGGGCCGCCTGCGCGATGATGGAGGCGACCCTCCGGAGGGCCCCCGACGGAAGGCGCCGTTCCCCGTATCCGCGCAATCTCTGGAGAGCCCCGCCCATGGCACCGCGCATCCTGCTCGCCCGACACGGCCAGACCGAGTGGTCGCTCCTCGGACGCCACACCGGCAGGACCGACATCCCGCTGCTCGACGAGGGCCGGCGCGGCGCCGAGCTGCTCGGCGAACGCCTGCACCGGGGCCCCTGGAAGGGGCTGCCCGGCGTCGAGGTGCGCACCAGCCCGCTGGTCCGCGCGCGTGAGACCTGCGACCTCGCCGGCTTCGGCGACCGCGCCGAGTCCTGGGACACCCTCATGGAGTGGGACTACGGCGCCTACGAGGGCCTGACCCCGGCCCAGATCCAGGAAGGGCGCCCCGGCTGGTTCATCTGGCGCGACGCCGTCCCGGAGGGCGAGTCGCTGGCCCAGCTGTCCGCCCGCGCCGACGAGGTCGTCGCGTGGGCCCGTTCGGCCGACCGGGACGTCCTGGTCTTCGCCCACGGCCACATCCTCCGCTCCATCGGCGCCCGCTGGCTCGGCGAGGACGTCTCCTTCGCCGCCCGCATCCGCCTGGACCCGACCAGCCTCTCGGTCCTCGGCTGGGCGTACGGCGCACCGGCGATCGAGCGCTGGAACGACACGGGCCACCTGGAGGGCTGAGCCCGGACCCCGGATCCGGCGTCCCGGACCCGGTGGCGCGGATCCCCTGTCCCGGACGGTGGGACACCGGATCCGGCGTCCGCCGCCTCACACACCCGTGAGGATGAGCCGCGTCTCGGCCAGCAGCCCCCTGATCCGCGCCGACGCGATCCCGTCCATCGAGTCCGCCACCCGCCGCGCCTCCGCCTCGGCCTCGTCGCGGCGGCCGGCGCGGGCCAGGTTGCCGGCGAGCTGGGCGCGGTAGAGCGCGAGGTTGCGGGCGAAGCGGGGGTGCTGGAGGACGGTGGCGCGGTAGGAGTGGCGGGCGGCGCGGCTCCATTCGCCGAGCGCGGCCCAGCAGTGCGCCTCCAGGGCCTCCAGTTCGGGCTCGCCGAAGAAGGACATCCACTCGGGGTCCTGCTCGGCGTGGCCGTGGCCGAAGTGCTCGTGGGCGCGGCCCAGGCACTCCTCGGCGGAGGAGCGGTCGCCGAGTCCGGCCCAGGCGGCGGCCTCGCGCAGGGAGAGCAGGGCCAGCAGGCGGGGGGAGCCGAGCGGCCCGGCGGCCCGCAGTCCGGCCTGGGCGGCGCGGGCGGCCTCGCGATAGCGGCCGGTGTCGCGGGCGAGGAAGGAGGTGTTGCAGAAGGCGTGCGCCTCCAGGGCCGCGTTCCCGGAGACCCGGGCGGTGGCGAGGGCCTCGGCGTAGTGGGAGCGGGCGTCCTCGTGGCGGCCCGAGTCGTGGGCGAGCCAGCCGACGGAGAGGGACAGCTCGCCGGCGCCCGCGAGCAGCCGGTCCTCGGTGGAGCGGCGGGCCGCGGTGCCCTGGTCGAGCAGGGCGTAGGCGGTGCGGAGCGGCTGGGCGGCGACCTTGTAGAGCCCGTCGGCGCCGTGCCGGTCGTCGAGCAGGCGGATGCGCCGTACGGCGTCCTCGACGGCGAGGACCTCGGCCTCGCCGACGCGGTGGGTGCCGCGGGGGCTGGGGATCGCGGCGGCGGTGCCGCTCCCGAGTCCCCAGGAGGCGGCCGCCAGGGTGGCGGTGCCGCTCGTCATGAATGCGCGACGCAGCACGTCGCTCTCCTCATCGTTCCGGGTCGGGAGGGCGGGGGGCCCCGAGGCCCCGGCCGGGGCGGCCTGCCGTCGGCCGCGTACCGCCTCCCGCGCAGAGAAACCCAGGTCGGCAAGGGTCAGCCCGGGGAACATGTGCAGGAAGACCCGCTCGTACGCGTAGTTCGGGCAGCGGATCTCGCCCGCCTCCACGCGCCCGATGTAGCGGGCGTCGCACGCGACCTGTTCGCCGATCTCCCGTGCCGCCCGGCGGACCAAGGCGGCGAACTCCGCCGGGGAGTGCTGTCCGCGGAGCCGTCGGAAGGCGAGATTGGGAACTGCCCGTGACATGGCCATGGCCGAGCCCTCTCCTGGTGCTGCCGGGTGTTCCGGCGGCAAGAACGTACCTTCTGTGACCGGATGCGTACGCTGAGTTTGGCTACAAATCGGATATCTCGCCTGCGATCTGCCATGAACTGCCATCCTTTGCGGCGGCGTGCCGCCGTAGCCGTTGACGCGCACGGGCGTTGAACCGTATGGGAGAGACGGAACGTGTCTCCTCTGGGAAGCGAGGAGGGGTCCATGTCCGAGAACGCCGCGCCTTTCGAGGCGACCGTGACGACCATGACGACCGCCGGGACCGCCGCCCCGGGCGCCGGCGGCGAGGAACCCTGCGACCTGGTGACCGTGCCCGCCCGGCAGGGCCTGGAGGCCGTCGACATCCTCCGGCGCCGCGGCGCCCCCGCCGTCGGGCCGGTGCTCCACGACGGCGCCTGCGACACCCTCGGCTTCCTCGTCCCGCCCGGCACCGCCGCCGCCTGGGACCTCCCCGGCAGCGCCTGTACCCGCACCTCCGGCCGCGGCCTGCGCCTCCCGGAGCTCCCCGAACTGCCCGAGCCCGCCGGCGACGCCCCCCGCCCGGCGGGCTGGCTGCTTCCCCCCGGCGACACCGGACCGGTCACCGACCCCGCCGTCCTGCGCCGCGCCCTCGGCGAGGCGGCCCGCCTCATCGAGGCGGCCGACGGCTGCCACTGACCCCCGGCCCCGAACGCCCCCCGGCCCCGAAGGCCCCGAACGACCCCCGTCCCGAACGAGCCCCGCCCGAACGAGCCCCGACCGTCGCCCGTCACCGACCGCCCGCCCCTCGCTCCCGGCCACCGACCGCCGCCGCCCCCTCGCTCCCGGCGGCCGGCCGTCACGGAGACGCCTCGCCCGCGAACCGGCCGATAATGGGCGGATGGCCAGGAACAAGCAGCGCGAGCGGGCGGCGGCCGGCGCCGTCTCCGAGACCGTCGACGGCGGGCTCGCCGAACTGATACCCGACCGCGACCGCCCCCGGGCCTGGACGCTGCTCCTCGACGGCGCCCCGCAGTCCCACGTGGACCTGGACGACCCCGCCGCGCTCACCTTCGAGTACCAGCGGCGCCTCGGCCACGTCGCCGACCTCGCCGCCCCGCCCGGCCGCCCCCTCCAGGCCGTGCACCTCGGCGGCGGCGCGTTCACCCTCGCCCGGTACGTCGCCGCGACCCGGCCCCGCTCCACCCAGCAGATCGCCGAGATCGACGAACCCCTCGTCCGCCTGGTCCGCCGCGAACTGCCGCTCGACCCCGGCGCCCGGATCCGGGTGCGGGCGACCGACGCCCGCGCCGGACTCGCCAAGGTCCCGGACGGCTGGGCCGACCTGATCATCGCGGACGTCTTCCGCGGCGCCCGCACCCCCGCCCACCTCACCAGCACCGAGTTCCTGGAGGAGGTGCGGCGCGCGCTGCGGCCCGGCGGCACGTACGCCGCCAACCTCGCCGACGGCCCGCCGCTCGCCCATCTCCGCGGCCAGGTCGCCACCGCCGCGGCCGTCTTCCCCGAGCTGGCCCTGATCGCCGACCCGACCGTGTTCCGCGGCCGCCGCTTCGGCAACGCGGTCCTGGTCGCCTCCGACCGCGACATCCCCGTCGCCGACCTCACCCGCAGGGTCGCCACCGACCCGCACCCCGGGCGGGTCGAACACGGCCGCGCCCTGGCCGACTTCACCGGCGGCGCCACCCCGGTCACCGACGCCACCGCGAAGGCGTCCCCCGCCCCGCCGCCCTCCGTCTTCCGCTGACCCCCCTCCGCGACCGCGGAGAGCCGACCCGCGTCCGGGACCTGCCCCCTCCGCGACCGCGGAGAGCCGACCCGCGCCCGTACGCGACCGGCCGCGCGCGCCGGTTCAGGCCGCGCGTTCCTCGATCTGGACGCGCGGGGCCGAGTCGTGCCACAGGCAGAAGACCGAGATCTCGCGGCCCCCCTGGGTGAAGGTCACCCGGATCCACGTGGGCTGCTTCCACACCTGCATCTGCCAGCCCGACGCGGGGATCGCGGAGACCAGCTCGGCGGAGGTCTCGCCGATGTCGAAGGTCACCCGGCCGCCGTCGGTCGTGGAGCTCTTCACCCCGGACGAGGCGCCGGCGGGCGGCGGCGGCTCCGTGGTCGGGGCGGGCGTGGTCGCCGGCGGGGCGGCCGGGCGGGTCGCGGGCGGCGAGGCCGGACCCGGGTCGGTCGGCGTGGGCGTGGGCGGCGCGGGCGTGGTGGCCGGGGGAGTGGACTCCGGCCGGCGGGTCGAGGAGGTCGCCGGGTCGCCGATGGCGGTCTCGGCCGGAATCAGGCCGGCCGGGGTGCCGACAGGCAGGGGCAGGGCCCGCGGCGGGTCGTAGACGGTGCCGGACAGCACCGTGTGCACTCCCCACCAGGAGAGCGTGACCGCCGCGCCGGTGGCGAGCGACCAGGCCAGGGCGTGAACGAGTCCTCTTCGCATCCCGGCCATATTGCACCACGCCCGTCCGGCGCGGACGGGTAGGTACGGGGTGACCGAGGTGTCCCCCGGATGGCGTACGGTGCCGCCCATGGCAAGTGTGCTCGTGGTCGAGGACGACCAGTTCGTGCGCTCCGCCCTCATCCGGCAGCTGACGGAAGCCTCCTACACGGTACGGAGCGTCGGCACGGCTCTGGAGGCGCTGCGCGAGGTCGCCCATTTCCGCTTCGACGTGGTCGTCCTGGACCTGGGTCTGCCCGACCTGGACGGGTCCGAGGCGCTGAAGATGCTGCGCGGCATCACCGACGTACCGGTGATCATCGCGACGGCCCGGGACGACGAGGCGGAGATCGTCCGGCTGCTGCACGCCGGCGCCGACGACTACCTCGTCAAGCCGTTCTCGGTGGAGCACCTCACGGCCCGGATGGCCGCCGTGCTCCGCCGCGCCCGGGCCGTGTCGGGAGAGCCCGCGCCGCCGACCCAGATCCGGGTCGGCGGGCTCGCCATCGACCCGCTGCGCCGCCAGGCCGAACTGGACGGCGTCCCGCTCGACCTGACCCGGCGCGAGTTCGACCTGCTCGCCTTCCTCGCCGGCCGTCCCGGCGTGGTCGTCCCGCGCAAGGAGCTGCTCGCCGAGGTGTGGCAGCAGGCGTACGGGGACGATCAGACCATCGACGTACATTTGTCATGGCTGCGGCGGAAGCTGGGGGAGACGGCCGCCCGGCCGCGCTACCTGCACACCCTGCGCGGGGTCGGCGTGAAGCTGGAGCCGCCCCGGGAGCACCAGCCGTGAGACGGGAGCGCCGGCCGTGAGATGGGCCCTCGTCAAGGTGTCGCTGGCCGTCACCGCCATGGTCGTCATCGCCTTCGCCGTACCGCTCGGCCTCGTCGTCAAGGAGATGGCCCGCGACCGGGCCTTCTCCAACGCCGAGCGGCGCGGCGCCGGGCTCGCCCCGGTCCTCGCGATCACCACCGACCGGGCGGAGCTGGAGAAGGCCGTCGCCACCACCGAGGACGGCGCGGCCGGCCGGCTCGCCGTGCACGTGCCGCCGGCCGCCCCGGACGGCCAGGCGCTGGAGATCGGCACCCGCCGGGCCGGTGCCGACGAACTGGCCGCCACCCGCGTCCTCGGCCGTGCCTCCATCGCCGAGGTCCCCGGCGGCTACGCCCTGCTCCAGCCCACCGCGCTCAGCTCCGGCCAGGTCGCGGTGGTCGAACTCTTCGTCCCCGAGGGCGAGGTCACCAACGGCGTCGCCACCGCCTGGCTCGTCCTCGCCGGGGTCGGCGTCGCCCTGATCGTCGGCTCCCTCGCCGTCGCCGACCGGCTCGGCGTCCGCATGGTCCGCCCCGCCCAGCGCCTCGCCGGCGCCGCCCACGAGCTCGGCGAGGGCCGGCTCGGCGTCCGGGTCGCCGAGGAGGGCCCGCCCGAACTCAAGTCGGCGGCCGTCGCCTTCAACTCCATGGCCGACCAGGTCGTCCAGCTCCTCGCCAACGAGCGCGAACTCGCCGCCGACCTCTCGCACCGGCTCCGCACCCCGCTGACCGTGCTCCGTCTCAACGCGGCCTCGCTCGGCTCGGGCCCCGCCGCCGACCAGACCCGGGCCGCCGTCGAGCAGCTGGAGCGCGAGGTGGACACCATCATCCGCACCGCCCGCGAGGCCAAGCCGCAGACCACCCCGCAGACCGGTCACGGCGCCGGCTGCGACGCGGCCGAAGTGGTGCGGGAGCGCATGGAGTTCTGGTCGGCGCTCGCCGAGGACGAGGGGCGGCTCGTCCGCCTCGCCGGGGTGGAGCGTCCGGTACGGATCCCGGTGGCGCGCCCCGAACTCGCCGCCGCCCTCGACGCCCTCCTCGGCAACGTCTTCCGGCACACCCCGGAGGGCACCGCCTTCTCCGTCGACGTCCACAACGGCGACGACGCGGTCATCGTCCTCGTCTCGGACGCCGGGCCCGGCATCGCCGATCCGGACGCGGCGCTCGCCCGCGGCAACAGCGGCACCCGGGCCGGCTCCACCGGCCTCGGCCTGGACATCGTGCGCCGCATGGCGGAGACCACCGGCGGCGACGTCCGGATCGGGCACTCGGTCCTCGGCGGCACCGAGGTGCGCATCTGGATCGGGCTCGGCGGACACCGCCCCGGCGGCTCCGAGGGCCGCCGCTCGCACCGCCCGGCCCGCCGCCGCAAGGCCGCGAGGCGCTGAACCTTTCGTGGTTCCGATGCCTTCCTTAAGCGGATCCTAAGAATCCCAACCCGCGCCCGGGGAACGGCATTTGTCTGTTTCCCGGGCGCTAGCGTGCTGCCGCACCCCCACATCGCACCCCCCACACCGCACCCCCCTCACCGGGCACCACGGAGGCAGCACGCATGGGCAGCAACGCGCACCGGCGCAGGACCAGCGGCCGTACGAAGGCCGTCGGCGCGGTGGTCGCCGCCGCGATCACCGGGGGCACGGTCTTCGCCCTCACCGGTACCGCCCAGGCCGCGGCCGTCGGCGCCGCCTACACCCGGACCTCCTCCTGGACGGGCGGCTACACCGGCCAGTACGTGATCACCAACGAGACCTCCGCCGTCCGGTCCGACTGGACGCTGGAGTTCGACCTGCCCGCCGGGACCACCATCGGCTCCCTGTGGAACGGCGACCACACCGTCTCGGGCCGGCACGTCACCGTGAAGCCCGCGAGCTGGAACCGCCGGCTCGCCCCCGGCCAGTCCGTCACCGTCGGTTTCGTGACCTCGGCGGCCGGACAGGCCGGGGACCCGGCCGGCTGCCTCATCGACCAGGCCGCCTGCTCGGCCGGCGGCCCCGCCCCCACCCCCAGCGGCCGCCCCACCGAGCAGCCCACCGCGACGGCGACGTCCACCGCCACCGCGAGCCCCGAGCCCACGGCGACCGCCACCACACCCCCGAAGCCGACCCCCACGGCCACGGCGACCACCACCGCACCCCCGAAGCCCACCCCGACGCCCACGCCGACCCCGACGCCCACCCCCACCGGGACCCCCGTCACCGCCGCCCGGTACGCCCCCTACGTCGACACCTCGCTCTACCCCGCGTACGACCTGCTCGCCACCGCCGACGCCACCGGGGTGAAGGAGTTCAACCTCGCCTTCATCACCTCCGGCGGCTCCTGCGCCCCGCTCTGGGGCGGTGTCACCGACCTCGCGAACGACAGGGTGGCCGCCCAGATCGGCGCCCTGCGCGCCAAGGGCGGTGACGTGCGGGTCTCCTTCGGCGGCGCCGCCGGCCACGAGCTGGCGCTGAACTGCGCGAGCGCCGCCGACCTGGCGAAGGCGTACGGCAAGGTCGTCGACCAGTACCGGCTCACCAAGGTCGACTTCGACGTGGAGGGCGCCGCCCTGCCCGACACGGCCGCCAACACCCGCCGCTCCCAGGCCATCGCCCAGCTCCAGAAGAGTCACCCCGGCCTGAACGTCTCCTTCACCCTGCCCGTGATGCCCGAGGGCCTGACCCAGCCCGGGGTGAGCCTGCTCGCCGACGCGAAGAGGAACGGCGTCCGGATCGACGCGGTCAACATCATGGCGATGGACTACGGCCCGGCCTACAGCGCCGACATGGGCACGTACGCGATCCAGGCCGCGACCGCGACCCAGGCCCAGCTCAAGGGCGTCCTCGGGCTCTCCGACGCGGCCGCCTGGAAGACCGTCGCGGTCACCCCCATGATCGGCGTGAACGACGTCGTCAGCGAGGTCTTCACGGTCGACGACGCCACCCAGCTGGTCGACTTCGCGAAGTCCAGGGGGATCGGCTGGCTGTCGATGTGGTCCTCGACCCGGGACAAGCAGTGCGCGGCCGGCGCGGTGAACCACGCGGACGCCACCTGCTCCTCGATCCTCCAGCAGCCGCTGGCCTTCACGAAGGCGTTCGCGGCCTACCGGTAGAGCCACTCCTCCCCCCCCCCACCGCGTGCCCCGGCCAGGAGACACCCCACCCCCGGCCGGGGCACGCTTCTGTCCGCGATCGGACGCCCCGGGAGCCCCTCCACCCCCCGCGCTCCCGCCTCCCGCGCCCCCGACTCCCGCGCCCCCGCCTTCCCTACTCCCGCTCCCGTGCCCCCGCTCCGGCGGCGCCCTCACCCCTTCACCGCGCCCCGCATCACCCCGCCCGCGATCTGCCGCCCGAACAGCGCGAGCACCACGAGCAGCGGCAGCGTCCCGAGCAGCGCCCCCGCCATCACCACCGAGGTGTCCGGCACATAGCCCCGCCCGAGGCCGGTCAGCGCCACCTGCACCGTCGGGTTCCCCGTCTGGGTCAGCGCCAGCACCGGCCAGAAGAAGTCGTTCCAGGCCGCCACGAACGACAGCATCCCCAGCACCGCCATCGCCGGCCGCGCCGCCGGCAGCACCAGGTGCCACACCACCCGCAGCGTCCCCGCCCCGTCCATCCGCGCGGCTTCGAGCAGCTCCGGAGGCAGCGCCCGCAGCAGGTGCTGGCGCATGTAGAAGACGCCGAAGGCGGAGACCAGCGAGGGCAGCACCACCGCCTGGAGCTGGTCCGTCCAGCCCAGCCGGGCGATCAGCAGATAGAGCGGGACGACCCCGAGCTGCGGCGGCACCAGCAGCGTCGCCCCCACCAGGAGCAGCAGCGGCCCCCGGAAGCGGAAGCGCAGCCGGGCGAAGGCGAAACCGGCCAGCGTCGAGAAGAGCACCGTCCCGGTCGCCACCGACCCCGCCACCACCGCGGTGTTGGCCAGCGCCTCGCCCATGCCGCCCTCGCCCCAGGCCACCGACAGGTTCCGCGCCAGGTTGCGCCCGAACCAGAACGGCGGCGGGCTCTCCGCGAGCCGCCCGCTCGTCCGCGAGGCGGCGACCGCCGTCCACAGCAGCGGGAAGACGGACACCGCCGTGAACAGGCCGAGGAGCAGATACGTACCCCACCCGGCCCGCTCGTACGACTCCGCGCCGGCGTCCCGCCCGCGTCCCCGGCCCCGCACCCGTCCGCTCACCGCCGCGCCCCCCTTCCGCGGACGGCCCGCGCCAGCCGCACCGCCCCGAACAGCACCACGAGGAGCAGCAGCATCGCCCAGGCGATCGCCGCCGCCCGCCCCAGATGGAGGTTCACCCAGCCCTGCTCGTACAGGTAGAGGCCGAGCGTCTGGTACTGGTGGTCGGCGCCGCCCGAGGCGCCCGCCCCGCTGCTGAAGAGGAGCGGCTCGCCGAAGAGCTGCACCGCCCCGATCGTCGACACGAGCCCCGTGAACGCCAGCGCCGGCCGCAGCCCCGGCAGCGTCACGTGCCAGAACCGCCGCCACCGCGAGGCGCCGTCCAGCGCCGCCGCCTCGTACAGCTCGGGCGGGATCGTCTGCATCGCCGCCAGGTAGATCAGCGCGTTGTAGCCCGTCCAGCGCCAGACGACGATCGACGCCACCGCGCATTTCGACGCCCACGGCCCGTTCTGCCAGTCCACCGGATCGAGCCCCACCAGGCCGATCGCCCAGTTCACCATCCCCTGGTCGCGCCCGTAGAACAGCGCGAAGACCAGCGTCGCCGCCGCCACCGAGGTCGCGTACGGGGCGAGCGCCGCCACCCGGAAGAAGAGCCGGCCGCGCAGCCGCGCGTCCAGCAGGTGCGCCGCGCCGAGCGCGAGCAGCAGCTGCGGGACGGTGGCGAGGACCCCGATCAGCACCGTGTTCGCCAGCGCGTTCCAGAAGAAGTCGTCCGTGACGAGCCGGGCGTAGTTGTGCAGCCCCACCCACTCCCGGGCCTCCGGCGCCGTCAGCTCGACCCGGAAGAGCGAGGTCCACGCCGTCGCCGCCAGCGGGAACAGCCCGAACGCCCCGAACAGCAGGAAGAAGGGGGCGATCAGCACGTACGGCGCCGCCCGCGACCGCAGCCGGCCGAGCCGCTCCCGCCGCGCCCGGCCCGTCGGCACCACCGGCGCGAGCGCCCGCTCCACCACGTCCTCGGCCATCCCGCTCACCGCCCCGCCCTGTCCTCGGCCGTCCCCGTCACCGCGCCGTCCCGTCCTCGGCAATCCCCGTCACCGCGCCCTGTCCTCGGCCCACCCGCTCACCGGTCCAGCGCGTTGTCGATGGCCTTCATCGCCGCCCGCCACGCCGACTCCGGCGACCGGCCCGTCTGGTCGACCTGGAGCATCCCGGTGTCGGACAGGATCTGGTTGACGAGGCCGTCCTTCGGCCCGACCGGCGCCACCGGCACGCCCATCGCCGCCGCCGAGTAGATGCGGCCGACCGGCGCGTCGCCGAAGTACGGGTGCCGGGCGTCCCGCACCTGCGGCAGCCCGAAGGCGGCCTCGGCGCTCGGGAAGCTGCCCCGCCGCTCGAAGAGGACCGCCTGCTGCTCGGGCGCGGTCAGCCAGGCCGCCAGCTCCGCCGCCTCCGCGACGTGCTTCCCGGCCGACGGGACGACCAGGAAGGAGCCGCCCCAGTTCCCCGGCCGGGGCGCCTTCGCGATGTCCCACTTCCCCTCGCCGTCCGGCCCGCCCTTGTCCTGGATGTAGCCGAGCATCCACGCCGGGCAGGCGATCGAGGCGAACCGCCCGTGCGCGAAGCCCTGGTCCCAGTCCGGGGTGAACTGCTGGAGGCGGGCGGTCAGCCCGTGCTCCGCGAACTCCGCGCCGAGGTCCCAGGCGGCCCGTACGGCCGGGTTCTCCGCCACCACCAGCCGCCCCTCGGCGTCGTAGTAGCGCAGCCTCGCCCCCGAGATCACGGCCGCCATCACCCCGGAGGCCGAGTCGGTGAACGCCACCCCCTCGGGAGCCCGTGCGGCGAACCGGCGGCCCGTCTCCAGGTACCCGCGCCAGTCCCCGGCCCACAGCCGGCCCACCTCCTCCCGGTCGGTGGGCAGCCCGGCGGCGGCGAAGTGGTCCTTGCGGTAGCAGACGGCCAGCGGACCGATGTCGGTGCCGAGCCCCAGGACCCGCCCCTCCTCCGTCCGCGCCTGCGCCCATTTCCAGGGCAGGAAGTCGCTCTCCCGCACCCCGGGCGCGTGGCCCAGGTCGACGAGCCGGCCGGCCTGGGTGTCGACGACCTCCGCGATGTTGCCGACCTCGACGGCCTGGACGTCGGCGAGTCCGGCGCCGGCCGTGAGGTGGGTGAGCAGCTGCGGGTAGTAGACGTCGGCGCGGGCGAGGGAGGTCTGGCGGATCGCGATGTCCGGGTGGAGCCGCATGTACGTGTCGTAGAGCCCGGCCTCCTTGAGCCCGAAGGTCCCGTACACCCCGACGGTGAGCGTCACCGGCCGCCCCGAGCCGTCCACGGCCTCCCCGGCGCCGGCGGCCGGCGGCACCGGCGGGTCGGTGGCGCAGCCGACCGGCAGCGCCGCGGCGAGCAGCAGCGCGAGGGCCCGGGCGCGGACGCCGCCGTGCCGTCGCCGCTGCCGGCGTGTCCCGTTCCTCCACCCCATGGACCCCGACCGTAGGCGGCGGGGGCGGGACGGCCCGCCGGGCGGCGCCGGGTCCGGGGGCCGCCTCACCCGTTCGGCGGACCGGACGGCGGGAACCGTCGAACGTCTTCGACGGTTCCCGCACCTTGACCGTGTTCTGACAGCAATCCGATAGTGGGAGCGCTCCCATACACACTCCCGACGGGATACCCATGCGCAGACCACGACTCCTCGCGGGCCTCGCGGGGCTGGCCCTCACGGCCGGGCTCCTCGCGGGCGCCCTCCCGGCCGGCGCCGCACCCGCCCCGGCCCAGGCCGCCGCGGCCCCCTCGTACACCTGGAAGAACGTCCGGATCGACGGCGGCGGCTTCGTCCCCGGCCTGGTCTTCAACCGGGCCGAGAAGAACCTCCTCTACGCCCGCACCGACATCGGCGGCGCCTACCGCTGGGACCAGGCCGGCTCCGCCTGGACCCCGCTCCTCGACCACGTCGGCTGGGACGACTGGGGCCACACCGGCGTCGTCTCCCTCGCCTCCGACACCGCCGACCCGGACCGGGTCTACGCAGCCGTCGGCACCTACACCAACGACTGGGACCCCGGCTCGGGCGCCGTCCTGCGCTCCGCCGACCGGGGCGCCACCTGGCAGCGCGCCGACCTCCCCTTCAAGCTCGGCGGCAACATGCCGGGCCGCGGCATGGGCGAACGCCTCGCCGTCGACCCGCACGACAACCGGATCCTCTACCTCGGCGCCCCCAGCGGCAACGGCCTGTGGCGCTCCGCCGACTCCGGCGCCACCTGGGCGAAGGTCACCTCCTTCACCAACCCCGGCGATTACCAGCAGGACCCCACCGACACCAGCGGCTACAACTCCGACGAGCAGGGCATCGTCTGGGTCACCTTCGACGAGTCCACCGGCAGCGGAACCGGCGCCGGGGCCACCGCCACGAGGACGATCTACGTCGGCGTCGGCGACAAGGAGAACGCCGTCTACCGCTCCACCGACGCGGGCGCCACCTGGACCCGCCTCGCCGGCCAGCCCACCGGCTACCTCGCGCACAAGGGCGTCCTCGACGCCGGGAACGGCTACCTCTACCTCGCCTACAGCGACACCGCCGGCCCGTACGACGGCGGCAAGGGCCAGGTCTGGCGGTACGCCACGGCCACCGGGGAATGGAAGAACATCAGCCCCGTCGCCGAGGCCGACACCTACCACGGCTTCAGCGGCCTCACCCTCGACCGGCAGCGCCCCGGCACGGTGATGGTCTCCGCCTACAGCTCCTGGTGGCCCGACACCCAGATCTTCCGCTCCACCGACAGCGGCTCCACGTGGACCAGGGCGTGGGACTACTCCTCGTACCCGAACCGCTCGAACCGCTACACCATGGACGTCTCCTCGGTGCCCTGGCTGACCTGGGGCGGCGACCCCGCCCCGCCCGAGCAGGCCCCCAAGCTCGGCTGGATGACCGAGGCCCTGGAGATCGACCCCTTCGACTCGGACCGCATGCTGTACGGCACCGGCGCCACCGTCTACGGCACCACCGAACTCACCAAGTGGGACACGAACACGAACGTCACCATCCGGCCGATGGTGAAGGGCCTGGAGGAGACCGCCGTCCTCGACCTGGTCGCGCCGCCCTCCGGCGCCCCGCTGATCAGCGCCCTCGGCGACATCGGCGGCTTCCGCCACACCGACCTCGGCGCCGTCCCGCCGATGATGTTCACCGCCCCGAACTTCACCTCGACGACCAGCCTCGACTACGCCGAGACGAAGCCGGACGTCCTCGTCCGCTCCGGCCACCTCGACGGCGGACCCCGGGTCGCCTTCTCCACCGACAACGGCGCGCACTGGTTCGCCGGACAGGAGCCCGCGGGCGGGACCGGCATCACCGGCGGCGGCACGGTCGCCGCGGCCGCCGACGGCAGCCGCTTCGTCTGGAGCCCCGAGGGCACCGCCGGCGTCCACGCCGCCACCGGATACGGCACCTCCTGGACCCCGGCCGCCGGCATCCCGGCCGGCGCCGTCGTCGAGTCCGACCGGGTCGACCCGAAGACCTTCTACGGCTTCCACGGCGGCACCTTCTACGCCTCCGCCGACGGCGGCCTCACCTTCACCGCCAGGGCCACCGGCCTGCCCGCCGAGGGCAACGTCCGCTTCAAGGCCGTCCCCGGGAGGAAGGGCGACATCTGGCTCGCGGGCGGCGCCCCCGACGCCGCGTACGGCCTGTGGCACTCCACCGACGGCGGCGCCACCTTCGCGAAGGTCTCCGGCGTCGACCAGGCCGACGCCGTCGGCTTCGGCAAGGCCGCCCCGAACGCCTCCTACCCCGCGCTCTACTCCAGCGCGAAGATCGGCGGCGTCCGCGGCATCTTCCGCTCCACCGACGCCGGCGCCACCTGGGTCCGGGTCAACGACGACGCCCACCAGTGGGGCTGGACCGGCGCCACCATCACCGGCGACCCGCGCGTCTACGGACGCGTCTACGTCGCCACCAACGGGCGCGGCATCCTCTACGGCGACACGAGCGAGACCGGCGGCGGGGACGGCGGAGGCGACGGCGGTGGCACCGACCCCGGCACCCCGCCCGCCGGCGCCTGCAAGGTCGCCTACAGGATCACCAACCAGTGGCAGGGCGGCTTCCAGGCCGACGTCACCGTGACCAACACCTCCGCCACCGCCTGGAACGGCTGGACCCTCGGCTGGACCTTCGCCGCCGGACAGACCGTCGGCCAGATGTGGAACGCCACCCCCGCCCAGACCGGCACCGCCGTCACGGCGAGGAACGCCGGATGGAACGGGACCGTCGCCGCCGGCGGCTCCGCCTCCTTCGGCTTCACCGGCGCCCACGCCGGATCCAACCCCGCCCCCGCCGCCTTCACCCTCGGAGGTGCCCCGTGCTCCGCCGGCTGACCGTCGTCACGGCGCTCCTCGCCGCCGCCCTGACCGCCACCGCCACCGGGACCGCCGCCGCCGCCGACACCCCGCTCCGGGACCTCGCCGAGGCCCGCGGGATCTACCTCGGCACCGCCGTCACCGGCGGGAAGCTCACCGGCGCCTACGCCGGCACCGCCGCCGCCCAGTTCGACTCCGTCACCCCCGGCAACGAGATGAAGTGGGGCTCCGTCGAACCCGTCCGGGGCCAGTACTCCTGGACCGGAGCCGACCGGATCGCCGACTTCGCCGAGGCCCACGGGCAGCGGCTCCGCGGCCACACCCTGGTCTGGCACAGCCAGCTGCCCTCCTGGGTCGAGAACGGCACCTGGACCCCGGACGCCCTCCGCACGGTCATGACCGACCACGTCACCACCCAGGTCACCCGCTACAAGGGCCGCGTCGACCACTGGGACGTCGTCAACGAACCGCTGAACGAGGACGGCACCCTGCGCCGGTCCGTCTTCGGCGCCACCCTCGGCGAGTCGTACATCGGCGACGCCTTCCGGGCCGCCCGGGCCGCCGACCCGGCCGCGAAGCTCTACCTCAACGACTACTCGACCGACGGCCTCGGCGCGAAGAGCGACGGCATGTACACCCTGGTCGAGCGGCTCCTCGCCCAGGGCGTGCCGGTCGACGGGGTCGGCTTCCAGGCCCACCTGATCCTCGGCCAGGTCCCGTCCACCCTGGAGGCCAACCTCCGCCGCTTCTCCGACCTCGGCGTCGACGTGGCCATCACCGAGCTCGACGTCCGGATGACCCTCCCGGCCACCGAGGCCAAGCTCGCGCAGCAGAAGGCGGACTACGCGGCCGTGACCCGCGCCTGCCTGGCCGTCACCCGCTGCGCCGGCCTCACCGTCTGGGGCTTCACCGACTCCGACTCCTGGATCCCGGACTTCTTCCCGGGCCAGGGCGCGGCCACCCCGTACGACGAGGGCCTGAACCCGAAGCCCGCGTACGCCGGGATCGCCGAGGCCCTCGCCCCGGTGACACCCCCCGGTCCGGCGGGCTGTGCCGCCACGTACACCGTGCAGAGCCAGTGGGGCGGCGGCTTCACCGGCCAGGTCACCGTCCGCAACACCGGCTCGGCCCCGCTGACGGGCTGGAGGGTCGCCTGGGAGTACCCGGCCGGCCAGCGGATCACCCAGGCGTGGAACGCGGCCGTCACCCAGACCGGCACCGCCGTGACGGCGACGCACCTCTCCTACAACGGCACGGTCCCGGCCGGCGGCTCCGCCACCTTCGGCTTCAACGCCTCCTGGACCGGCACCAACCCGCCCCCGGCCGCCCTCACCTGCGCCTAGGGAAGGACCACGCGCGGGAACGCACGAAAAGACCGAGGCCCCGGTTCTTCCGAACCGGGGCCTCGGCCATCAGGGTGAGTAACGGGACTCGAACCCGCGACATCCTGGACCACAACCAGGTGCTCTACCAGCTGAGCTATACCCACCATGACCGGCGGTTTTCCCGAAGGTTTCCCCGACCGGCCGAGAAGAAGTCTACAGGGTTCCGAGGGGTGCTCGCGCACACGTTTTCCCCGGGTGCGCGAGCGGCCCTCTCCGGCGGTGCTACTCCGCCGGGACGACGTGCCGGGCCGCGATCTCCTTCGCGGTCTCCGAGTCCGGTCCGGGCTGCGGGACGAAGACCGCCTCCCGGTAGTAGCGCAGCTCGGCGATGGACTCGCGGATGTCGGCGAGCGCCCGGTGGTTGCCGTTCTTCTCCGGACTGTTGAAGTACGCCCTCGGGTACCAGCGGCGCGCCAGCTCCTTCACCGAGGACACGTCGACGATCCGGTAGTGCAGGTGACTCTCCAGGGCGGCCATGTCCCGGGCGAGGAATCCGCGGTCGGTGGAGACCGAGTTCCCGCACAGCGGAGCCTTGCCGGGCTCCTTCACGTGCTCCCGGATGTACGCCAGGACCTGCGCCTCCGCGTCCGCCAGCGTGGTGCCGCCGGGCAGCGCGTCGAGCAGTCCGGAGGCCGTGTGCATCTGGCGCACGATCTCCGGCATGGTCTCCAGGGCACGGTCCGGAGGGCGGATCACGATGTCCACGCCTTCGCCGAGCACGTTCAGTTCCGAGTCGGTGACCAGCGCGGCCACCTCGATGAGTGCGTCGTCCGTCAGCGAGAGCCCGGTCATCTCGCAGTCGATCCACACCATGCGATCGTTCATGCGTCCTACCTTAGGCCGTCCCTTCCGGATCCCGCCGGGCTCGCGCCGCCCGGCACGACGCCCGCCGCGTCGCCGGCGGACGCGCCGGCGGGCGCCCGGGGGAGGTGCCCCCGGACGCCCGCCGGTACCGCGTCGCGCCGCTTGTGGCGGCGCAGGTCCTCGTCGCCGCTACGGCGCGCTGCGCTGGCCCGGCAGCGCGGCCCGGCCCGGCGAGTAGGCGTCGCCGTGCGGCTTGCCCGGCTCCAGCGGCCCCCCGGGGCGGCGGATTCCCGCCACCACCTGCGTGGGCACCACCGGATCCAGGACCGCCGTCGCCGGCTCGCTCTGCGGCCGCCGGGCCCGGTACGCCGCCCGGTAGGCGGCCGGCGAGGAGCCGAGCTGCCGCCGGAAGTGGCCGCGCAGCGCCACCGGCGAGCGGAAGCCGCAGCGCCCCGCGACCTCGTCCACCGAGTAGTCCGAGGTCTCCAGGAGCCGCTGCGCCTGGAGCACCCGCTGGGTGATCAGCCACTGGAGCGGCGCGGAGCCGGTCAGCGAGCGGAAGCGGCGGTCGAAGGTCCGCCGTGACATGTACGCACGGGCCGCCAGGGTCTCCACGTCGAACTGCTCGTGGAGGTGCTCCAGCGCCCAGGCCACGACCTCGGCGAGCGGGTCGGAGCCGATCTCTTCGGGTAAAGACCTGTCGAGGTAGCGCTCCTGACCGCCGCTGCGCCGCGGCGGGACGACCAGCCGGCGCGCCAGCGCGCCCGCGGCCTCGGTGCCGTGGTCGGTCCGCACGATGTGCAGACACAGATCGATTCCGGCCGCGGTGCCGGCGGAGGTGAGCACGTCCCCGTCGTCGACGAAGAGCTCCCGCGGGTCCACGTGGACCGACGGGTAGCGCTTGGCGAGCGTCGGCGCGTACATCCAGTGCGTGGTCGCCGGGCGGCCGTCGAGCAGGCCGGCCGCGGCGAGGACGAACGCCCCGGTGCACAGGCCGACGATCCTGGCCCCTTCCTCGTGCGCCCTGCGGAGGGCCTCCAGGGCCTCCGGCGGCGGCGGCGAGGTGATCGAGCGCCAGGCGGGGACGACGACCGTCCCGGCCCGGCCGATCGCCTCCAGGCCGTACGGCGCGGTGAGTTCGAGCCCGCCCGTGGTCCGCAGGGGGCCCTCCTCGCCGGCGCAGACGAGCAGCCGGTAGCGGGGCACCCCGGCGTCCTGCCGGTCGATGCCGAACACGGAGAGCGGGATGGAGCTCTCGAAGATGGGGCCGCCGCTGAACAGCAGCACCGCGACGACTTCGCGACGGCGTCGCCCGGACAGTTTCCGTGCGACCTCCGGTGCGGCGGAGTCCTGGCTCATGGCGCTAAGCCCCCCTCGGTGTTCGCGTCTCCCTGGTCGTGTCGCTGTGCCACGTTTCCCCTCGGTTTTGCACGAGACCCCAGTCTTCGGTACCCATGATCGAATCTACTGTGTCCCGTGGCGCCGGCGTGACAACTTCTCCATCCGGCATATTGTCGACAAGGCCACTTGGCGTGAAGCGATCGATCCCCGGGTGATCGGCCGGAGCGACCCCCGGGGAGCCCCCCGGGTGACGAAGTGGCCGTACGCGTAGGGTGCGGCCCCCTGGGGCAGGGCTTTCCCGGGGGAGTGGCCAAGGGTTGGCGTACCGTTTCGGCAAGGACGCGCCGGGAACTTCAAGTTGGCTGAAAACATATGGGATCGGCTGTGCGAACCTGTCAACTCGACGGGGGTCCGCACGCTCCCGCTCAGCCCCGGCGGCGGCCCCCCGGGCCCACGGCGCCCTCGGCGCGCAGCCCCCGTTCCGCCCGGCGCAGCAGCAGCCGGCACGCGGCCGTCACCGAGGCGAGCCCGAGCGCGGCCCCGCCGGCCCCGCCCAGCGAGGTGCCGAAGGCGACGAGCACCAGCGGCACGAGGGCGCAGCAGAAGACCGCCCAGCGGACCACGTCGCCGGCCGGGTCCCCGAGCCCGCCGCCGGCCGTCGCCGGCTCCGCGCCCGGGGCCGCCCCGGACCCCGCCGGTCCGCCCGTCTCCGGGGCGACGGGCGCCGCGGGGCCCGGCACCCGGGCCCGTCGGCGGGAGCGGACGGCGGGGACGGACGCGGCGGAGGCGGGGGTGGACGGTGCGGGCACGGGCGGTCTCCCTGCGGCGGTGATCCGGACCTGTGGGGAACGAGGAACGGAACGTTCCGGTCACTCTGAGCGACGCCCGTTCGGCCCTCCGTGCGGCGGCCGGAGGACGCCTGTAGGGCACATCCGGCATTGCCAGATGGTGAATCCTTCGTGCATCCTCCGGAGGACACCGCGCGCGCCGAGCCGCGCACGAGCGGTCAGCACGCCGGGTGTGGCACGGCGGGCCCTGGGCAGGAGAGGAGTGTCGCCGTACCCTTGGGGGTATGGGCTTGGGAAGATGATTCCCGGACACAGCTCCGCCGCCACCCGTTGTTCCGCTCCCCTCCACCGTCCCTTCCCACGAGGACTTCCCTAGCCGAGACACCGATGGCCGGTCACGAATTCCCCGAACCCGCGGACCGCAAGCGCGTCGCCGACTCCACGGTCGACCCCCTCGCGGTGGAACAGCCACGCCACGCCTGCGACCCGGCCTTCCGGCACGGTGTCGTCGTCGGCTTCGACGGATCCACGTCCAGTGAGCGCGCCCTGGCGTACGCCATCGGCATGGCCCGGCGCTCCGGCTCCGGCCTGATCATCGTGCACGTCGCGAACCGGCTCCCCACGACCGTGTGGGCGGGGTGCGAGCCGCCGGTCTTCGTCGACGTCCCGGACCACCGCACCGAGGTGCTGGGTCTGGAACTGGCCTGCGCGGAGCACCTCTCCGAGGTGCCGTGGATCCTGGTCGAGCGCGGCGGGGACATCTGTCACGAGCTGGAGGAGGTCGGCCGCGAGTACTCGGCCGACGCGATCGTGGTCGGCTCCACGCACGGGATCGTCGGGCGGATCTTCGGCTCGGTCGCCGGGCGGCTCGCGCGGCGCGCGCAGCGGCCCGTGATCGTCATCCCCTGACCCCCGCCCGGCCCCACCGGACCCGTCCGGCGCTTCCGACTCTCCGTCAACTCCCTTGCCACCACGATAATTTCCGCCCGCCTCAGGTGATTTGTGCGCTTGTGAAGGGTAGCTAAAGAGCACCGGAACACAGCAGCTCACGCGGCATCACCGCTCGTCGAAGGGAGCCCGTCGTGAACAAGGACGTCGCGTCGGGGAACGGCACCAGCACGCTCGGAAACCTCGCACTCGGACTGACCCTC
Organism: Streptomyces sp. NPDC058052; assembly: GCF_042885515.1. Classification (NCBI taxonomy): domain Bacteria; kingdom Bacillati; phylum Actinomycetota; class Actinomycetes; order Kitasatosporales; family Streptomycetaceae; genus Streptomyces; species Streptomyces sp. NPDC058052. Next base: position 183,821 of record NZ_JBHVRX010000012.1, on the reverse strand, counting down.
CTGGCCTTCGGCCTGGGTGGCACCGGGGTGATCGACAACGTCGCGGCAGCCGATGCCGCGGGCCTCGCCACCTGGGTCGGCGGCGTGGCGCTCTTCCTGGTCGGCCTGCTCGCCCTGAGGGCGGGCAGCACCGGCGACGGCACGGCCTTCGCGGCGCTCGGCGCCTTCTGGTTCACCTGGGGGACCGGAGCGGGCGGCGGGGCCTCGGCGGACGCCGCCGGACTCTTCCTGCTCCTGTGGGCGCTCCTGGCGCTCACGCTGACGCTGGCGGCCTCCGGCGGCGGACTCTTCGGGCAGGGCGTGTACGGACTGCTCTTCGTCGCGCTGCTGCTCTCGGGCATCGCCGCGCTGGCGGGCAACGAGGGCCTCGGCAAGGCGGGCGGCTGGGTCGCCGCACTGGCCGGCCTCGCGGCCTGGTACGGGGCCACGGCGGCCGTCGCCGGCTGGCCCACGGCCCTGGGCCGCGCGAGCGGCGGCAGCACGGCCGCGGCGGCGTAACCCCGCGGAGGGGCGCACCGCGCCCCGAAGCGGCACAGCAGAACGGCCCCTCTCGCTCCTGGGAAGCGAGAGGGGCCGTTCCTCGTGTCCGGTCGGCTCGCCGGGGGACAGGCCCGGCGTACGGCTCCGGGGGACAGGCCCGGGGCCGTGGCGCGCTCGGCGGGTGACAGGTCCCGCCGGGCGACTACTCGACCGTGACGGACTTGGCCAGGTTGCGCGGCTTGTCGATGTCGCGGCCCATGGCGAGGGCGGTGTGGTAGGCGAAGAGCTGGAGCGGGATGCCCATGAGGATCGGGTCGAGCTCGTCCTCGTTCTTCGGCACCACGATGGTGTGGTCGGCCTTCGCCTGCGGCTGGTGCGCGACCGCGAGGATGCGGCCGGAACGGGCCTTGATCTCCTCCAGGGCGGCGCGGTTCTTCTCCAGCAGGTCGTCGTCGGGGACGATCGCGACCGTCGGCAGGGCGGGCTCGATGAGGGCCAGCGGGCCGTGCTTCAGCTCGGAGGCCGGGTACGCCTCGGCGTGGATGTAGGAGATCTCCTTCAGCTTGAGGGATGCCTCCAGGGCGACCGGGTAGCCCCGGACGCGGCCGATGAACATCATCGACTGCGCGCCCGCGTACTCGGCGGCGATGCTCTTGATCTCGTCCTCGGTCTTGAGGATCTCCTCGATCTGCGCGGGCAGCTTGCGCAGGCCCTCGATGATCCGCTTGCCGTCGGTGACGGACAGGTCGCGGATGCGGCCGAGGTGCAGGGCGAGGAGCGCGAAGGCGACCACCGTGTTGGTGAAGCACTTGGTGGAGACGACGCAGACCTCGGGGCCGGCGTGGACGTAGACGCCGCCGTCGGCCTCGCGGGCGATGGCGGAGCCGACCACGTTGACCACGCCGAGGACGCGGGCGCCCTTGCGCTTGAGCTCCTGGACGGCGGCGAGCACGTCGTAGGTCTCGCCGGACTGGGAGACGGCGATGTAGAGCGTGTCGGGGTCGACGACCGGGTTGCGGTAGCGGAACTCGGAGGCCGGCTCGGCGTCGGCCGGGATGCGGGCCATGCCCTCGATGAGGGAGGCGCCGATCAGGCCGGCGTGGTACGAGGTGCCGCAGCCGAGGATCTTGATGCGGCGGATGGTGCGGGCCTCGCGCGGGTCGAGGTTGAGGCCGCCGAGGTGCACGGTGGAGAAGCGGTCGTCGATCCGGCCGCGCAGCACGCGGTCGACCGCGTCGGGCTGCTCGGAGATCTCCTTGTGCATGTACGTGTCGTGGCCGCCCATGTCGTAGGAGGCGGCCTCCCACTCGACGGTCTCCGGGGTCGCCGTGGTGGAGGCGCCCGCGACCGTGTAGGTGCGGAAGTCGTCGGCCTTGAGGGTGGCCATCTCGCCGTCGTCGAGGGTGACGACCTGGCGGGTGTGGGCGATGAGGGCGGCCACGTCGGAGGCGACCAGCATCTCCTTCTCGCCGATGCCGAGGATGACCGGCGAGCCGTTGCGGGCGACGACGATGCGGTCGTTGAAGTCGGCGTGCATCACGGCGATGCCGTAGGTGCCCTCGATGACCTTGAGCGCGTCGCGGACCTTGTCCTCGAGGGTCTCGGCCTGGGAGCGGGCGATGAGGTGGGTGATGACCTCGGTGTCGGTCTCGGAGGCGAAGACGACGCCGTCGGCCTCCAGCTTGGCGCGGAGCTCCTGGGCGTTGTCGACGATGCCGTTGTGGACGACCGCGACCTTGTTCTCGGGGTCCAGGTGGGGGTGCGAGTTGTGGTCGCTGGGGGCGCCGTGGGTGGCCCAGCGGGTGTGCGCGATGCCGGTGGTGCCGGAGAAGCGCTTGGGGACGCGGGCTTCCAGGTCACGGACCCGGCCCTTGGCCTTGACCATCTTCAGCGCCGCGCTCTTCGGGCTGTTGATGACGAGACCGGCGGAGTCGTATCCGCGGTACTCCAGGCGGGCCAGGCCCTCCAGGAGCAGCGGCGCCACGTCGCGCTTACCGATGTAACCGACAATTCCGCACATAAAGGAAACCCCTCCGGTTGGTCGATGGTGCTGTTCCGCCGTGGGCGGCGGTGGACGACAGCCGGTCTAGCCGTAGACGATCCGGCGCAGCTGCCGGAGCGAGAGCTCCGGCGGTGCGACGGCCCGGTGCGGCAGTTCACCGGCGATCCGCTCGAAGATCTCCGCGTTCACCGCTCCGCCGGACTGCAGTTCCCGGTGGCGGCGGCGGACGAACTCCTCGGTCGTCTCGTCGAAGTACGCCAGCACGTCGAGCACCACCCGGGCGGCCTCACCACGCTGGAGCGCGGTGCTCCGGACCAGATGGTCGATGAGGTCGTCATGGGACGGGCGGCGTTCGAGCACCCATGAATACTGAGGGGTACCCCGCGGTTCCCGCAAGAATCCTGCCCGAAATCGGGCAGGGACCGCATGATCATCGGCCTGGACACGGCTATTGGTCCAGACCTTGACCCGAGGTGCGGGCGCCGGTACGCATGGTGACCCACCCGCGCACCGAAGGGGACCGCCCGTGAGACGGCGCCTGATCGCCCCCGCAGTCCTGCTGCTCGCCGCCGCGCTCGGCTGTACGGAGGCGGGCACGGCCGCCCCCGCGCCGGGGCCGGCCCTCCCCGCCGCCGAGCCCGACGTCCGCCCGCTCGGCGCGATCGTCCCGCTCCCCTCGTCCGTCGCCCCCGGCGGCTCCCCGTACGTCCTCACCGCCGCCACCCGCATCGGCGTCCCCGGCCGCGACCCCGCCGTCCGGGCCGTCGCCGAGCGGCTGGCCGCCCAGCTCCGCCCCGCCACCGGCTTCCGCCTCCCCGTCGTCGTCGGGGAGGGCGCGGCCGGCGACATCCGCCTCCGCCTCGACCCCGCCGCCACGGCCCTCGGGGACGAGGGGTACCGGCTCCGCTCCTCGCCCGCCCGGCTCGACCTCGGCGCCCGCACCGCCGCCGGCCTCTTCCGCGGCGTCCAGACCGTGCGGCAGCAGCTCCCGGCCGCCATCGAGCGCGCCACCGTCCAGCACCGCGCCTGGAAGATCGCCGGCGGCACCGTCACCGACACCCCGCGCTTCCCGTACCGGGGCGCGATGCTCGACGTCGCCCGCCACTTCTTCACGGCCGGGGAGGTGAAGGCGTACATCGACCGCATCGCCCTCTACAAGTACAACGTCCTGCACCTGCACCTCACCGACGACCAGGGCTGGCGGATCGCGATCGGCTCCCGGCCGGAGCTCACCGGGATCGGCGCCGCCACCGAGGTCGGCGGCGGGCCCGGCGGCTTCTACACCCAGGACGAGTACCGGGAGATCGTCCGGTACGCCGCCGCGCGGCACATCGAGGTGATCCCCGAGATCGACATGCCCGGGCACACCCACGCGGCCCTCGTCTCCTCTCCGGAGCTCACCTGCGACGGGAAGGAGCGGAAGCCCTACACCGGCATCGAGGTCGGCTTCTCCACCCTTTGCGCCGGCAAGGAGGCCACGTACGACTTCGCCGGCGACGTGCTGCGCGAGATCGCGGCCCTCGGCATCGACTGGTACCGCTCGCCCGAGGTCCCCTGGCCGGCCGGGAGCCGAGGCCGGCCTTCCGGATCGGGTCCGGCAGAGGCGGCCTAGATGCGCCGCTCGGGGCCGAAGGCGCCGAGGACGTGGGCGACGTGGCTGCGCAGGCGCTCGGGGGAGTACGGGCCGAAGTGGAGGAGGAGCCGGTAGTACAGGGGCCCGTACAGCAGGTCCACGGCCAGCTCCACGTCCGCGTCCGCGGCGAGCTGGCCCCGGTCGCGGGCGAGCAGCAGGCGCTCGCGGGCGGCGGCGACGCGGGGGTCGAGGAGCTGGGCCCGGAGGTCGCGGGCGAGGGCCGCGTCGTGCTGGGTCTCGGCCACGATGCCCGCGTACACGGGGGCGTGCGGGCCCGACATCACGTGGGCGAGGACCGCCGTCATCTGGGTGTGGAGGTCGGCGGCGACGTCGCCGGTGTCCGGGAACCGCGTGGCGGTGCCCGCCAGTTCGATGAAGGCTTCCAGGAGGACGGCGCCCTTGGTGGGCCACCACCGGTAGATCGTCTTCTTGCTCACGCCGGCGCGGGCGGCGATGGCCTCGACGGTGACGTTCCCGTACCCGTGCTCGACGGACAGCTCCATGGCCGCGTCCAGGATCGCCCGGTGGCTCTTCTCGCTGCGCCGCCGCGGGTCGGGCGGGTGGGGTGTCGGGGCCATGGCGGCACCCTAACAGGAAACGGCACGTGTCGTATTGACACGCTGAGGGGGTGCGCCCAGAATCCTGGAAACGACACGTACCGTTTCCTTCTGGGGCGTGCCCCCTGCCCCTCCCCGTCCGTGAAAGCGAGCGAGCCATGACTTCCACCGCCGTGACCGGCCCCCTCAGGGTCGGCATCGTGGGCGCCCACGCCTCGCGCGGCTGGGGGCGCGCGGTCCACCTGCCCGCGCTCTCCGCCCTGCCCGACTACACGATCACCGCCGTCGCCGGCACCAGCCAGGCGTCGGCCCGCGCCGCGGCCGACGTCTGGGGCGCCGCCCACGCCTTCGACGACCCGGCCGCGCTCATGGCCCACCCCGACGTCGACCTCGTCGTCGTCGCCGTCCAGCTGACCGCCCGGGACGGACTCGTGGACGCCGCCCTCGCGGCGGGCAAGCACGTCTACTGCGAATGGCCGCTCGCGCTCACCGCCGCCGCCGCGGAGGGCCTCCGGGACCGCGCGGACGCGGCCGGGGTGCGGCACGCGGTGGGCCTCCAGAGCCGCCACCACCCGGCGGTCCTGCGGCTGCGCGAACTGGTGGCGGAAGGACGGGTCGGCGACGTGCTCTCCGCCTCCCTCACCTACTCCCTGTCCTCCCCCGAGGTCTGGTCGCAGCGGTACGCGGCGCTCTTCGACGCGACCAAGGGCGTCAACCACCTCGCCGTCGTCGCCGGCCACTCCCTCGACATGTTCCGCTCCGCCGTCGGCGACTTCACCGAACTGTCGGCGACCCTGGCGACCCGCGTCACGCACGTCACCCTGGAGGAGACCGGCGAACGGATCGAGGTGACCTCGCCCGACCAGATCGTGATCGGCGGCCTCCTGGAGTCCGGCGCGGCCGCCTCCGCGCACTTCATGACCGGCGGCCCGGCCGGCGCCGGCTTCCGCGTCGAGGTGCACGGCAGGACCGGCCGCCTGGTGCTCACCGCCGCCGACGACTCCCTGGTCGGCCCCGAGCTCACCCTGTACGGCTCCGACGGCACCGGAACCCCGGCCCGCCTGCCGCTCCCCGCCCGCCGGGCGCTCCCGGACGCGCCGGTCGCCGTCGCCAACGTCGCCGAGGTCTACACGGACCTCGCCCGTGCCATCCGCGCCGGGCGGCCGGTCACCCCCGGCTTCGACACCGCCGCCGCCACCCACCGCCTCCTCGACGCCGTCCGCACGGCCGCGGAGACGGGCGTCCGGCAGTACCTGAGGCAGCCCGCCGCGTAGCCCCGCGAGCCCCGCCGCCGAGCCAGGCCCGCGTCCGGTAGGGGCCCGCCCCCGCGTCCGGCCCGCGTCCGGCCCGCGTCCGGCCCGGAAAAGGATGAGAGCCCCGGCGGAGGACCGTACTCCGCCGGGGCTCTCATCGGTTCGAGGGTCAGGCGAACCGCGCGATCGGGTTCACCAGGTCGCCGACGAGCTGGAGCGCCGCCGACGGGTCCGCCAGGTCCACCATCTGCCTGTTGTTGCGCAGCTGGAGGCGGTTGAGCGCGGAGAGGGCGAAGGTCTCCGCGAACATGTCGTACTGCGCGAAGCGGTCCGCCAGCTCCGGCTTGGAGTCCTGGTAGCCCTTCACGCACTCCGCGACCGTCCGCCAGAAGACGTCCTCGCCGACCGTGCCCTCCGCCGCCAGGGTCGCCCCCATGAAGCGCAGGAAGCAGTCGAAGACGTCGGTGAAGACCGAGAGGAGCTTCATGTCCTCCGGGACCTCGGCGCGGACCCGCTCCACCGCCGGCGGGAGGACCGCGTCCGGGTCCATCACGCAGATCTCCTCGGCGATGTCCTTGAAGATCGCCCGGTCGACCGCGCCCCGCTCGTCCAGGACCAGGATCACGTTCTCGCCGTGCGGCATGTAGACCAGGTCGTAGGCGTAGAAGCAGTGCAGCACCGGGAGCAGGTAGGCGTCCAGGTACGCGCGCAACCACGCCTCCGGCTCCAGGCCCGACCCCTTGATCAGCGCGCCCGCGAAGGACGCGCCCGCGTGGTCGACGTGGAGCAGCGAGGCCATCGTCGCGAGCCGCTCGCCCTCGGCCAGCCGCTCCACCGGGGACTCGCGCCAGAGCGCCGCCAGCATCTTGCGGTACGGCGAGTAGCGGTCCGTCGCGGCCTCGTACTCCAGGTGCCGGTAGCCGACCGCCGCCCGCTCGCGGATGATCGAGAAGCGGGCCGCCTTCAGCACGGAGTCCGCGTCGATCAGCTGCGCCAGCCAGTCGTTGATCGCCGGCGTGGCCTCCATGTACGCGGCCGAGAGGCCCCGCATGAAGCCCATGTTGAGGACCGACAGGGCGGTCTTCACGTAGTGCTTGGCCGGGTCGGCGGTGTTGAAGAAGGTGCGGATCGACTGCTGCGCCAGGTAGGCGTCCTCGCCCTCGCCCAGGTACACCAGGCGCTGCTGCGCCACCTCGGCGGCGAAGGTCACCGACAGCTTGTTCCACCACTGCCAGGGGTGGGCCGGCATGAGGAGGTAGTCGGCCAGGTCCAGGCCGCGCTCCGCGAGGATCCCGGCGAACCGGTCCACGGCCGCGTCACCGAGCTCGGCGCGGATGAAGGCGTCGTACTCGATGCCCGCGCCGGCGGTGAAGGCGGCCCGGTCGCGGCGGGCGGCCAGCCACACCAGGCGGATCGGGCTCGCCGCCTCGGGGGCGTAGGCGCGGAACTCGTCCACGCCGAAGCCGAGGCGGCCGTTGTTGGCGACGAAGCAGGGGTGACCCTCGGTCATCCCGGTCTCGATGGCCTGGAAGTCCGCGCGGGCCAGCTCGGCGGCGGGCACCTGCGGCTTGGTCGACTTGTAGGCGGTGCCGGCCAGGGTGGAGGAGATCTCCTCCAGGTAGACCGGCAGGATCTCGTCGCTCAGGCCCAGCGCGCCGCGCAGCTCGGTGACGAACTGGAGCGCGTCCAGCGGCAGCTGCTCGTCGCCCCGGTGCCGGCTGATCGACTCGGGGTAGACCTGCCAGTGGTCGAGGGCGAAGCGGTCCGCCGTGAAGCGGTACTCGGTGGCGCCGTCGTCGCTGAGCACCCGGTAGCGGGACTCGCCCAGCTCCTGCGGGTTGAGCAGCCGCTCGTGGGCGAACTCGGCGAGGCCCTTGCGGATCAGCGCGCGGTTGGCGGCGGCCCAGCGGTCGGGGGTGAGGTGCGCGACCGGGTCGGTGACGTCCAGGCGGCTCATATCGCGGCTCCCGTGGCGGCCTCGAACTGCGCGCGGGTGCAGAAGCTCAGCAGGGCTTCCTTCTCCGGCTTCCGGATCGCGCGCTCGGGCACGAAGCCGACGGCCTCGTTGAGCGCGTGGACGGCCGTGTTGCGGACGTCGGGCTCGACGACCACGCGGGCGGTCGCCGGGTCGGCGAACAGCTCCCGCATCACGGCGGTGATCACCGTGCGGGTGAAGCCGTGCACCGGGGTGTCGGTGGGCGCGACGAGGAAGTGCATGCCGACGTCGCCGGGCTGCGGCTCGTACAGGCCGACCAGCTCGACCTGGGAGGGGTCGTACCGCTCCATGAGGAAGGCGGGCCGCTCGTCCACGAGGCCGATGAAGGCGTCGTGGTGCGGGTGGGCGGCGATCTCCATGTAGGCGCGCTCCACGTCCTGGAGCTTCGCCTCCTGCATCATCCAGAAGGCGGCCTTGGGGTGCGTGACCCACGGGTGGATCAGTTCCGCGTCCTGGAGGGGATCGAGCGGGCGGATGCGGACGGTCATACGGCGAACTCCTGGAACGCGATGGTCTTCTCGACGGGGTAGTACTCGGACCCCAGCATCTCTCCGATGATGTAGGCGTTGCGATACGCCCCCATGCCCAGGTCCGGCGAGGTGATCGAGTGGGTGTGGACGCCGGCGTTCTGGAGGAAGACCTCGCGGCCCGTGGTGTCGACCGCGTAGTTGCGGGCGACGTCGAAGCGGCCCTGGCCGTCGAAGCGCAGCCGGTCCTTCAGCGGCTCCAGGAAGGCGGGGACGGCGTACTTGTAGCCGGTCGCGAGGATCAGGCCCTCGGTCTCGATCTCGTACTCCTTCTCCTGCTCCTCCTGGCGGAAGCCGAGGGTGTACGTGCCGCTCGTCTCGTCGTACGAGGCGGTGTGCAGCGCGGAGTTGGTGAGCAGGCGGGTGGGGACCGGGCCGGCGAAGTTCTTCTGGTAGAGCAGGTCGAAGATGCCGTCGATGAGGTCGCCGTTGATGCCCTTGAAGAGGCCCTTCTGCTGGGACTCCAGGCGGTAGCGGGTCTCCTCGGGGAGCGCGTGGAAGTAGTCCACGTACTCGGGGGAGGTCATCTCCAGGGTGAGCTTGGTGTACTCCAGCGGGAAGAAGCGCGGGGAGCGGGTCACCCAGTTCAGCTTGTAGCCGTGGACGTCGATCTCCGACAGGAGGTCGTAGTAGATCTCGGCGGCGGACTGGCCGCTGCCGACGATCGTGATCGACTTCTTGCGCTGGAGCGCTTCCTTGTTCGGCACGTACCGCGAGTTGTGGATCAGGTCGCCGCCGAGCTCCCGGCAGGAGTCGGGGAGGTACGGCGGGGTGCCGGTGCCGAGCACGATCCGGCGGGCCCGGAACGTCTCTCCGGCCTCGGTGGTGACGACGTACACCTGGGCGGCCTCGTCGTGGGCGACGGCGGAGACGGTGGTGGAGAAGCGGATCGAGGTGACCTTGTTCGCGGCCCACCGGCAGTAGTCGTCGTACTCGGCGCGCAGCGGGTAGAAGTTCTCGCGGATGTAGAACGAGTACAGCCGGCCCTTCTCCTTCAGGTAGTTCAGGAAGGAGTACGGCGAGGTCGGGTCGGCGAGCGTCACCAGGTCCGACATGAACGGCGTCTGGAGGTGTGCGCCCTCCAGGAACATGCCCGAGTGCCACTCGAAGTCCGGCTTGGACTCCAGGAAGAGGCCGTTCAGCTCCTCGATGGGCTCGGTCAGGCAGGCGAGTCCGAGGTTGAACGGACCGAGCCCGATCCCGATGAAGTCGTGGATCTCAGCGATCTCAGGCGTGGACAAGGTTCTCTCCCAGGTACTGCTCGGCGTGGCCGGCTATCAGATCGAGGACGGCGGCGATGTCGGCCACCGTGGTCTCGGGGTTGAGCAAGGTGAACTTGAGGTACTGGCGGCCGTCGACCTTGGTCCCGGCGACGACGGCCTCGCCCGAGGCGAAGAGGGCCTTGCGGGCGTAGAGGTTGGCCCGGTCGATCTCGGCGGGGGAGGTCACGGCCTCGGGGACGTAGCGGTAGACGAGGGTGGACAGCTGCGGCTCCACGACCACGTCGTAGCGCGGGTCGGCGGCGAGCAGGTCGTACCCGGCGCCGGCCAGGTCGCAGACCTCGTCGAAGAGCTCGCCGACGCCGTCCGCGCCCATCACCCGCAGGGTCATCCACAGCTTGAGGGCGTCGAAGCGACGGGTGGTCTGGAGGGACTTGTCCACCTGGTTCGGGATCTGCTCGGCCACCGTGCGGCGCGGGTTGAGGTAGTCCGCGTGGTAGGTGGCGTGGCGCAGGGCGGCCCGGTCGCGGACCAGCACGGCGGAGGAACTCACCGGCTGGAAGAAGGACTTGTGGTAGTCGACGGTGACCGAGTCGGCGCGCTCGATGCCGTCGAGGAGGTGGCGGCGCTTCAGGGAGGCGAGCAGCCCGCAGCCGTAGGCCGCGTCCACGTGCATCCAGGCGCCGTACTCCTCGGCGAGGGCGGCGATCTCGGGCAGCGGGTCGATGGAGCCGAAGTCGGTGGTGCCGGCGGTGGCGACGATCGCCATCGGGACGAGGCCCTCGGCGCGGCAGGTCTCCAGCTCGGCGGCGAGGACGACGGACTGCATCCGCTTGGTGCGGTCGACCGGGATCGAGATGACCGAATCGCGGCCGAGGCCGAGGAGGGTGGCCGACTTCTGGACGGAGAAGTGGCTGCACTCGGAGGAGAAGATCCGCAGCTTCGACAGGTCGGCGGTACCGGCCTCCTCGCGGGCGAGCAGCAGCGCCTGGAGGTTGGACTGGGTGCCGCCGCTGGTGAAGATGCCGTCGGCGGAGGGGCCGAGGCCGATGCGGGCGGCGGTCCAGTCGATGAGCTTGCGCTCGATCAGGGTGCCGCCGGCGGACTGGTCCCAGGTGTCCAGGGAGGAGTTGACCGCCGAGAGGACGGCCTCGCCGAGGACGGCGGGGATGACCACCGGGCAGTTGAGGTGGCCGAGGTAGCGCGGGTGGTGGAAGTACACCGCGTCGCGGAGGTAGACGTCCTCCAGCTCGTCGAGGGCGGCGGAGGCGTCACCGAGGGGGCGGTCGAGGTCCACCGCGTCGATCACGGGCGCCAGTTCGGCGGGCGTGACGCCGGTGAACGGGCCGCGCGTCGTGGCGAGTTTCCTCGCCACCCGCTCGACTCCTTCGGTGACGGAGCGTCGGTAGCTCTCCGCCGTCGTGTCGTTGAGCAGGTGCGAACGCATGTGGGGGGCCCTTCCGGGACGAGGGACGCGGGATACGCAACCGTGGATGCTTAAGTAAGGTTAGCCTAACCTAATTTTGCATGACAACGGCCCCCCGATCGGTGAAGATTGAGGGGCCGTGCGGCATATGGCCGAAGAGCGACGTCTACTTCTGGGTGTCGTCCCGCGCCGCGTCCTGCGTCGTCTCGTCCGGCACCTCGCGCAGGGCGTCCTCGGACAGCCCCTTGCGCCAGTAGCCCACGAACGTCACCCGGCGCCGGTCGAGCCCGCGCTCGCGCACGAAGTGCCGCCGCAGCGCCTTCACGGCACCGGACTCGCCCGCGATCCACACGTACGGCGACTCACCGGGCAGCTCCGCGGCCGCGATCGCCTCCGGACCGGAGGGCGCGCCCTCCTCCCGGACCAGCCAGGTGACGGTGGCGTCGGCCTCCGTCGTCAGCTCCATCCGGTCGCCGGAGTACGGCACTTCGAGGAAGACCCGCGCCCGGGTCTCGGCCGGCAGCCACTCCAGGATCCCGGAGGCGGCGGGCAGCGCCGTCTCGTCGGCCCAGATCAGCACCGAGTCGGCGCCCTCCGGCAGCCGGAAGCGGACACCGGTGTTGTCGGCGACCGCCGGACCGAGCACCACCACCCGGTCGCCGGGCTTCGCGTGCTGCGCCCAGCGGCAGGCGGGGCCGCCGTCCTCGTGGACGGCGAAGTCGATGTCGACGGCGTTCTCCCCGTGCTCCGCCTCCGTGCGCTGCGCCCGGACGGTGTACGAGCGCATCACGGCCCGGACGTCGTCGGGCATGGCCCGCCAGGCGCCGAGGATCGCGTACATGTCCGGGTCGTCCAGCGGCGGGAGGACCGGGGCCTCCTGGCCGGGGTGCGGCAGGAAGAGCGAGAGCGACTGGTCGCGGCCCCCGGCGGCGAAGCCCTTGAGGTCCTCGCCGGTGAAGGTGACGCGGACCAGCGACGGGCCGAGCCGCCGCGTCCGGTCGACCTGGAGGGAGAAGAACTGGAACGGGGCGGTCTCGGCGGTCGTCATCGGGTCAGGACACCTTCTTCGCGTTCTCCAGGGCGGTGGCGAGGTCCTCCAGGAGCGGGGCGCACTTGGCGTAGGAGTAGACCGGCTCGGTCACGCGCGGGAAGACCTGGCCGGCCTTGACGGCGGGCAGCGCGGCCCAGGTCGGCTTGGCCTTCAGCTGTTCCGGCTGGAGGGTGCCGGTGCGGTTGTCGAGCAGGATGACGTCGGCCTGGTAGGCGTCGACGTTCTCCCAGCTGAGGAGCTCGAACCAGCCGGACGGGTCCAGCTTCTTCGGGACGACGACGTTGAGGCCCAGCTCCTGGAAGAAGAGCGTGTCGGTCGGGCGGACCGGGGTGGAGACGTAGAAGGTGTCCGGGGCGCCGGACCCGATCAGGACCTTGATGTCCTTCTTGGTCTGCGCGACCTTGCGCAGGCGCTCGGCGGCCGCCTCGAAGCGGGCCTTGTCCTTCTTCACCTGCTCGCTGTTCACGTCGGCGCCGAGCGAGGCGGCCAGGTCGGCGTGGCGCTGGAGGACGGACGGCATCGACTTGCCGGCGGCCCACAGGGCGACGCTCGGGGCGATCTTCAGGATCTTGGCCTTCTGCTCCTCCGGCACGTACCAGAGGGCGTCCTTCTCCCACATGTCGGTGATGAGGACCTCGGGCTGGAGCTTGAGGTACTCCTCGATGTTGAACTCGCCCCAGACGTTGCCGATGACCTTCACCTTGGTGATGTCGAGGTCGCCGGCCTGGACGTCGGGCTTCTTCGCCTTGGTCTTCGGGTCCTCGACGTAGGTCGGGCCGAAGACGCCGGTGACCTCGACGCCGAAGTCCTTGAGGGCGGCGGCCGTGCCGGTGAAGGCGACGATGTTCTTCGGCGTCGCCTTGGTCTTCACGGTCTGGCCGCGGTCGTCCTTGAACTCCCAGGAGCCGGATTTGGCCGCAGCGGAGGAAGAGGCGCCGGAGTCCTTCTTCTTGTCGCTGTCGCCGCAGGCGGCGAGCACGGCGCCGAGCCCGAGGGCGCCGCCCGCGGCGAGGATGCCGCGGCGGGTGAGGGAGGTGGCTCGGGCGTTGCTGGGCATGGCGGGGTCGCTTTCGGTACGTGCCGGGGTCGGCCTGGGCAAGTCGAGGGTAGGTTAGCCTAACCTCATCGTGATCGACAGGGCCGGGAGCCCGAGTGCTGCGTCACATTGCGGTCACCGCGCGTGCGTGCGGGGGCGGCGGCCCGGCGCGACCGGGGCGACGCGACCGTGCCGGGACGGCGTCACGGTGCGGGGACCGACGCCGTGTCACGGCCGCACCGGGACGGGGCCGCACGTGCCGCGCCGGGGCGGGACCGACGCCGTGTCACGGCCCTGCCCGGACGGGGCCGCACGTGCCGGGACCGCGACGGAGCCCGCCGCCCCGGACGGGGGCGACGGGCTCGCGGGACGGGCGGGCGGACTCAGCCGCCGAGGCCCAACTCCCGGGCGATCAGCATCCGCTGGACCTCGCTGGTGCCCTCGCCGATCTCCAGGATCTTCGAGTCGCGCCACATGCGGGCCACCGGGTACTCGTTCATGAAGCCGTAGCCGCCGTGGACCTGGGTCGCCTCACGGGCGTTGTCGACGGCCACCGTGGAGGAGTACAGCTTCGCGATCGCCGCCTCCTTCTTGAAGGGCTCGCCGAGCACCAGCCGCGAGGCCGCGTCCCGCCAGCCGATGCGGGCCATGTGCGCCCGCGTCTCCATGTCGGCGATCTTGAACTGGATGGCCTGGTTGTCGGCGATCGGCCGGCCGAAGGCGTGACGTTCCTTCGCGTACTTCACGGACTCGTCGACACAGCCCTGGGCGAGGCCCGTCGCGAGCGCCGCGATGGCGACCCGGCCCTCGTCGAGGATCCGGAGGAACTGCGCGTAGCCGCGGCCCTCCTCGCCGAGCAGGTTCTCCACCGGCACGCGCACGTCGTCGAAGGAGAGCTCACGGGTGTCCGAGGCGTTCCAGCCGACCTTCGAGTAGGGCGCGGCGACCGTGAAGCCGGGGGTGCCGGACGGGACGATGATCGAGGAGATCAGCGGCCGGCCGTCGGGCTTGCGGCCGGTGACCGCGGTGACCGTCACCAGACCCGTGATGTCCGTGCCGGAGTTGGTGATGAAGCACTTCGAGCCGTTGATGACCCAGTGGTCGCCGTCCCGGACCGCGGTGGTCCGGGTGCCGCCCGCGTCCGAGCCCGCGCCCGGCTCGGTCAGGCCGAAGGCGCCGAGCATCTCGCCCGAGCACAGCTTCGGCAGCCAGGCGCGCTTCTGCTCCTCGGTGCCGAAGCGGAAGACCGGCATGGCGCCGAGCGAGACGCCCGCCTCCAGGGTGATGGCCACCGAGGAGTCGACCCGGGCCAGCTCCTCCAGGGCGATGCCGAGGGCGAGGTAGTCGCCGCCCATGCCGCCGTACTCCTCCGGGAACGGCAGGCCGAAGAGGCCCATGCGGCCCATCTCGGCGACGATCTCGTACGGGAACTCGTGCCGCTCGTAGTAGTCGCCGATCTTCGGCGCCACCACGTCGTGGGCGAACTGCTCGACGGTGCGGCGCAGTTCCTCGTGCTCGTCGGAGAGCCGGTGGTCGAGGGACATGATCAGGACTCCTTGTGGGAGAGCGCGCGGACGGTACGGGACGGGCTCGGCCGTCCCAGCTGTTCGGCCATCCACACGCTCGTGGCGGTGAGGGCGGCCAGGTCGACCCCGGTCTCGATGCCGAGGCCGTCGAGCATCCACACCAGGTCCTCGGTGGCGAGGTTGCCGGTGGCGGACTTGGCGTACGGGCAGCCGCCGAGGCCGCCCGCGGAGGCGTCCACGACGGTCACGCCGTGCCGCAGCGCGGCCAGCGTGTTGGAGAGCGCCTGCCCGTAGGTGTCGTGGAAGTGCACGGCGAGCCGGGAGACCGGCACGCCGGCCTCCGTCAGACCGGTCAGCAGCGCGCCGACGTGGCCCGGGGTGGCGACGCCGATGGTGTCGCCGAGGCTCAGCTCGTCGCAGCCCATGTCGGCGAGCGCCTTGGTGACGCGGACGACCTGCTCGACGGGGACGGGACCCTCCCAGGGGTCGCCGAAGCACATCGACAGATAGCCGCGGACCTTCAGGCCCGCCTCCATGGCCCGGACCACGACCGGCTCGAACATGGCGAGCGCCTCGTCGACGGTCCGGTTGAGGTTGGCCTGGGCGAAGGACTCGGTGGCCGAGGCGAAGACGGCGACCTCGCGGGCGCCGAGCGCGAGGGCCCGGTCGAGCCCCCGCTCGTTCGGCACCAGCACCGGCAGCCGCACGGGCAGGTTCCGCACCAGCGGGAACAGGGCCTCCGCGTCGGCCAGCTGGGGCACCCACCTGGGGTGCACGAAGCTGGTCGCCTCGACCGTGGACAGACCGGCGCCGGCCAGCCGGCGGATGAACTCCGCCTTCACCTCGGTCGGGACGGCCGTCTTCTCGTTCTGCAGCCCGTCCCGGGGGCCCACCTCGTGGATCCGGACCCGGGAGGGCAGCGACGGGTCGGGGACGGTCATCGGCAGGGTCATTCCGCCTCCTCCTCGCGGGGGGCGACCACGGCCAGGACCTGGTCCATGGCGACAGTCGTACCGGGCGTGACGTCCAGCTCGGTGACGGTGCCGGCGTGCGGGGCGGAGATGACGTGCTCCATCTTCATCGCCTCCACCACCAGCAGGCTCTGACCCGCCTCCACCTCGTCCCCGACCGCCACCTTCACCACGGTGACCGTGCCGGGCATCGGCGCGGCGAGCGTGTCCGCGCCGCCGTGCCGGGCCCCGGAGAGCGCGGCGGCGACCGGGTCGTGGTCCATGACGTGCCAGGAGTCGCCGTCCCGGCCCAGCCAGGCGCCGGCCCGGCGGAAGGCGTGGGTGACGCCGTCGACGGTGACGGTGACGCCGGTCCCGGTGACCCGGGCGGTCGCCGGGGCCTCCGCGGTGACGGGTTCGAGCCCCGGGACGCGGAACGGGAAGGCGAGGGGCCTGGGCCGGCCGCCGAGGCGCCAGCCGCTCGGCACGCCGAACGGGTCCGTCCAGCCGTCCCGCGGCTCCGGCGCCAGCTCCGCCCGGCGCACGGCGGCGGCCGCCGCGTACACCTCCTCCGGCACGCCCTCCGGGACCAGGCTCTCCGCGTCCCGCTCCACCAGGCCCGTGTCCATGGCCCCGGAGACCACGTCCGGGTGGGCGAGCAGCCGGCGCAGGAAGCCGGCGTTGGTGGGGACGCCGAGGGTCGTCAGCTCCGCGAGGGCCGCGCGGAGCTTCCGCAGCGCCGTCGGGCGGTCCGCCGCGTGGACGATGACCTTCGACAGCATCGGGTCGTAGAGGGACGAGACCTCGGAGCCCTCCAGGAGGCCGGAGTCGGTGCGGACGCCGTCGCCCGCCGGCTCGTGCAGCGCCAGGACCGTGCCGCCGGACGGCAGGAAGCCGCGCGCGGGGTCCTCGGCGCAGATCCGCGCCTCGACCGCCCAGCCGTCGAGCCGGACGTCCTCCTGGCCGAAGGAGAGCGGCTCGCCGGCCGCGACCCGGAGCTGCCACTCCACCAGGTCCAGGCCCGTGACGAGCTCCGTCACCGGGTGCTCGACCTGGAGGCGGGTGTTCATCTCCATGAAGTAGTACTGGGACGGGTCGCCGCCCGGCACGATGAACTCGACCGTGCCCGCGCCCACATAGCCGCAGGACCGGGCCGCCTCCACGGCCGCCGCGCCCATCGCCGCCCGGGTCGCCTCGTCGAGGAGGACGCTCGGCGCCTCCTCGATGATCTTCTGGTGGCGGCGCTGGAGCGAGCACTCGCGCTCGCCCAGGTGCACCACGTTCCCGTGCGTGTCCGCCAGGACCTGGATCTCGATGTGCCGGGGCCGGTCGATCCACCGCTCCACGAGGAGGGTGTCGTCGCCGAAGGAGGCCCGCGCCTCCCGGCGGGCCGCCGCGATCTCCTCCTCCAGGACCGCCAGGTCCCGCACCAGGCGCATGCCCTTGCCGCCGCCGCCCGCGCTGGGCTTCAGCAGGACGGGGGCGCCCAGTTCGCGGGCGGCCTCGGCGATCTCCGGGTCGGCGGCGCCGGGCACGACCGGCACGCCGGCCGCCTTCACGGTCTCCTTGGCCCGGATCTTGTCGCCCATCAGCGCGATCGCCTCGGCGGACGGGCCGATGAAGACGAGCCCGGCCTCGGCGCAGGCGCGGGCGAAGGCCGCGTTCTCCGCGAGGAAGCCGTAGCCGGGGTGGACGGCCTGCGCGCCGGTGCGGCGGGCCGCCTCCAGGAGGGCCGGGACGGAGAGGTACGACTCCGAGGCCGCCGCGGGCCCGATCCGTACCGCCGTGTCCGCCTCCCGTACGTGCCGGGCGTCGGCGTCCGCGTCGCTGTACACCGCGACCGAGCGGACGCCGAGCGCCCGCAGGGTGCGGATGACGCGGACCGCGATCTCGCCCCGGTTGGCGACGAGGACGGTGTCGAACATCTGCTGCATCGTCAGGGTCCTCACATCCGGAAGACGCCGAACTGGGGGTCACCCAGGGGCGCGTTGGCACAGGCGGTCAGCGCGAGACCCAGCACCTGGCGGGTCTCCAGGGGGTCGATCACGCCGTCGTCCCAGAGACGGGCGGTCGCGTAGTAGGCGCTGCCCTGCGTCTCGTACTGGTCGCGGATCGGCGCCTTGAACGCCTCTTCCTCGTCGGCGCTCCAGGCGTCCCCGAGCTGGTCGCGCTTGACCGTGGCGAGGACCGAGGCGGCCTGCTCGCCGCCCATGACGGAGATCTTGGCGTTCGGCCACATCCACAGGAAGCGGGGGGAGTAGGCCCGGCCGCACATCGAGTAGTTGCCCGCGCCGAAGGAGCCGCCGACGACGACCGTCAGCTTCGGCACGCGCGTGGTGGCGACCGCCGTGACCATCTTGGCGCCGTGCTTGGCGATGCCGCCGTGCTCGTACGCCTTGCCGACCATGAAGCCGGTGATGTTCTGGAGGAAGACGAGGGGGATCCCGCGCTGGTCGCACAGCTCGATGAAGTGCGCGCCCTTCTGGGCGGACTCGGCGAACAGGATGCCGTTGTTGGCGACGATCCCGACCGGGTGTCCGTGGATCCGGGCGAAGCCGGTGATCAGGGTCTGCCCGTACTCGGACTTGAACTCCTGGAACCGCGAGCCGTCCACGACCCGGGCGATCACCTCGCGCACGTCGTACGGGGTGCGGGAGTCGACCGGGACGGCGCCGTAGAGCCCGTACGGGTCGACCTTCGGCTCCTCGGCCGGTTCGACCTTCCACGGCAGCGGGCCCCGCTCGGGCAGGGTCGCCACGATGTTCCGCACGATCCGCAGCGCGTGGGCGTCGTCCTCCGCGAGGTGGTCGGTGACGCCGGAGACGCGCGAGTGGACCTCGCCGCCGCCCAGCTCCTCCGCCGTGACGACCTCGCCGGTCGCGGCCTTCACCAGCGGCGGGCCGCCGAGGAAGATCGTCCCCTGGTTCCGGACGATCACCGCCTCGTCGCTCATCGCCGGGACGTACGCGCCGCCGGCGGTGCAGGAGCCCATGACGGCCGCGATCTGCGGGATGCCGGCGCCGGACATCCGGGCCTGGTTGTAGAAGATGCGGCCGAAGTGCTCGCGGTCCGGGAAGACCTCGTCCTGCATCGGCAGGAACGCGCCGCCCGAGTCGACCAGGTAGAGGCAGGGGAGACGATTCTCCAGCGCCACCTCCTGCGCCCGCAGGTGCTTCTTCACCGTCATCGGGTAGTAGGTGCCGCCCTTGACGGTCGCGTCGTTGGCGACGATCACGCACTCGCGGCCGCTCACCCGCCCGATGCCCGCGATCACGCCGGCCGCCGGCGCCTGGTCGCCGTACATGCCGTTCGCCGCGAGCGGCGCCAGCTCCAGGAACGGCGAGCCCGGGTCCAGGAGGGTGTCCACCCGGTCGCGCGGCAGCAGCTTCCCGCGCGCGGTGTGGCGGGCCCGGGACTTCTCACCGCCCCCGAGCGCGGCCTCGGCCAGCTTGGCGCGCAGGGCCTCGGAGAGCTCCTGGTGTGCCGCCTCGTTGGCCCGCCAGGCCGCCGATGCGGGATCCGCCGCACTCGACAGCACAGGTGCCTGCTGCATCGACCGATCTCCCTTGTCCGGTTAATGAGCGTTAACGTACGCGTCCCAGGTTAACGAGCGCTAACCGGGTTGTCTAGAATCGAATCCATGACCACGAGCCCGACCCGGATGGACGCGCCGACCCGCCGCGAGCAGATCCTCAAGGAGGCCGCCCGGCTCTTCGCCGAGCGCGGGTTCCACGGCGTGGGCGTCGACGAGATAGGGGCCGCCGTCGGCATCAGCGGCCCCGGCCTCTACCGCCACTTCCCCGGCAAGGACGCGATGCTCGCGGAACTGCTGGTCGGCATCAGCGAGCGGCTGCTCGACGGCGGCCGGCTGCGCGCCGCCGCCTCGGACGGCGACCCGGAGGCGCTGCTCGCCTCCCTCATCGACGGCCACATCGACTTCGCCCTCGACGACCGGCCCCTCATCACCCTCCACGACCGCGAGCTCGACCGGCTCAAGGACGAGGACCGCAAGCGGGTCCGGCAGCTCCAGCGGCAGTACGTCGAGCTGTGGGTGGACGTCGTCCGCACCCTCCACCCGGCGGCGGGCGAGCCCGAGGCCAGGGCGGCGGTCCACGCGGTCTTCGGCCTCCTCAACTCCACCCCGCACCTGCGCACCCCGCTGGCCCGCACCGACCTCGAACTCCTCCTGAGGAACCTGGCCCACGGCGCGCTGCGCGCCCTGGACGCGCCGGCCCTCTGAGACACCGCCCCGGGCGCGGCGGGCGCGCGGCAGAATGAGGCCCATGCCGATACTCAGCCGTGACGCCCTTGTCGAGCACCTTCTCCGCAGCCGGATCGCGGGGGACGTGGCCACGCCCCGTGAGAACAACCTGGACCACTACCGGAAGCTCGCCAACGGCGACCGGCACTACTGGCTCGGTCTGGAGCTCGGCGACCGGTGGACGGACGAGCAGGACGTCCTCGCCGTGATGGCGGAGCGCTGCGGCGTCGTCGACGACCCCGCCCACCGCGCCGGCCAGGACACCATCGACCCCGAGCTGACCGTGGACGCCCTGGACCGGATGGCGGCCCGGCTGAAGCAGGCCGCCGCCGGACGCGAGCGGGTGCTCTTCGCGACCGGTCACCCGGGCGCGCTGATCGACGCCCACAGCCGGGTCGCCGCCGCGCTCCGGGCGCAGGGCTGCGACATCGTGCGGATCCCGGGCGGGCTGACCGCCGACGAGGGGTACGTCGTGCAGTTCGCGGACGTCGCCGTCTTCGAGCGGGGCGCCAGCCTCTGGCACACCCACTCGCCCGAGCCGATGAACGCGATCCTGGACGCCCTCGCCCTGCTCGGCGAGGCCGCGCCGGACCTCGTCGTCGCCGACCACGGCTGGGCCGGCCGCGCCGCCCAGCGCGGGATCGACTCCGTCGGTTACGCGGACTGCAACGACCCGGCGCTCTTCCTCGGCGAGGCGGAGGGGACGATGAAGGTGACCGTCCCCCTCGACGACCACGTCGTCGACCCGCGCTTCTACGAGCCGCTGACCGCGTACCTGCTCAACGCCGCGGGCCTCCTGGGCTAGGCCGTTCCCGGCCGGGCGCCGGGCGGGACCCTCCGGACAGCGCCTAGGGACCCGGCGTCGGGTCCAGGTAGACGCGGCGGACCGAGGGGAAGCGGGCCCGCAGCCGGGCCTCCGCCTGCTCGCAGGCCCGCTCGACCTCGGCCGCCGACACCGCGTCCCGGAAGTCGATCTTCGCGGCGATCAGCACCTCGCCGGGCCCCTGGATCAGGGTCACGAGGTCCAGCACGTCCACCACGTGCGGGACGCCGAGCAGTTCCTCCCGCACCTCCACCCGCATGGGGCGCGGCAGCGGGCGGCCGATGAGGAGCTGGGCGTTGGCGTGGCCCAGCGTCCAGGCCACGTACACGAGCAGACAGCCGATGAGGATCGAGGCGACGCCGTCCCAGACGCCGGAGCCGGTGATCTGGCCGCCGAGCAGGCCGCCCGCGGCGAGCATCAGGCCGGCGAGGGCGGCGGAGTCCTCCAGGACCACCGCCTTCACGGTGGTGTCCGGCGTCAGCCGCAGGTACTGGGCGAACGGCGCCCGCATCCGTTCCGCCTCGGCCTTCACCTGCCGGACGCCGGTCCGCAGGGAGAAGCCCTCCAGGACGAAGGAGACGGCGAGGACGATGTAGGAGACGAGCGGGTCGCCGAGCTCCTCGCCGTGGGTGAGGGTGTGGATGCCGTCGTAGATCGCGAAGACCGCGCCGCCGACGAAGGTGGCGACGGCGGCGAGCATCGCCCACACGTACCGCTCGCCCGCGTGCCCGACGGGATGGTCCTCGTCGGCGGGCTTCTCGCTCCGCTTCAGCGCGGTGAGCAGCATGGCCTCGGTGACCGTGTCGGCGACCGAGTGGGCGGCCTCCGACAGCATCGCGCTCGATCCGCTGATGACGCCGGCGACGGCCTTGGCGACCGCGATCCCGAGGTTCGCGCCCGCCGCCACGATCACCGTGAAGGTGCTCTCGCCGTTGTCGGACCTGACATCCTCATCCGTCATGGCATCGGACGGTACGTCCGGTCAGCGGCGCGGGACGCGAACGACACCCTCCTGGATGACGGAGATCGCCAGGCGCCCGTCCCGGGTCCAGATCTTGGCCTGGCCGAGGCCGCGCCCGCCGGAGGAGGACGGCGACTCCTGGTCGTAGAGGAGCCACTCGTCGGCCCGGAAGGGCCGGTGGAACCACATGGCGTGGTCGAGGGAGGCGCCGACCACGTCGCCGACGGCCCAGCCGCCCCGTCCGTGGGCGAGCAGCACCGAGTCGAGCAGCGTCATGTCGGAGACGTACGTGGCGAGGACGACGTGGAGCAGGGGGTCGTCGGCCAGCTTGCCGTGGGTGCGGAACCAGACCTGCGAGCGCGGCTCGCGCGGCTCCCCGACGGAGCCCCAGGGCGGGGTCTCGGCGTAGCGCAGGTCGACGGCGGCGCGGGCCTCGACGAGCCGGCGGGCCACGGCCTCCGGCAGGTGAAGGGGGAGCATCTCCTCGGCGGTCGGGAGCGACTCCGGGTCGGGCGCGGCCGGCATCGCGTCCTGGTGGTCGAGCCCCTCCTCGTGCGCCTGGAAGGAGGCGGAGAGGTGGAAGATCGGCTGCCCGTGCTGGATCGCGACGACCCGGCGGGTGGTGAAGGAGCGGCCGTCGCGGATCCGGTCGACCTCGTAGACGATCGGCGCGCCCGGGTCGCCCGGCACGAGGAAGTACGCGTGCAGGGAGTGGGCGAGCCGATCGGCGGGGACGGTCCGGCCCGCCGCCACCATCGCCTGGGCGGCCACCTGGCCGCCGAAGACGCGGGGGACGATCGCGGACCGGGACTGTCCCCGGAAGATGTCCTGCTCGATCCGCTCCAGGTCGAGCAGAGCGAGCAGGTCATCCAGTGCGGAAGGCGCTTCGGGCACTTACAGGCCCATGCTCTTCGCGATGATCGACTTCATGATCTCGCTGGTGCCGCCGTAGATGCGGTTGACGCGGTTGTCGGCGTACAGGCGGGCGATCGGGTACTCGTTCATGTAGCCGTAGCCGCCGTGCAGCTGGAGGCAGCGGTCGATGACGCGGTGGGCGACCTCGGTGCAGAAGAGCTTGGCGCTCGCGGCCTCGGCCGGCGTCAGCTCGCCCGCGTCCAGGGCCTCCAGGGCGCGGTCGGCGACGGCCTCGGCGGCGTCCACCTCGGCCTGGCAGGCGGCCAGCTCGAACTTGGTGTTCTGGAAGTGGGCGACCGGCTTGCCGAAGACGGTGCGCTCCTGCACGTACTGCTGGGCGAAGCGGACCGCGGCCTTGGCCTGGGCGTAGGCGCCGAAGGCGATGCCCCAGCGCTCGGAGGCGAGGTTGTGGCCGAGGTAGTAGAAGCCCTTGCCCTCCTCGCCGAGCAGGTCCTCGACGGGGACCTTGACGTCGACGAAGGCCAGCTCGGCGGTGTCGGAGGTCTTCAGGCCGAGCTTGTCGAGCTTGCGGCCGATGGAGTAGCCCTCGGACTTGGTGTCGACGGCGAAGAGCGAGATGCCGAAGCGGCGGTCGTCCTCGGACGGCGCGGAGGTGCGGGCGCAGACGATCACGCGGTCGGCGTGGACGCCGCCGGTGATGAAGGTCTTGGCGCCGTTGAGGACGTAGTGGGTGCCGTCCTCGGAGAGCTTGGCGGTGGTCTTCATGCCCGCGACGTCGGAGCCGGTGCCCGGCTCGGTCATCGCGAGGGCCCACATCTCCTCGCCGGAGACGAACTTCGGCAGGTAGCGCTTCTTCTGGTCGCCGGTGGCGAGCATCTTGATGTACGGCAGGGCGAGCAGCACGTGCACGCCGGAGCCGCCGAACTGCACGCCGGCGCGGGAGGTCTCCTCGTAGAGGACGGCCTCGAACTTGTGGGTGTCGAGACCGGCGCCGCCGAACTCCTCCGGCACGTTGATGCCGAAGATGCCCAGCTCGCCGAGCTTGTAGTAGAAGTCGCGCGGCGCCTGGCCGGCGGCGAACCACTCGTCGTAGACGGGGACGACCTCGGCCTCGATGAAGGCCCGGATGGTCTCCCGGAACGCCTCGTGGTCCTCGTCGAATACGGTACGGCGCACGGTGCGACTCCTCCGGGTGTGCGGGCCAGTTGTCTAAGCGCTTGCTCAGGCTGTCGTCTCCGAAGTTACCCAGCGGTCACCCACCCTGTCCAGACTCCTCGCCTGTGATCCAGGCCCTCCCCACCGAGTCGTACCCGTACACGGGCCGCCCCCGCACCCCGCTCGTCCGGAAGGGCGCCCCCGCCTCGTCCCCGATCCGCACCGTGCCCCGCCGTCCCTCCGAGCTCCACTCCAGTTCCAGGTACCAGCGGCAGTCGCACCCCGCCGTCCGCGCCGAGACCAGCAGCTCCTCCGGATCGGCGGCGGTGACCGCGTACGGGAAGGAGACCGCCGGAAGCGTCCGGCCCTCCTCCCCGGAGGCGTCGTACCCGTCCAGCGCCCGCGCCACCGGCCTCGGCCGGTCCAGGTCCACCTCGAAGCGGCGCGGCGTCACCGCCCCGCCGCACCCGTCGTCCATCCGGTACCCCGCCCACGGCAGCGGCGTCCCCCGCTCCACCACCCGCACGTGCAGCCCCTGGAGCACCACCGCCGCCGCGCCCTTCCCCTGCACCGACACCCGCACCAGCGTCTCCCCGCCGTGCACGGCCCCCTGCGCCGTCGCCCAGCGCCGCGCGTCGGCCGCCTCGGGCGGGGGAGGGGGCGTCCGCTCCGCGAGGTAGGTGTGCCCGCACCCGTTCGCCCAGAGGTGCGAGGCGACGGTCCAGGTCAGCGGCGGAGGCGCCGGTGCCTCCCGCTCCCGCGCCCTCCCGGGAAGGAGTACGGCTCCGAGCGTCACCGCCCCGATGACCGCCAGCGCCCCGCCGACCAGGCCCACCCGCCCCCACCGGCGGCGCCGTCGCGCGGACGGGAGGCCCGGCACGCGCGCGTGCACGCGGTCCGGTCCGGGCTCCGGCTTCGGGTCGGGGACGGTCCTGGTCCCGGCCTCGGGCTCGGGCTCCGGGTCGGGGACGGTCCCGGTCTCGGGCGCCGGCTCCGGCGCAGGGCTCGGGGCGGGCCCGGGAACCGGCGCCGGAGGGCGGCGGACGCCGTCCGCGCGGGTCCAGGCCGCCTCCAGGGCCCGCCGCTCCTCCTCGTCCGCCCCGCACAGCAGGGCGAGGCGGTCGACCACGGCGAACTCCTCCGGCACGGTCGCGCCGGAGCAGTAGCGGTGGAGGGTGGACGCGCTGACGTTCAGGCGCCGGCCCAGCGCCTCGAAACTCCGCCCGTCCCGCGCCTTCAGTCCGCGCACGAGCCGCGCGAACTCCTCGACGGCGGCGTCCTTCGGCATTCCGTCCCCCTCGCCCCTGCGTCCCACGCTTCACGTCCTTGCACGTCAGCGGGGGTGGAATGGTTCCGGGACGGGTGGTGGGCGCGTCACCGTTGCCGGAGGCGGGCCCGGGCCCGACGCTGGTGGGAGCACTGACCGAACGACCCGACGGGGGATCCACCACCATGAACAAGCTCCGTACCGCACTCGCCGCCACCGCCGCCGCCGCCCTGGGCCTCGCGGCCCTCGCCGCCGGCCCGGCGCAGGCGGCCGCCCAGCCCGCCTTCCTCGCGGCCTCCCAGATGCCGCCGTCGTCGACGCCGTGGACCGCCACCCAGATCTTCAGCGGCGTCCCGGAGAACGGCGGCGTCCTCTGCGCCCCGTACAAGATCCCGGCGCAGAACACCCGCTACCGCGAGTTCACCACCGAGCTCGACACCAACGGCGTCCAGGTCACCACCGTCGCCCGCACCGAGGCCGACGCCGTGAAGCTGGTCGACACCCTCCGCAAGTCCCTCGCCGGCTGCGGCCCCCTGCTGGAGCGGCAGAACCCGGGCCTGAAGGCCGTCAGCGCCTTCCACGGCAAGCTCGCCGTCGAGGAGGGCGCCTGGGTCTACAGCCTGGACACCGCCGACCCGCAGGTCGGCAACACCGACATCCACCTCTTCTCCGTCGGCCGCGACGGCCGCACCGTCACCCTCGTCCGCTGGGGCCAGATGGGCGACCTCAAGGACGCCCCGCTGACCGCCTTCAAGACGACGACGAAGACCGCCGTCAACAAGCTGTACTGACCCCGCCCTCACCGGAGCGCGAACCACAGCTCCATCCGCACGTCCGCGTCGTCCAGGTCGCGGTCGAGGAGGACCGCGCAGCGGGCGATCCGCTGCCGGACCGTGTTGCGGTGGACGCCCAGCGCGGCGGCCGTGCGGTCCCAGCTGCCGTGCAGGGACAGCCAGGCGCGGAGCGTCTCCCGCTGCGGCTCGCTGAGGGGGGCGAGCAGCTCGCGGGCGTGCGCGGCGGCCTCGGCCGGGTCCACCAGACCCGCCAGGCCGTTCGCGCGGTGCCGCACCAGGGGCGCCCGGCTCGCCTCCGCCCGGCGCAGCGCCCGCCCGGCCTGGGCGTCCGCCGCCGGCAGGCCGTCGGGGGCGGCGGGGGCGCTCACGCCGAGCGTCCAGCCCGGCTGCGCGGTCGCCACCGCCCCCGGCGCCAGCAGGAGCCGTACCGTCTCGCCCGCCTCCACCAGGTCCGTGCCCAGCGCCGCCGCCAGCGTCGCCGCCGCGAACGGGGTGCCGTCGCCGCCCCGCGCGTGCACCACCGTCCACGGGCCGGGGGAGAGGGACGCCGCCGCCTCCGCCACCGGGGCGCCGAGCAGCAGCCTCGTCAGCGCCGCGTCCCGCACCGACACGTCGGCGGCCCGGTGCGGGGCCGTGAGCAGCGACAGCAGCACCACCGCCACGCCCGCCACCGTGTAGTCGCCCGGGTCGCGCCGCTCCGTCGCCACCCCGAGCGTGAGCCCGTCGCCGCCGCCGAGCGCGTACGCCGCGAGCTTCAGCCCGCCGCCCTCCCCGCTCGCCGACGCCGGACCGCCCGGCCGGGGTCCGACCACCCCCGCGAGCTCCGCCAGCGCCCGCTCCGCCTCCGCCCCCGGGTTCCGGCCGGCCGCCGCCGACTCCGTGCCGTCCGCGCCGAACAGCACCGCCCGGCCGCCCAGCCGGGAGGCCAGCGCCCCCAGCACCGCCGGGACCGGCGCCGGACGGGCCGCGGCCGTCGCCAGCGACTGCTGCGCCTCCGTCACCCGCCGCAGCTCGTGCAGCCGCGCCTCCGCCATCAGCCGCCACAGCGCCCGCGCCACCGCCGTGAACGGCGTCCTGGGCGGCACCTCGATCAGCGGCAGACCGTGCCGGACGCACGCCTCGACCAGCTCCTCCGGCACCGTGTCGTACACGGGCGTCACCCCGAAGCCGAGCGCCGCCGCCCCCGCCTCCACCACCCGCTCCACGTACCGCGCCGGGTCCGTCAGCTGCACGCCCGCCGTCATGAGCAGCTCGCCGCCGAGCAGGTACGGATAGGGGTCGGCCATCTCCGAGGTGTGCACCCAGTGCAGCGCCACGTCGCCGGGCCCGGCGAGCAGCCGCAGCCCCAGCTCCCGGCGGGCGAGCAGCGCGGCGAGCGGCACCGGCGGCGCCGGGGGAGTGGCGAGCGGCTGCGACAGCGTCACGGCATGGTCCCTTCGTACATCTCCGGCCCCTTCAGTGGAGGAAAAGTACACTTCAATGTGGCTTCCGGGCGATTTACGGTCGAGCCGCACCCCGACGACAGCCCAGGAGGCACCGACCATGAGCAGCGACCAGAGCACCCCGCGCGGCCCGATCGACTCGTCCCGCGTCCCGCGGTACGCCGGTCCCGCGACGTTCGCCCGGCTGCCGCGGCTCGACGAGGTCGGCACCGCCGACATCGCCGTGGTCGGCGTCCCCTTCGACTCCGGCGTCTCCTACCGCCCCGGCGCCCGCTTCGGCGGCAACGCGATCCGCGAGGCGTCCCGCCTGCTGCGCCCGTACAACCCGGCGCAGGACGCCTCCCCGTTCGCCCTCGCGCAGGTCGCCGACGGCGGCGACATCGCCGTCAACCCGTTCAACATCAACGAGGCCGTCGAGACCGTCGAGGCCGCCGCCGACGAGCTCCTCGGCACCGGCGCCCGCATGATGACCCTCGGCGGCGACCACACCATCGCCCTCCCGCTGCTCCGCTCGGTCGCCAAGAAGCACGGCCCCGTCGCCCTGCTCCACTTCGACGCCCACCTGGACACCTGGGACACCTACTTCGGCGCCGAGTACACCCACGGCACCCCGTTCCGCCGCGCCGTCGAGGAGGGCATCCTCGACACCGAGGCGCTCTCCCACGTCGGTACGCGCGGCCCGCTCTACGGCAAGCAGGACCTCACCGACGACGAGAAGATGGGCTTCGGCATCGTCACCTCGGCCGACATCTACCGTCGCGGCGCCGACGAGGTCGCCGACCAGCTGCGCCAGCGCATCGGAAACCGTCCGCTGTACATCTCGATCGACATCGACTGCCTCGACCCGGCCCACGCCCCCGGCACCGGCACCCCCGAGGCGGGCGGCATGACCTCGCGCGAGCTCCTGGAGATCCTGCGCGGCCTGTCCTCCTGCAACCTGGTCTCCGCCGACGTCGTGGAGGTCGCCCCGGCCTACGACCACGCCGAGATCACGGCCGTCGCCGCCTCGCACACCGCGTACGAGCTGACGACGATCATGAGCCGCCAGATCGCGGCGAGCCGATAATTCCCGGGGGTGCCCGGCCCGCCCGGGACGGGCACCCCTCGCGCACGACCGACCACGACGCCCAGGGGACCCCGCCATGACCCACGACCACGACCTGGTCCTGCGACCGACCGCCGCCCAGATCGAGGCCGCGCTGAACCCGCCCGCGGGACGCACCGGCGGCGACCTCGTCGTCGAGACCCTCACCGGCCTCGGCGCCACGACGGTCTTCGGCCTCCCCGGCCAGCACGCCCTGGGCATGTTCGACGCCCTGCGCCGCTCGGCGCTGACGTACGTCGGTCTCCGCGTCGAGAACAACGCCGGCTTCGCCGCCGACGCCTACGGCCGCGTCACCGGCGAGGCCGCGCCGCTGCTCCTCTCCACCGGCCCCGGCGCCCTCATGTCGCTCGCCGCGCTCCAGGAGGCCGCCGCCGCCTCCGCGCCGGTCCTCGCCATCGGCAGCCAGATCCCCGCCGCCGGGCTCGGCGGCGGCCGGCACGGCTACCTCCACGAGCTCCGCGACCAGCGGGCCAGCTTCCGGGACGTCGTGAAGTCCGTCCACACGGTCCGTACGCACTCCCAGATCCCGTCCGCGATCGCCGCGGCCTGGGAGTCGGCGCTCACCGCCCCGCACGGCCCCGTCTGGGTCGAGATCCCGCAGGACGTGCTCCTCGCGGAGACCACCCTCCCGGTGGTCACGGCCATGGACGCCACCCCCGAGGACGTCGTCCCGCGCCCCGAGCTGACCGCCGTCGCCGCCCACCTCCTGTCGACGGCCGAGCGCCCCGCGATCATCGCCGGCGGCGGCGTCGTCCGCTCGGACGCCTCCGGCAAGCTCCTCGCGCTCGCCGAGAGGCTGGACGCGCCGGTGGTCACCACCTTCGGTGGCAAGGGCGCCTTCCCCTGGAAGCACCCGCTCTCCCTCCAGTCCTGGCTGGAGGACCGGCACACCACCGACTTCCTGGAGGACGCCGACGTCCTCCTCGTCGTCGGCTCCGGCCTCGGCGAGCTGTCCTCGAACTACCACACCTTCGCCCCGCGCGGCCGGGTGATCCAGATCGAGGCGGACGCGGGCAAGCTGGAGTCCAACCACCCGGCGCTCGGCATCCACGCGGACGCCCGGCTCGCCCTCCAGGCGCTCCTGGAGACGGTGGAGGGCCGGACGGACGCCACCGCGCCCGACCGGGTCCGCGCGGTCCTGGACAAGGTCGCGGACCGGCTGGCCGCCCAGGACCTGGACCTGGAGCGGCGGATCGTGGCGTCGGTCCGCGAGGCGCTGCCGTCCCGCGCCCCCAGCTTCTGGGACATGACGATCCTCGCCTACTGGGCCTGGTCCGCCTTCGACCCCCGCCACCCCAACACGATGCACTCCGCGCAGGGCGCCGGCGGCCTCGGCTACGGCTTCCCCGCCGCCCTCGGCGCGGCCGTCGCCGACCCGACGACCCCGGTCCTCGCGGTCTCCGGCGACGGCGGCGCCATGTACTCGATCGCGGAGCTGGCGACGGCGAAGCAGTACGGCCTCGACGTCACCTGGCTGATCGTCGACGACGGCGGCTACGGCATCCTGCGCGAGTACATGACGGACGCCTTCGGCGAGGCCACCGGCACGGAGCTCGCCCGCCCCGACTTCGTCGCCCTCGCCGAGTCCTTCGGCGTCCCCGCCGTCCTCACCACCCCCGAAGCCCTGACGGCCGACCTCTCCCAGGCCCTCGCGACCCCCGGCCCCTCGGTGGTCGTCCTCCCGGCCCTCCTGAAGATGTTCGAACCGACGCACCTCTGAGCGCCCCGGGAGGACGTCAGTCGACGATGTCCTCCCATTCCTTCCGGTAGGCGGCGGTCCGCTCCGCGTACCCCAGACGGAACGCGGCCGTCTTCTCCGGGCCGAGTCCGCCCAGGGCCATGCGCTCCGGCGGCACGAGCCGGCCTATGTCGGCGACGGCCGCCGCCGTCGCCTCGGCGACCTTCCCGCCCTTCTGCCGGGCGGTGAGGATCTGCATCCCGAGGTGCGGCAGCAGCGCCTCGAACGTGCCCCGGGGCGCCCCGGCCGCGTCCTTCGTCTCCCGCTCGGTGGCGGGAACGACCCGCCCGCCCCTCGCCAGACCCCTGACGGCGACCAGCGCCCCGTACAGCTGTCCCCACCGGTACGGCGTCCCGTCCTCGACCCGTCCCACGGGCCCTCCTCCCCGTCGTACGGTCATGTCCCTGCCTGTCTACCCAGGGGCCGGGGGTCCTAGGACTTCCGCCCGGTCTTTGTTGCGGCGGGATGAAATCGCACGTCGGGCACGTTGTGGCCTTCCGGTAGACCAGGACGGACGGGAGGCGCCACGTGGCGGTGGTGGGGCAGGAACGGGAACAGGGGTGGGCGCGGCGGCTGTGGGCGTACGCCTGGCGGTACAAGGCGGACGTCGTGCTCGCGCTCGGCTCCTCGCTGGCCGGCATGGCGCTCCTCGCGCTGGTGCCGCTCATCACCAAGGTGATCATCGACGACGTCATCGGGGCCGGGACGCGGTCCCTGGGCGTGTGGACCGGGCTGCTGCTCGGCGCCGCCGTGCTCGTCTACGCGCTCACCTACGTCCGGCGCTACTACGGCGGACGGCTCGCGCTCGACGTGCAGCGCGACCTCCGCGACGACATGTACGGGACGATCCTGCGGCTCGACGGGCGGCGCCAGGACGAGCTGTCCACCGGGCAGGTCGTCGGCCGCGCCACCAGCGACCTCCAGCTCATCCAGGGCCTGCTCTTCATGCTCCCGATGACGATCGGGAACATCCTGCTCTTCCTCATCTCGCTGGCCGTCATGGCCTGGCTGTCGATCCCGCTGACCCTGGTCGCCCTCGCCGTCGCCCCCGCCCTGTGGTGGATCGCCAAGCGGAGCCGCACCCGGCTCCACCCGGCCACCTGGGCCGCCCAGCAGGAGGCCGCCGGGGTCGCCGGCGTCGTCGACGGGGCCGTGACCGGCGTCCGGGTCGTGAAGGGCTTCGGGCAGGAGGAGCAGGAGACCGGGAAGATCCGGGACGCGGGGCGGAGGCTGTTCGCCGCGCGGCTGCGGACCATCCGGCTGAACTCCCGCTACACCCCCGCCCTCCAGGCCGTTCCCGCGCTCGGCCAGGTCGCCGTGCTCGCGCTCGGCGGCTGGCTCGCGTACCGGGGCCAGATCACCCTCGGCACCTTCGTCGCCTTCTCCGCCTACCTGGCCTCCCTGGTCGGCCCGGTCCGGATGCTCGCCATGGTCCTCACCGTCGGCCAGCAGGCACGCGCGGGCGTGGACCGGGTCGTCGAGCTGATCGACACCGAGCCGGCCATCGAGGACGGCACCAAGGAACTGCCGGCCGACGCCCCCGCCACGGTCGAGTTCGACGGCGTCACCTTCGGCTACGGCGACGGGAAGCCCGTCCTCGACGGCTTCTCGCTGGAGCTGCGGGCCGGCGAGACCGTCGCCCTCGTCGGCTCCTCCGGCTCCGGCAAGTCCACCGTCTCGCTCCTCCTGCCCCGCTTCTACGACGTGGACCGCGGCGCCGTCCTCGTCGGCGGCCACGACGTCCGCGAGCTGACCCTGGAGTCGCTGCGGGCGGCGATCGGACTCGTCCCCGAGGACTCCTTCCTCTTCTCCGACACCGTCCGCGCCAACATCGCGTACGGCGTCGCCGACGCCACCGACGAGCAGATCGAGGCTGCCGCGCGGGCCGCCCGCGCCGACCGCTTCATCGCCGAACTCCCGGACGGCTACGCCACCAAGGTCGGCGAGCACGGCCTCACCCTCTCCGGCGGCCAGCGCCAGCGCGTCGCGCTGGCCCGCGCCATCCTCACCGACCCTCGCCTCCTCGTCCTCGACGACGCCACCTCCGCCGTGGACGCCAAGGTCGAGCACGAGATCCACGAGGCGCTGCGGGCCGTCATGGCGGGCCGGACGACGCTGCTCATCGCGCACCGCCGGTCCACCCTCGGCCTCGCCGACCGGATCGCCGTCCTCGACGGCGGCCGGCTCGCCGACCTCGGCACCCACGAGGAGCTGGAGGAGCGCTCCGCGCTCTACCGCCGCCTCCTCACCGACCCCGACGAACTCGGCGGCGTCTCGCCCGGGCACGTCCTGAAGGCCGGCACCGTCCCCGAGGAGGACGGCTCGCTGCGGGCCGAGCTGGACGCCGAGTTCGACGCCGAGCGGGGCATCACCCCCGCCCTGTGGGTCCGGGACGAGACCGCCGACCGGGCGGCCGAGACGGCCGGGGCCACCCCCGAACTGGTCGCCGCCGTCGCCGCCCTGCCGCCCGCCGCCGACACTCCCGACGTGGACGAGGCCCGGGCCGTGGAGCCGGAGACGAGCTACGGGCTCCGCCGGCTGCTGCGCGGCTTCGGCGCGCCGCTCCTCATCAGCCTCGGCCTGGTCGCCCTCGACGCCGGCGCGGGCCTGCTCCTGCCGGTCCTCATCCGGCACGGCATCGACGAGGGCGTGAACCGGCTGGCGATCGGCGCCGTCTGGGCCGCCTCCGCGCTCGCGCTGGTCACCGTCCTCGTGCAGTGGGTCGCGCAGACCGCCGAGACCCGGATGACCGGCCGCACCGGCGAGCGGGTCCTGTACGCGCTCCGCCTGAAGATCTTCGCCCAGCTCCAGCGGCTCGGCCTCGACTACTACGAGCGCGAGCTCACCGGCCGGATCATGACCCGGATGACGACGGACGTCGACGCGATGTCGACCTTCCTCCAGACCGGCCTGGTCACCGCCTTCGTCTCCGTCGTCACCTTCTTCGGGATCATGGTGGCGCTGCTGGTCCTCGACCTCCAGCTGGCCCTGGTCGTCTTCGCGACCCTGCCGGTCCTCGCCCTCGCCACCTTCTGGTTCCGCCGCTCCAGCGTGAAGGCGTACGAGCTGGCCCGCGAGCGGATCGGCGTCGTCAACGCCGACCTCCAGGAGTCCGTCGCCGGCCTGCGGATCGTGCAGGCGTTCGGCCGGGAGCGGGCGGGTGCCGCGCGGTTCGCGGAGCGCGGCGACGCCTACCGGGACGCGCGCGTGCGCGGGCAGTGGCTGATCTCGGTCTACTTCCCCTTCGTCACCCTGCTCTCCTCGGGCGCCGCCGCGGCCGTCATGATCGTCGGCGCCAACCGGATCGAGGCCGGCACCCTCACCACCGGCGCCCTCGTCGCCTACCTCCTCTACATCGACCTCTTCTTCGCGCCCGTCCAGCAGCTCTCCCAGGTCTTCGACGGCTACCAGCAGGCCGCCGTCTCGCTGGGCCGCATGCAGGAGCTGCTCCAGGAGCCGACGTCGACCGCCGCCGCGGAGGAGCCCCGCGAGGTGCTGTCGCTCCGCGGCGAGATCGCCTTCGAGGACGTCTCCTTCGCCTACGGCACGGAGGAGGCCGCCCTGACCGGGATCGACCTGCGGATCCCGGCCGGGCAGACGGTCGCCTTCGTCGGCGAGACCGGCGCGGGCAAGTCCACCCTGGTCAAGCTGGTCGCCCGCTTCTACGACCCGACCTCGGGCCGGGTCACCGCGGACGGCGCCGACCTGAGGGACCTCGACCTCACCTCGTACCGGCACCGGCTCGGCGTCGTCCCCCAGGAGGCGTACCTCTTCGCCGGCACGGTCCGCGACGCCATCGCCTACGGGCGGCCCGGCGCCACCGACGCCGAGGTGGAGGCGGCCGCCCGCGCCGCCGGCGCGCACGACATGATCGCCACCCTGGACGGCGGCTACCTCCACGAGGTCGCCGAGCGCGGCCGCAACCTCTCGGCCGGCCAGCGGCAGCTGATCGCCCTGGCCCGGGCCGAGCTGGTCGACCCCGACGTCCTCCTCCTCGACGAGGCCACGGCCGCCCTGGACCTCGCCACCGAGGCCCAGGTGAACGCCGCCACCGAGCGCCTCTCCGGCCGCCGCACGACCCTCATCGTGGCCCACCGCCTCACCACGGCGGCCCGCGCCGACCGGGTGGTCGTCATGGACCACGGCCGGGTCGCCGAGGACGGCAGCCACGACGAGCTCCTCGCCCTCGACGGCCGGTACGCGTCCCTGTGGCGCACCTTCATCGGCGAGGCGGAGCCGGAGGAGGAGCCGGCGGCGATCTGAGTACGGGGGCTCATGACGGGGCCGGGGCGGCACGGGTTGGATCGGTGTCATGAACGACACCGGCGGCCCGAACGCCCCCGCCCCGGCCCCCGCGCCCCACCCCTCCTCCACCCCCGCGCCCGGCACCCCCTCCGCCCCGGACACCGCCGCCCCGGACACCGCCGCCGCCCCGGGCGCCTCCCCGGCCGGCCCGGACGGGGACCCGGCGTCCGCCGGGATCCCCTACATGGAAGCCCGGGTGCTGCGCCGGGCCGCGCTCTGGGCCGGGCTGCTGTTCCTGCCCGCGACGCTCCTCGGCGTGGTGCTCGCCCTCTCCTCCGAGGCGGGCACGGCGTGCGTGATGCGCGGGACCTGCCGGGAGATCCCCGGCTGGCTGTACGCGACCACCCTGGCGGTCGCGGGCGGCGCCTGGCTGCGGGCGCTCACCGTCCCGGACGGAGCCCCGCCCACCCGCGCCCGGTGGGCCGCCCTGTGGACGCTGATCGGCGCGGAGACGATCTTCCTCTGCCTGGTCATGGGCTACTTCCTGCCATGACCGGGACCCCCGGGGGCAACCGTACGGACGTCCCGGACGTCGTAAGCCTGTACGGGGGAACGGACGGCGGGGGAGGAACGGGCATGCCCGGAGGCACAGGGGAGCGACGGCGGGCGGCGCACGCGCAGGCGGCCCCCCGCAGACCCCGCGCCGCCGCACCCGCCGCCGGAGGGCGCGGGAGCGGCCGCCGGGGCCCGCTCGCGGTCCTCCGCCGGAGCCTCGCCCGCGCGCGCGTGCACCCCGTCGCGTACGCCCTCGTCCTCGCCCTCGCCGCCGGGCTGCTGACGCTGGCCGGGCCGGGCGCGGGCACGGCCGACGCGGTCTCCGTCTGCCACGGCCGGCCCGCCCGCACGGTCTCCTTCGCCACCGGCGAGCTGCGCCTCTACCGCACCCGGCACTACGCCTGCGCGCTGGTCCTCGCCAAGCGGCCGGGCGCGCCGCGGCCCATGAAGGTCACCCTCCAGCCGCGCGGCGGCCGGGCCGCCGTCGTCTCCGGGCGCTGGGGCCGGCAGGCCGGCCCGGTGACCGTGCACGCGCTCAACCGCTGCGTCCGCGCCTCCGCGACGGTCTCCGGCCGCTCCACCTCCACCGGCTGGATCCTGTGCTGACGCGGAGGTAAGACCCAACCAGGTCTGGCGGCCCGGACGTTCACCCCGCTAGGTTCACGGCACCGTTGTGAATCATGGGAGGGTGCATGCGTAAGTCGCTGAGACTGATGCTGTCGCTTTCGGTGCTCATAGGCACCGTGGGCTCCACCGGCGTGGCCACCGCCGCGGACACGGAGTCCGTCAGCACCGTCGCGGACGCGCAGAGCCAGGACATCAAGGACCGCCTCCTGGCGATCCCCGGGATGAGCCTGATCGAGGAGAAGCCGTACGCCGGCTACCGCTTCTTCGTCCTGAACTACGAGCAGCCGATCGACCACAAGCGGCCCTGGGCCGGCACGTTCCAGCAGCGGATCTCCGTGCTCCACAAGAGCACCGACCGCCCCACCGTCTTCCGGACCAGCGGATACGGCCTCAGCACCACCCCGAGCCGGGCGGAGCCGACCCGGATCGTCGACGGCAACCAGGTCTCCATGGAGTACCGCTTCTTCACGCCGTCCCGCCCGCAGCCCGCCGACTGGTCCAAGCTCGACATCTGGCAGGCCGCCAGCGACCAGCACCGGATCTTCACCGCGCTGAAGAAGGTCTACGGCGAGAACTGGCTCTCCACCGGCGGCTCCAAGGGCGGCATGACCGCCACCTACTACGAGCGCTTCTACCCGCGCGACATGGACGGCGTCGTCGCCTACGTGGCCCCCAACGACGTGGTGAACAAGGAGGACTCGGCCTACGACCGGTTCTTCGCGAACGTCGGCACCGAGGCGTGCCGCGACCGCCTGAACTCCCTGCAGCGCGAGGCCCTGCTGCGCCGCGCCCCGCTCCAGGAGAAGTTCCGGACCTGGGCGCAGACCGAGGGCGCCACCTTCCACACGATCGGCTCGCTCGACAAGGCGTGGGAGGCGACCGTCCTCGACTTCGTCTGGGGCTTCTGGCAGTACTACGGCGAGGACGTCTGCGACACGATCCCGGACGCGAAGACCGCGAGCGACGACACCGTCTACGAGACGATCGACGCCTACGCCGGCTGGAGCGCCTACACGGACCAGGGCCTGGAGTACTACACGCCGTACTACTACCAGGCGGCCACCGAGCTCGGCTCGCCCACCATCAAGCAGCCGCACCTCGACGGGCTGAACCGCTACGGCTACCAGCCGGCCTCGAACTTCGTGCCCCGCGAGATCCCCATGAAGTTCAAGCCGCAGGCGATGCGGGACGTCGACGACTGGGTCCGCAAGAACGCGAACCGGATGCTCTTCGTCTACGGCGAGAACGACCCGTGGGGCGCGGAACCGTTCCGCCTCGGCAAGGGTGCCCGGGACAGCTACGTCTACTACGCGCCCGGCGCCAACCACGGAGCCAACGTGGCCGGACTCGTCGACACCGAGCGGGAGAAGGCCACCGCCCGCATCCTGGCCTGGGCCGGGGTCGACGCCCCCGCGGTCGCGGCGGCCCAGCCCCTGGCGCGCTTCGACGCCCGCCTGGACAAGCCGGTCGACGAGGACGTGACGAAGGAGCACGGCCTGCGGCCGTAGCCCCGTGAGGGGTGCGGCCCCGCGAGGAGCCGCACCCCGCCCGTCAGGCGTACGAGAGGCCGAACCCGAGCGGATAGAGCGTCACCGCCGGGTCCTCGGCGCTCCGCACCGGCACGGGCAGCCGCCCGCGCGGCTCCGCCCGCCCGGCCAGCACCCGCACCGCGGCGCGGAGTTCGACGTCGGTCCACGCGTAGGCGGCGAGGGTGGCCTTCTGCCCGGAGATCCGGGCGACGTCGTACGGGTTGCGGATGGCGATCGTGACCACCGGCACCCCGGTCGCCACGAGGCGGTCCACCAGCGTCCGCTGCGGGCTCGTCGCGCCGATGTTGTACGTGCCCACCACGACCACGTCCTGCCCGGCGGCGGCCGCCACCGCCTCCTCGATCCGGGCCGCCGTCGGGGTGATCCCGGTGGACAGCACGGTCGGGGCGAAGCCGAGTTCGCGCAGGGCCCCGGCGAGCGTGGTGGTCGGCGGCCCCGTCGTCCCGGACGGGGAGGCGGGGTCGGCGCCGACGACCAGGACCCTCCCGTGCGAGGCCGGGCTCAGCGGCAGGAAACCGTCCTCGTTGACCAGCAGGGTGGTCGTCCGCTCGGCGATCCGGTCCGCCTCGGCGAGATGCCGGGCGGTGCCGACGGTCGCGTCCACCTCCGCCCGGGTCGTGAACGGGTCCGCGAACAGGCCCCGCCGGGCCTTCAGACGCAGGATCCGCAGGACCGACTCGTCGAGCCGCTCCTCGGTCAGCTCCCCGCTCCGCACGGCCCCGAGCACCGCGTTCCAGGCCACGTCGAGCTTCGGCGGGTTGAGCAGCTGGTCCACACCGGCCTTGAGGGCGAGCACCGGCACCCGGTCGTCGCCGTACTTGGTGCGCACGCCCTGCATGTCGAGGGCGTCGGTCACCACCACCCCGTCGTAGCCCAGCTGTTCGCGGAGCACGCCGGTGAGGATGGGGCGCGAGAGCGTCGCCGGGTCCTCGGACGGGTCCAGCGCCGGGACGACGAGGTGCGCGGTCATGATCGCGTCGATGCCGGCGGCGATCGCGGCCCGGAACGGCGGGGCGTCCAGCTCGGCCCACTGCTCGCGGGTGTGGGTGATGACCGGCAGGCCGTAGTGGCTGTCCACGGCCGTGTCGCCGTGGCCGGGGAAGTGCTTGGCGGTCGCCGCGACCCCGGCGCCCTGGTAGCCGCGGATCTGCGCGGTGACGAGACCGGAGACCGCGCCCGGGTCGGAGCCGAGGGAGCGGACGCCGATCACCGGGTTGCCCGGGTTGACGTTGACGTCGGCGACGGGGGCGTAGTTCTGCCGGATGCCGAGCGCGGCCAGCTCGGCGCCGGCGATCCGGGCCGCCTTGCGGGTGTCCGCCGGGGAGCCGCCCGCGCCCAGCGCCATCGCGCCGGGGAGCAGGGTGGCCGGCTCGCCGACCCGGCAGACGATGCCGTGCTCCTGGTCGGTCGAGATCAGCACCGGAACGCGGGCGGGCCGGGCCAGCGCGGCGGTCTGGATGCCGTTGGACAGCCCGGCGATCTGGTGCGGATCGCGGGTGTTGTGCGCCCAGGCGAAGTAGATGATCCCGCCGACGTGGTAGCGCTCGACGAGCTCGGCGGCGGTGCGCACGCCGAGCTCCCGGAGATTGGCGTCGGCGTCGGCCTGGTCGGGGGCGGTGGCCGAATGGCCGTACACCCGCGAGACGAAGACCTGGCCGACCTTCTCCTCCAGCGACATCCGGCCGACGATCCGGCGGAGCCGCGCCTCCGTCCGGGCGTCGGTGGCGGCGGGGCCGTGGGCGGCCGCGGGGGTGACGGCCCCGGTGGCGGCCGCGGCCGCCGCGGCGGCGGTGACGGCGAGCAGGGTGCGGCGGGTGGGGTGGGGCACTGGTGCTCCTTCCGGCCGTGCAGGGATGAAAGAAACTGCCAAGGTGAACGGATAGTCTGAAAGTAACTACCAGGTCAAGGATTCCCGCACGAATCGCCGAGAAGAGAGGTCCGTCCCGGTTCAGGCCGCCGCCGCGATCGACGGCCACAGTTCCTGGAGCGTACGGACCGTCTCCCGGATCGCCGGACGACGCGCCGCCCCCGTCCGCCACAGCGCGTGCAGCCGGCGCGTCGGCGCCGGGTCGAGCCGCAGCGGCGCCACCTCCGGCGGCAGTCCGCCGCGCCCGAGCCGGGGGACGAGCGCGATGCCGAGACCGGCCGCCACCAGCGCGACCTGCGTGTGGTTCTCCTCCGCCTGGTGGACGATCAGCGGCTCCACCCCGGTGGCCCGCAGCGTCCGCTCCAGCCAGTCGTGGCACACCGTCCCCGGCGGCTGCGAGATCCACCGCTCGTCCGCCAGCTCCTCCCGCCGCACCGACCGCCGGGCCGCCAGCGGATGGTCCCGGTGCACGAGGATGTCGCAGCCGTCGTCGCCGATCACCGCCTGCTCCACCCCGGGCGGCGCCGGCAGCGGGGCGATGTCCCAGTCGTGGGCGACCGCCAGATCGAGCACGCCCCGGGCCACCAGGTCCACCGACAGGTGCGGGTCCACCTCCGTCAGCCGGGCGTCGAGACCGGGATGGCGCACGGCCAGATCCGCGAGCACGCGCGGCATCAGCCCGCGCGCCGCGCTCGGGAAGCAGCCGATCGACAGGCGCCCCGCGGGCAGCCCCCGCCGCTCCTCCAGCCGCACCTCCGCCTCCTCCACCAGCGCCAGCAACTGGCGTGCGGTGGCCGCGAGCTGGCGGGCGTCGTCGGTCAGGCGGACGCCCCGCCCGCTCCGTTCGAGCAGGGTCGTACGGGTCTCCCGCTCCAGCTTCGCGATCTGCTGCGAGACCGCCGACGGGGTGTAGCCGAGCGCCGTCGCGGCGGCGCCCACGCTGCCGTGGACGGAGACGGCGTGCAGGGCGCGCAGGCGGCCGAGGTCGAGCACGGGAACCTCCGAGGGGCGGTCCGGGCGGGGAGCGGAGCGTCCTGGATGAAGCAACGCTTCATCCAACCATGAAGAGACCTGTGCTGGTGCTACACGGTCACGCGCGGTCATGCTCGACTCCATGCGCCCCGCACACATCGCCCTCGCCGCGCTCGTCGCCGCGGTCTGGGGGGTCAACTTCGTCGTCATCGAGATCGGGCTCGACCACTTCCCGCCCCTGCTCTTCTCCGCCCTCCGCTTCCTCGTGGCCGCCCTTCCCGCGGTCTTCCTCGTCGGCCGTCCCAAGGTCGCCTGGAAGTGGATCGTCGCCGTGGGACTCGCCCTGGGCGTCGCCAAGTTCGGACTCCTCTTCACCGGCATGGACCTCGGCGCCCCCGCCGGACTCTCCTCCCTCGTGCTCCAGGTGCAGGCCGTCTTCACCGCCCTCTTCGCCTTCGCCGCCCTCGGCGAGCGCCCCGGCCGGCGCGCCGTCCTCGGCATGGCGGTCGCCCTCGCCGGGATCGGCGTCGCCGCCGCCGACGAGGGCGCCTCCGGGCCCGTCACCGGCTTCGTCCTGGTCATCGCGGCCGCCGCCTGCTGGGGCGTCTCCAACGTCCTCACCCGCAAGGCCGCACCGCCCGACCCGCTCAACTGGATGGTCTGGGTCAGCACCGTCCCGGTCCTCCCGCTGCTCGCCCTCTCCCTCCTCCTGGAGGGCCCCGAGCGGGACCTGGCCGCGCTCCGCGCCCTCGACTGGACCGGCGCGGGCGTCATCGTCTACGTCGCCTGGGTCACCACCGTCTTCGGCTTCGGCGCCTGGGGCTGGCTGCTCCGCCGCCACCCCGCCTCCTCCGTCGCCCCCTTCTCCCTCCTCGTCCCCGTCTTCGGCATGTCCTCGGCCGCCCTCTTCCTCGGCGAGTCGGTGACCCCCCTGCGCTGGGCGGCGGCGGCCCTCCTGGTCGGCGGCGTGGCCCTCACCTCCCTGGCGCCGCGGAGGCCGCGCCCCGCGGAAGGGGCGACGGACCGGAAATCCCTGGCGGGGCAGGCGCCCGTCCCCGTATCGTCCACGGGTCCCACCGGCGAGGAAAGGCCCGCATGACCTTCGAGAACGTGACCGTCGACGCCCCCGTCCCCGCGCCCGGGGCCCTGCTCCTCGCCGGCATCCCCGGCAGCGGCAAGTCGACGGTGTCGGCCGCCCTCGCGGCCCGGTTCGCCCGCGCCGCGCACATCGAGGTCGACCACCTCCAGGAGCTGATCGTCAGCGGCGGCCACTGGCCGACCCCGGACGGAGACCCGGAGGCCGACCGGCAGATCCTGCTGCGCGCCCGCAACGCCTGCCTCCTCGCGGGCAGTTTCGCCGCCGCCGGCTTCCTGCCGGTCCTGGACGACGTCGTGGTGCGCGCCTCGCACCTGGACTTCTACCGGAGCCGGCTGGCGGCGGTCCCGCTCCACGTGGTGATCCTGGCCCCCGGCCCGGACACGGCATGGGAGCGCAACAACGCCCGCCACAAGCGCCTCACCACCAACTGGGCCTTCCTGGACGAGGCCATGCGCGCCGAACTCTCCGACCGGGCCGTCTGGATCGACAACGCCGGCCAGACCGTCGACGAGACGGTCGACGCGGTCCTCGCGGCGACGGGCCTGGACCCCGCCGCGTAGCCCACTCCCCGGCGCGCGGGAATCCGTCGGTCCTGACGGCGATCGCGCGGCCTTCGGGGGGCCCGTCACCACGGCGGTCGCCCCTACCCCCGCGGCGCCGCCGTCGAATCCCTGACCACCAGCTCGCCCGGGACGTCCTCCGTGACGCCCGCCGGGGCCTCCTCCGTCGCCATGGCCAGCCGTCCGGCGCGGACGCCGGAGTCGTGCAGGGGCAGGCGGACGGTGGTCAGGGCGGGGACCGCGTCGACCGAGAAGGGCAGGTCGTCGAAGCCGGCCACCGAGACGTCGCCGGGGATCGACAGGCCCTGTTCCCGCAGCGCCGCGCAGACGCCCAGCGCCACCGTGTCGTTGGCGGCGACGATCGCCGTCAGGCGCGGGTCGCGGGCGAGCAGCTCCGCGACGGCGGCGTGGCCCGAGGTGCGGTCGTAGGGGCCGTGGACGGTCGGCCCCTCGGGGACGCCGGCCGCCGCCAGCGCCTCCCGGTGGCCCTCCAGGCGGTGCCGGGTGGTGGTGCGGTCGGCGGGGCCCGCGACGTAACCGATCCGCCGGTGGCCGAGGCCGAGCAGGTGCTCGGTGAGCCGGCGCGCCCCGGCGCGGTTGCCGAAGACCAGCGCGGCGGTGTGCGCGTCCCCGGGCACGGGCGGCCGGCCGCACAGCACGACCCGCGTGCCGGCCTCGGCCATCCGGGACAGCTTGGCGGCGGTCGCGGCCAGGTGCTCCGGGTCCTCCAGCGAGCCGCCCATGAGGATCACGGCGGCGGCGCGCTGCCGCTGGAGCAGCGTGAGGTAGGTGAGTTCGCGCTCGGGGGAGCCCCCGGTGTTGCAGACGACGGCCAGCTTCTCGCCGCCCGCCCGGCCCGACGCGCCCTCGCCGATGGCGCTCTGCGCCGCGCTCGCCATGATCCCGAAGAAGGGGTCGGCGATGTCGTTGACCAGCACTCCGACCAGGTCGGAGGTGGCGGCGGCGAGCGAGCTGGCGGGCCCGTTGAGGACGTAGTCCAGCTCCTCGACGGCCTTCAGGACCCGCTCCCGCGTCGACGCGGCCACCGGGTAGTTGCCGTTCAGGACGCGGGAGACGGTCGCGGGGGAGACCCGGGCGCGGGCGGCCAC
This sequence comes from Streptomyces sp. NPDC058052, assembly GCF_042885515.1. NCBI lineage: Bacteria > Bacillati > Actinomycetota > Actinomycetes > Kitasatosporales > Streptomycetaceae > Streptomyces > Streptomyces sp. NPDC058052. The sequence continues at coordinate 141,158 of NZ_JBHVRX010000012.1, read as the reverse complement.
GTCCGACAGGGTGACGGTCATCGCGTGCGTACCTCCGACATCGCGTGCGTACCTCCGACGGTCGCGTGGGTGGCTCCGAGGCCGAAGGCGCGGGGCCCTTGTCCGGTGTGTTGTCGGCAGGCTAGCGTCATCTGCGGCAGAAAGCGCTTTCTATCGTCGCGCCGAAAGCGCTTTCTGCCCTGCATGGCGTTTTTCGCCGTGCCTTCCACGCAGTGAGCGAGGGCGCAGGCCCGCCGGGGAGAGGAACATTCCGTGACACGCAGGACCATCCGCATCGCCATGAACGGCGTCACCGGGCGCATGGGCTACCGCCAGCACCTCGTCCGCTCGATCCTCGCCCTCCGCGAGCAGGGCGGCCTCGACCTCGGGAACGGCGAGGTCCTCTGGCCCGAGCCGGTCCTCGTCGGCCGCCGCGAGCACGCCCTGCGCGCCCTCGCCGGGAAGCACGGCCTCACCGAGTGGTCCACCGACCTCGACGCCGTCCTCGCCGACGACACGATCGACGTCTACTTCGACGCCCAGGTCACCTCGGCCCGCGCCGACGCCCTCACCAAGGCGATCGCCGCCGGCAAGCACCTCTACACCGAGAAGCCCACCGCGACCGACTTCGCCGGCGCCCTCGACCTCGCCCGCCTCGCCGCCGAGAAGGGCGTCAAGCACGGCGTCGTCCAGGACAAGCTCTTCCTCCCCGGCCTGCTGAAGCTCAAGCGCCTCATCGACGGCGGCTTCTTCGGCGAGATCCTCTCCGTGCGCGGCGAGTTCGGCTACTGGGTCTTCGAGGGCGACTGGCAGGAGGCCCAGCGCCCCAGCTGGAACTACCGCTCCGAGGACGGCGGCGGCATCGTGGTCGACATGTTCCCGCACTGGGAGTACGTGCTCCACGAGCTCTTCGGCCGGGTCACCTCCGTCTCCGCCGAGATCGCCACCCACGTCCCGCGCCGCTGGGACGAGGAGGGCAAGCCGTACGAGGCGACCGCCGACGACGCCGCCTACGGCGTCTTCCGGCTGGAGGGCGGCGCCGTCGCCCAGATCAACTCCTCCTGGGCCGTCCGCGTCCACCGCGACGAACTCGTCGAGTTCCAGGTCGACGGCACCGAGGGCTCCGCCGTCGCCGGCCTGCGCGACTGCCGCGTCCAGCACCGCGGCCTCACCCCCAAGCCGGTCTGGAACCCCGACATCCCGGCCACCTACTCCTTCCGCGACCAGTGGCAGGAGGTCCCGGACAACGCCGAGTTCGACAACGGCTTCAAGGCCCAGTGGGAGCTCTTCCTCCGGCACGTCGTCCTCGACGAGCCGTACCACTGGGACCTGCTCGCCGGCGCCCGCGGCGTCCAGCTCGCCGAGCTCGGCCTGAGGTCCGCCGCCGAGGGCCGCCGCCTCGACGTCCCCGAGGTGACGCTGTGACGCTCCACCTCCCCCTCCCGGGCGGCGGCACGCGCGCGTACGAGCCCCGCGCCGAACCCTTCGTCCCCGCCGCGGCCGGACCGCTCACCTCCCGCACGGTCCTCTCCGCCGCCCACGTCGTCGCCGACCCGTACGCCGGCACCACCCCCGACGGCCCCGCCGCCGTGGACTGGGACGCGACCCTCGCCTTCCGCCGCCACCTCTGGTCCCACGGCCTCGGCGTCGCGGAGGCCATGGACACCGCCCAGCGCGGCATGGGCCTCGACTGGGCGGGCGCGGCCGAACTGATCCGCCGCAGCGCCGCCGAGGCGAAGGCCGTCGGCGGCCGGATCGCCTGCGGCGTCGGCACCGACCAGCTCACCGGCCCGGCCGGCCTGCCGGAGATCCGGGCCGCGTACGAGGAGCAGCTCGCCGTCGTCGAGGAGGCCGGCGCCCAGGCCGTCCTCATGGCCTCCCGCGCCCTCGCCGCCGCGGCCCGCGGCCCCGAGGACTACCTGGAGCTGTACGGCCACCTGCTGCGCCAGGCCGCCGAACCCGTGATCCTCCACTGGCTCGGCCCCATGTTCGACCCGGCGCTGGAGGGGTACTGGGGCTCCGCCGGCCTCGACGCGGCCACCGAGACCTTCCTGGAGGTCGTCGCCGCCCACCCCGACAAGGTCGACGGCGTCAAGATCTCCCTCCTCGACGCGGGCCGCGAGGTCGCGCTCCGCCGCCGCCTCCCCGAGGGCGTCCGCTGCTACACGGGCGACGACTTCCACTACCCGGAGCTGATCGCGGGCGAGGCCCCCGCGGAGGGCGGGCGCTTCAGCCACGCCCTGCTCGGCATCTTCGACCCGCTCGGCCCGCTGGCGGCGGAGGCGGTCAGGACCCTCGACACCGGCGACACGGAGGGCTTCCGCGCACTCCTCGACCCGACCGTCGCCCTCTCCCGCCACCTCTTCGAGCCTCCGACCCGCTACTACAAGACGGGCGTGGTCCTCCTCGCCTGGCTCGCGGGCCACCAGGAGCACTTCACCATGGTCGGCGGCCTCCACTCGGCCCGCTCCCTGCCGCACCTGGCCCGCGCCTACGAACTCGCCGACGGCCTCGGCCTGTTCCCGGACCCGGCGCGCGCGCAGGCCCGGATGCGCGCCCTCCTCACCGTCCACGGAGTCCCCCAGTGAACCTCGACCGCTTCGGCATCAACCAGATGACGGTGAAGCAGCTGCCGCTGCCCGCCCTGGTGGAGGAGTGCGTCCGCCTCGGGATCCCCGGCGTCGGCCTGTGGCGCGACCCGGTGAAGGAGTACGGGATCGAGAAGGCCGCCGTGCTCGTGCGGGACGCCGGGCTGACCGTCACCACCCTCTGCCGCGGCGGCTTCTTCACGAGCGACGGCTGGGAGGCCGACAACCGCGCGGCGATCGACGAGGCGGCGGCGCTCGGCACCGACACCCTCGTGCTGGTCTCCGGCGGACTGCCCGCCGGCAGCCGCGACCTGCCCGGAGCACGCGCGCGGATCGCGGACGCGATCGGCGCGCTCGCCCCCTACGCGGGCGCGCGCGGGGTCCGGCTCGCCATCGAACCCCTCCACCCCATGTACGCCTCCGACCGGTGCGCGGTCTCCACCCTGGACCAGGCCCTGGACATCGCGGAGCGCTTCCCGGCCGACCAGGTCGGCGTCACCGTCGACACGTACCACCTGTGGTGGGACGAGAACGCCCCGGCGGCGGTGGAACGCGCGGGCGCGGCGGGCCGCATCCACTCCTTCCAGCTCGCCGACTGGACGACCCCCCTCCCGGAGGGCGTCCTCGACGGCCGGGGGCAGCTCGGCACGGGCGCGATCGACCTCACCTGGTGGGCCGGACTCCTGGAGCGGGCCGGATACACGGGCCCGGTCGAGGTCGAGCTGTTCAACGCCGCCCTCTGGGCGAGGGACGGCGTCGAGGTCCTGGAGGAGACCCTGAACGCGTTCCTGGAGGTGTGAGACCCGAAGGGGTGCGGCCCTTCTTCCTGCCGGGGCCGGGAGGGAATCGGGGTGTGCGGCCCGCCCCGCCCGGCCCCGGCCCATGCGACGGACGGTCAAGAATCCCGTACGTCCTGCTGCTCGACCTCCTTGAGGACACGGGCGACCGTGGCGAAGTCGTTGTCCCTGTGCAGGATGGTCAGGCCATGGTGGACCGCCGTGGCGCAGAGGAGGAGGTCGACGACGCCCGCCGCCCGGTGCTGCCCTTTCAGGGTCAGCTTGTGCTGGGCGGCGTCCACCCACCGCCACGCGTCCTTCGGGACGCGCACCGGTCCGAACAGGGCGGCGAGTTCCTCGTCGATGTCGTCGCGGTCGTCCGGGCCGGTGGCCATGAAGAGAACCTCCGCTCTGGTGGCCTCGCACATGCCGATGGCGCCCGTGTCGATCTCGGCTTCCCAGCGGCGCTGCGCCAGGGGATCAGTGCTGAGGTGGACGTACGCGCTGGTGTCGATGAGGTACGTGATCACCCGGCGTCCCCGCCGTGCTGGGCGGCCTTACGGGCTTCCCAGGCTTGGCGAAGGGGCTCCAGCTCTCCCCGCGCCCCGCGTTCCGTGAGGCGCTGGAACGCGGCCCTGCGGCGGTGACGCTTGATGACCTCTTCGAGCGCCGTGTTGATCGTGTCCTTCTTCGTGGTCGTACCGAGCAGCTTCGCCGCCTCGGCCAGTACGTCGTCGTCCACGTCCACGTTGGTCACGCTCATGACCAGCCTCCATGCCTGTCATGTGGAACAAGAAGCCACTCTTGCCACATGGTAGCTCGGGAACGGTACCCGGGCGGGAGTTGTCCACAGGCCCGCCCGCGCTGTCGGTGGCCTTCGCTACGGTCGGTCCATGTCCAACGAGGGTCAGCCGCGCCGCCCCGCCGTGGTCGAGGGGGTGCTGGAGAGGATCACGTACGCCAGCGAGGAGAGCGGCTACACGGTCGCCCGGGTCGACACCGGCCGCGGCGCCGGGGACCTGCTCACCGTCGTCGGCGCGCTGCTCGGCGCCCAGCCGGGGGAATCGCTGCGGATGGAGGGGCGCTGGGGCTCCCACCCGCAGTACGGGCGCCAGTTCCATGTGGACGACTACACGACGGTGCTGCCCGCCACGGTCCAGGGCATCCGCCGCTACCTCGGCTCCGGCCTGATCAAGGGCATCGGACCCGTCTTCGCCGACCGCATCACGACCCACTTCGGCCTGGAGACCCTCGACGTCCTGGAGGAGGATCCCGGCCGCCTCATCGAGGTCCCCGGACTGGGACCCAAGCGGACCAGGAACATCGTGGCCGCCTGGGAGGAGCAGAAGGCGATCAAGGAGGTGATGGTCTTCCTCCAGACGGTCGGCGTCTCCACCTCCCTCGCCGTCCGCATCTACAAGCAGTACGGCGACGGCTCGATCTCCGTCGTGCGCGACCGGCCCTATCGCCTCGCCTCCGACGTCTGGGGCATCGGCTTCCTCACCGCCGACCGGATCGCCCAGGCCGTCGGCATCCCGCACGACAGCCCCGACCGGGTGAAGGCCGGCCTCCAGTACGCCCTCTCGCAGTCGAGCGACCAGGGGCACTGCTTCCTCCCCGAGGAGCGGCTGATCGCCGACTCCGTGAAGCTGCTCCAGGTGGACACCGGACTCGTCATCGAGTGCCTCGCCGAGCTGGCCGGGGACCCCGAGGGGGTCGTCCGGGAGGCGGTCCCCGGCCCGGAGGGCGAGCCGGTCACGGCCGTCTACCTGATCCCCTTCCACCGGGCCGAGCTCTCCCTCGCCGGGCAGCTGCGGAGGCTGCTGCGCACCCCGGAGGACCGCATGCCCGCCTTCCGGGACGTGGCCTGGGACAAGGCGCTGGCGTGGCTCGCGGACCGTACGGGGGCCACCCTGGCGCCCGAGCAGGAGCAGGCCGTCCGGCTCGCCCTGACGGAGAAGGTCGCGGTCCTCACCGGCGGTCCCGGCTGCGGCAAGTCCTTCACCGTCCGGTCCGTCGTGGAGCTGGCCCGGGCGAAGCGGGCCAAGGTCGTCCTCGCGGCGCCGACCGGCCGCGCCGCCAAGCGGCTGGCCGAGCTGACCGGCGCCGAGGCGTCCACCGTCCACCGGCTCCTGGAGCTGCGGCCGGGCGGCGACGCGGCCTACGACCGGGACCGCCCGCTCGACGCCGACCTCGTCGTGGTCGACGAGGCGTCGATGCTGGACCTGCTGCTCGCGAACAAGCTGGTCAAGGCGGTCGCCCCGGGCGCCCACCTGCTCCTGGTGGGGGACGTGGACCAGCTGCCGTCGGTCGGCGCCGGCGAGGTCCTGGGCGACCTCCTGGCCCCCGGCAGCCCGGTGCCGGCGGTCCGGCTGACCCGGATCTTCCGGCAGGCCCAGGAGTCCGGCGTCGTCACCAACGCGCACCTGATCAACGCGGGCACCCCGCCCCGCACCCAGGGCCTGCCGGACTTCTTCCTCTTCGCGGAGGAGGAGACGGAGGACGCGGCCCGGATGGCCGTCGAGGTGGCCGCCCGGCGCATTCCGGCCAGGTTCGGCCTCGACCCGCGCCGGGACGTGCAGGTCCTGGCCCCCATGCACCGCGGTCCGGCCGGCGCGGGCGCGCTGAACGGGCTGCTCCAGCAGGCGATCACCCCGGCCCGGCCGGACCTCCCGGAGAAGCGGTTCGGCGGCCGGGTGTTCCGTGTCGGCGACAAGGTCACCCAGATCAGGAACAATTACGAGAAAGGGGCGAACGGGGTCTTCAACGGTACGGTCGGAGTGGTGACGGCACTGGACCCCGTGGAACAGCGCCTGACCGTCCGGACGGACGAGGACGAGGAGGTGCCGTACGGCTTCGACGAACTGGACGAACTGGCCCACGCGTACGCGGTCACCATCCACCGTTCGCAGGGCAGCGAGTATCCGGCCGTGGTGATCCCGGTCACCATGAGTGCGTGGATGATGCTCCAGCGGAACCTGCTCTACACGGCCGTCACCCGGGCCCGGAAGCTCGTGGTGCTGGTCGGTTCGCGCCGCGCGATCGCCCAGGCGGTCCGTACGGTCTCGGCCGGCCGGCGCTTTACCGCACTGGCCCACCGGCTCACAGGGGGTGCCCCCGTGTGAAAGATCACGGAGGACTACCGGAACCGGGGCGAAGGGGGCAGGATAAGCAGGTTGGCGGCACTGAGTGCCGCCGATTGGCCCAATGGCGACCCCGAGTGCACTCTCCTGAGCCAAGTGGGGGATGGTAGAGACAGTCAGGGCACCTCGAAGAAGAGGCACTACGTCGGTGAGGGATGACGTGAGCGACAACTCTGTAGTACTGCGGTACGCGGACGGTGAATACACCTACCCGGTGGTCGAGAGCACCGTCGGCGACAAGGGCTTCGACATCGGGAAACTGCGAGCCCAGACCGGTCTGGTCACCCTGGACAGCGGATACGGCAACACCGCCGCCTACAAATCCGCGATCACCTACCTCGATGGTGAGCAGGGCATCCTGCGGTACCGCGGCTACCCCATCGAGCAGCTGGCCGAGCAGTCCACCTTCCTGGAGGTGGCCTACCTGCTGATCAACGGTGAGCTGCCGAAGGGCGACGAGCTCTCCACCTTCCAGAACGAGATCACCCAGCACACGCTGGTCCACGAGGACGTCAAGAACTTCTTCCGCGGCTTCCCGCGGGACGCCCACCCGATGGCGATGCTGTCCTCGGTGGTCTCCGCGCTGTCCACCTTCTACCAGGACAGCCACAACCCGTTCGACGAGACGCAGCGCCACCTGTCGACGATCCGGCTCCTCGCGAAGCTGCCGACGATCGCCGCGTACGCGTACAAGAAGTCGATCGGCCACCCGTTCGTCTACCCGCGGAACGACCTCGGCTACGTCGAGAACTTCCTGCGCATGACGTTCTCGGTCCCGGCCCAGGAGTACGAGCTCGACCCGGTCGTCGTCTCGGCGCTCGACAAGCTCCTCATCCTGCACGCGGACCACGAGCAGAACTGTTCGACCTCCACCGTGCGTCTGGTCGGCTCCTCGCAGGCGAACATGTTCGCCTCGATCTCCGCCGGCATCTCCGCCCTGTGGGGCCCGCTGCACGGCGGTGCCAACCAGTCGGTCCTGGAGATGCTGGAGGGCATCCAGGCCAACGGCGGCGACGTCGACTCCTTCATCCGCAAGGTGAAGAACAAGGAGGACGGCGTCCGCCTGATGGGCTTCGGCCACCGGGTGTACAAGTCCTTCGACCCGCGCGCCAAGATCATCAAGGCGGCGGCGCACGACGTCCTCTCGGCCCTCGGCAAGTCCGACGAGCTGCTGGACATCGCGCTCAAGCTGGAGGAGCACGCGCTCTCCGACGACTACTTCGTCTCGCGCAACCTCTACCCGAACGTGGACTTCTACACGGGCCTCATCTACCGCGCGATGGGCTTCCCGACCGAGATGTTCACCGTGCTCTTCGCGCTCGGCCGCCTCCCCGGCTGGATCGCCCAGTGGCACGAGATGATCAAGGAGCCCGGCTCCCGCATCGGCCGCCCGCGCCAGATCTACACCGGCGAGGTCCTGCGCGACTTCGTCCCGGTCGACGAGCGCTGAGCCGGCCCCGCACAGGTCGACTGAGACGTACAGAAGCGCCCCGCTCTCCGATCCCCCCACGGGTCGGCGAGCGGGGCGCTTCCCATATCCCCGGTGCGGATTCCCCCCACGGGATCCGGGCCGGGCGTCCGGTGCGCGGTCTGCCGGGGTACGTACGGGAGGGCCGCTCAAAGCTCCCCGGTGCACGTGCCCCGGCCGCGCTTGCCTGTCGGGACGTCCCCCAAGACCTCCCGACGAACGTCCCCCAAGACGTTCTGGCATCGCCCACTTAGACTCGCGAACAGCCCAGATGGTTACCCCCCAATATCTGTGATCTAGGTCTCTTTGTGAAGGACTTGTGCGTCACGTGTAGGTGAAATCAACGGAACCGGCGGAGGCGCAGGCTGTTGGTGACCACGAAGACGGACGAGAACGCCATGGCCAGGCCCGCGATCATCGGGTTGAGCAGTCCGGCCGCGGCGAGCGGCAGCGCGGCCACGTTGTAGCCGAAGGCCCACGCCAGATTCCCCTTGATCGTCGCCAGAGTCCGGCGGGAGAGCCGGATCGCGTCGGCGGCGGCGCGCAGATCGCCCCGGACGAGGGTGAGGTCGCTCGCCTCGATGGCCGCGTCCGTCCCGGTGCCCATCGCGAGCCCCAGGTCGGCGGTGGCGAGCGCCGCCGCGTCGTTGACGCCGTCGCCGACCATGGCGACCGTACGGCCCTCCTCCTGGAGCTTGCGGACGGCCCCGGCCTTCTCCTCGGGCAGCACCTCGGCGATCACCTCGCCGATGCCGACCTCGGCCGCGACGGTCTCCGCGACGGCCCGGTGGTCGCCGGTGAGCAGCACCGGCCGCAGCCCGAGGGCGCGGAGCCGGGCGACGGCCTCGGCGCTGGTGTCCTTGACGGCGTCGGCGACGGTGAGGGTGCCGCGCAGGGCCCCGTCCCAGGCCACGAGGACGGCCCCGGCCTCCGTGTCCGCGGGGACCGGCACGCCCTCGGCGGCGAGCAGCGCGGCCCGGCCGGCGAGGACGGGCAGGCCGTCGACGGAGCCGCGCACGCCGAGTCCCGGGACGTTCTCGAAGTCGTGGGGGACCGGCAGCTCGCCGAGGGGGACGCCGAGCCGTTCGGCGGCGCCGGCGGCGACGGCGCGGGCGACGGGGTGCTCGGAGGAGTGCTCCAGGGCGCCGGCGAGCCGCAGCAGCTCCTTCTCGTCGGTGCCGTCGGCGGGGTGGACGCCGGTGAGGGTCATCCGGCCGGTGGTGACGGTGCCGGTCTTGTCGAGGACGACGGTGTCGACGCGGCGGGTGGACTCCAGGACCTCGGGGCCCTTGATGAGGATGCCGAGCTGGGCGCCCCGTCCGGTGCCGACGAGCAGCGCGGTCGGGGTGGCGAGGCCGAGGGCGCAGGGGCAGGCGATGATCAGGACGGCGACGGCGGCGGTGAAGGCGGCGGTGGCGCCCGCGCCGGAGCCGAGCCAGAAGCCGAGGGTGGCGAGGGCGATCAGCAGGACGACGGGGACGAAGACGGCGGAGACCCGGTCGGCGAGCCGCTGCACCTCGGCCTTGCCGCTCTGGGCCTCCTCGACGAGCTGGGCCATCCGGGCGAGCCGGGTGTCGGCGCCGATCCGGTCGGCGCGGACGACGAGCCGCCCGGAGACGTTGACGCAGCCACCGGTGACGGAGGAGCCGGCGGTGACGTCGACGGGCAGGGACTCGCCGGTGAGCAGGGAGGCGTCGACGGCGGAGGAGCCCTCGGCGACGGTGCCGTCGGTGGCGATCTTCTCCCCGGGGCGGACGACGAACAGCTCGCCGGTCCGCAGGGCGGCGACGGGCACGCGCACCTCGGTGCCGTCCCGGAGGACGGCCACGTCCTTGGCGCCGAGCTCCATCAGGGCCCGCAGGGCGGCGCCGGCCTTCCGTTTGGCGCGGGCCTCCAGCCAGCGGCCGAGGAGGATGAAGGTGACGACGCCGGCGGCGACCTCCAGGTAGATCGTGCCGGAGGCGTCGGCGCGGTCCGCGGTGAGGTCGAAGCCGTGGCGCATCCCGGGTGTGCCGGCGTCGCCGAGGAAGAGTGCCCAGAGGGACCAGCCGTAGGCGGCGAGGGTGCCGACCGAGACGAGGGTGTCCATGGTGGCGGCGCCGTGCCGGAGGTTGGTCCAGGCGGCCCGGTGGAAGGGCAGGCCGCCCCAGACGACGACGGGGGAGGCGAGGGTGAGGGAGAGCCACTGCCAGTGGTCGAACTGGAGGGCGGGGACCATGGCGAGCAGGACGACGGGGGCGGCGAGGACGGCGGAGACGACGAGCCGCCCGCGCAGGGCGTCGAGCTCGGGGTCGGCGTCGGTGCCGCCGGGTTCCCCGGGCGCCTCGGGTTCCGGCGGTGCGGGTTCCTCGGCGGTGTAACCGGTCTTCACCACGGTGGCGATGAGCGCGTCGACGCCGATGCCGGGGGCGTGCTCGACGTGCGCCTTCTCGGTGGCGTAGTTGACGGTCGCGGTGACGCCGTCCATCCGGTTGAGCTTCTTCTCGACGCGGGCCGCGCAGGAGGCGCAGGTCATCCCGCCGATGGTCAGTTCGGTGACGGTGACGTCGGGGGCGGTGCTGGTCATGTGCGGTTCCAGAAAGGGGAGCAGGGCCGTACCCGGTAACGGTACGGCCCTGCGGATCGTTGACGTCGAGGTGGCGGTCAGACCAGCTCGTAGCCGGCCTCGTCCACGGCGGCGGCGACGGCCTCGCGGTCGAGCGGGGCGGCGGAGACCACGGTGACCTCGCCGGTCCCGGCGGCGGCGGTGACCGAGGAGACGCCGGGGAGCGCGGAGATCTCGGCGGAGACGGCGCCCTCGCAGTGGCCGCAGGTCATGCCCTTGACCTGGTAGACGGTGGTGAGTTCGGTCTGCGTCTCGGCGGCCATGGGGGTTCTCCTCTTCGGTTCGGAGCCTTACACCCGCGATGTTATACCCCTAGGGGGTATAAATGCCACTTCTGGCCGGTTCGGGTCGCGCCAGCGATCTCAGCCACGCCAGTCCCACCAGTGTCACCAGCACCAGACCGCCCACCGAGAAGAGGGTGAACAGGTGCTCCTGCCGGGACGTGGGCTCCGGGAGGTACCCCTGGGCGAAGAGCGAGCGGTCGAGGTTCGTGGTGGTCAGGCGGAGCACCAGCCAGAGCGCGATCCCGTGCATCGAGTCCCAGAGCGCGTGCAGCGCCGCCACTCCCAGATAGGTGCCGACGACCGGCCCGGCGAGGCGGAAGCGGCCGTCGGGGCGGCGGAAGGAGAAGAGCACCGCGCCCGCGATGGCCGTCCACAGGCCGTGTCCGAAGGGGGCGAGCACCCCGCGCAGGATCTCCGTCTCCAGCAGCGAGCGCAGGTCGATGCCGTCCATGGTGACGGCCGCGTTGAAGGCGTACCCCGCGCTCTCGAAGGCCGCGAAGCCGAAGCCGACCGTCCCGCCGAGCACCAGGCCGGCGCGCCGGCCGCGCAGGTACGGGCGGTGCCGGACGACGAACATCAGGGCGGCCAGCTTCACCGCCTCCTCGATCAGTCCCACCCCGAGGAACATCCACAGGGAGGGGTGGAGCAGGTAGTACTCCATGACCGAGGCGCCGAGGACGCCCAGGATGCCGCCGGTGACGAAGCAGCCGAGGATCACCGGCAGCCCGAGGTCGCGGCCGTGCCGCTCGTACGCCCAGAGGACGAAGACGCCCGGGACCAGGAAGCTGCCGAGCAGGATCAGGGTGGGCAGCAGGGTGGTGTTGGCGGTGGCGTAGGTGACCACCGCCGTCAGTGCCCACAGGGCCAGCCCGCCCCACAGGCACCGCTTCCACAGGCCGGGGCGCGGTCCGGCCGGCCCGGGAGGCGCCGGCGGCGGGGGAGGGGGCTGGGTCGTGGGCCGGTACTCGTGCATCCGCGGGCCTCCAAGTCCCTCCGCCGACAGGGCATCTGACCGGAGCTTATGGTAGATACCCGATATGTCGCATTCGGGGAGCACGCTCGTCCTGATCATGGTGATCGCCGTCCTGGCGCCTCTGCTGGCGTACTGGGTGGGGCGCCGCGTCCCCGTCCCGCTCGCCGTCTTCGAGATCGTCCTCGGCATCGTCATCGGCCCCGACGTCCTCGGCTGGGCCCGCTCCAGCGAGCTGATCGACGGCCTCTCCGAGCTCGGCCTCACCATGCTGATCTTCCTGGCCGGGTACGAGATCGAGTTCGGCAAGGTCCGCGGCGACACCCTCAGGCGCTCCGTCTGGGCCTGGGTGGCCGCGCTCGCCCTCGGCCTCACCGCCGGCATCCTGCTCGGCGGCGGGTACTCCACCGGGGTCTTCATCGGCGTGGCCCTCACCAGCACCGCCCTCGGCACCGTGCTGCCCGTGCTGCGGGACTCCGGGGGGCTGCGCGGCCGCTTCGGCTCGGTCGTCATGGCCTTCGGCGCGGTCGGCGAGTTCGGGCCGATCATCGCCATGGCCCTGCTCCTCAGTGGGCGCAGCGCCGCCGAGTCCACGGTGCTCCTCGCGGTCTTCGCCGCGCTCACCGCGGCCGCCGTCTACTGGGCGCTGCGGCCCCGCCCGCCGTGGTTCGCCGCCGTCATCGCCAAGACCCTGCACACCAGCGGCCAGTTCGCGGTCCGCTTCGTCTTCCTGCTGCTCGCCCTGATGCTCGGCGCCTCGACCGCGCTCGGCCTCGACGTCCTGCTCGGCGCCTTCGCCGCCGGGCTCATCACCCGGCTGGTGCTCACCGGGGCGGCGCCCGAGGCCGGCCCGGAGATCCTGGAGAAGGTCGAGGGGGTCGGCTTCGGCTTCCTGGTGCCGGTCTTCTTCGTCGTCACGGGCATCGAGTTCGACCTGGACTCGCTGCTCTCCGGCGGCCGCGCCCTGCTCCTCCTGCCGGTCTTCCTGCTGCTCTTCCTGGTGGTGCGCGGCGGCCCGATGTGGTTCCTCGCACCGCGCGACCTCGACCGGACGGACCGCGGCGCGCTGGTCCTGTACGGCTCCACCGCGCTGCCGCTCGTCGTCGCCATCACCACCATCGGCCTGGACGACGAGGCCCTGTCGGCGGGCGAGGCGGCGGCGCTCGTGGGCGCGGGGATGGTCTCCGTCCTGGTCTTCCCGCTGCTCGCGATGCGGGGGCGGGCGGGCCGGGACCGGGTGCCGGAGGGGGCGGGGGCGGAGGAGGGGGAGGTCAGCGGGTCGTCGGAGGCGTGGTGACGGAGGTGTCCGGCTCGCCGAAGACCGGTGCCAGGTAGCGGAGCATGACCTTCTTCAGCTCGGCGACGGCCGCGTCGCGGGTGGGGCCCTCCTCGGCGGCGACGATCAGCGCGAGGCCGCCCTTGAAGACGGCGAAGGCCATGTCCGCGATCGGGTCCAGCCGCTCGGGGGGCAGGCCGGGGACGGCCCGCGCGCCGACGAGTTCACGGACCTGGCGGAGCAGCGAGGCGTGCAGCTCGTCGTGCTCCTCGGCGATCCGGCCGGGCACCTCGGAGCCGTGCATCAGGGCGAGGAAGGCCGGGTTGGCGCAGTTGAACTCGATCATCGGGTCGAGCACCGCGTCGATCAGCTCCGGCAGCGGCAGCGCCATGTTGGCCGGCGTGAAGACCTGTCCGTGCGCCTCGCGCATCTCGCCGATGAGCCGGCCGCCCAGCTCGATGGCGATCGCTTCCTTGTTCGGGAAGTACTGGTAGAGCGTGCCCGGCGAGACCTTGGCCTCGCGGGCGATGGCGTTGGTGCTGGTGGCCGTGTAGCCGTTGGCGCAGAACACCGCGGCGGCGGCCTGGAGCAGCTGGGAGATGCGGCGTTCGCCGCGGGCCTGTCGGCGGCGCGGCTTCGGGTCCTCGGGCATGGCTGTCCCCAGTCCTCCTCGATACGCGTTGACAAATACGAGAGGTCGCTCGCATTCTTGTAAGACGCGAGCGATCACTCGTGTTTGCCAGTCTATGGCAATGGACGGCCCTCGTGACCTGCCGGGAAGCGAGCGCGAGGGCCACGGTGAAGGGGACACCGCGTCATGCCCGAAGTCAAGAAAGCGCCCTCCGCGCGGGGCGGAAGCCAGGTCCGGGGCGGGGGATGGACGCGCTTCGTGACCGCGCGGCCCCGGATCACGCTCCTCGTCGCCCTCGTCCTCACCGCCCTCGCGGTCCTCGCCGGCGGCGGCGTCGCCGACCGGATGGGCAGCGGCGGCTGGGAGGACCCGGCGGCCGAGTCCAGCTACGCCACGAAGGCGCTGGAGCGGGAGTTCCCCGGCTCCCAGCCCAACCTGCTGCTCCTCGTCGACGCCGGGAAGGCCGGGGTCGACGACCCCGCCGTGGCCGCGGAGGCCCGCCGGCTCACCGAGCGGCTCGCCGCCGAGCCCGGTGTCGAGGGCGTCGGCTCCTACTGGGCCGGCGGCTCGCCCGCCCTCCGCTCCGAGGACGGCACCAAGGCCGTCGTCGCCGCCCGGATCGCCGGCGAGGAGAAGGCGGCCGGCGAGCTCCTCGACCGCATCGCCCCCGCCTACCGGGGCACCCACGGACCCGTCGAGGTCACCCTCGGCGGCGGCCTCGCCGTCCGCCACGAGATGCAGTCGATCATCCAGGAGGACCTGCTGCGGGCCGAGCTGATCGCCCTGCCCGTCACCCTCGTCCTGCTCGTCATGGTCTTCGGCAGCGCCGTCGCCGCCCTGCTGCCGCTCGGCGTCGGCATCGTCGCCATCCTCGGCACCAACGCCGTGCTGCGCGGGATCACCGAGTTCACCGACGTCTCCGTCTTCGCGCAGAACCTCACCACCGCGCTCGGCCTCGGCCTCGCCATCGACTACGCGCTCTTCGTCGTCCGCCGCTACCGCGAGGAGCTGGCCGCCGGCGCCGAACCGGCCGCCGCCGTCCGCACCACCCTGCGCACCGCCGGACGGACCGTGCTCTTCTCCGCCCTCACCGTCGCCGTCTCCCTCGCCGCCATGCTCGTCTTCCCGCAGTACTTCCTGCGCTCCTTCGCCTACGCGGGCATCGCCGTCGTCCTGCTCGCCGCGGCCGCCGCCCTCACCCTGCTCCCCGCCGCCCTCGTGCTCCTCGGCCACCGGGTCGACGCCCTCGACCTGCGCCGGCTGCTCCGCCGCCGCCGCGCCCCCGCGAAGGACGCCCCGGCGGACGGCGGCTGGTCCCGCGCGGCCGGCCTGGTGATGCGCCGGGCCCCCGTCTTCGCCGTCCTCACCACCGCCGGTCTCGTCCTGCTCGGACTGCCCTTCCTCGGCGTGAAGTTCGGCACCGCCGACGACCGGCAGCTCCCCGCCACCGCCACCTCCCGGATCGTCCAGGAGGAGCTGCGCGCCGGCTTCCCCGGCGACCCCGGCGGCAGCCTCACCGTCCTCGCCGAGGGCTCCGCCACCCCCGCCGAGTACGGCGCCTACCGTGAGCGCCTTGCCGCCCTCGACGGCATCGTCCGCGTCGACGGCCCCGTCGTCTCCGGCACCGGCGCGGACACCCACGCCTTCTACAGCGTCGTCCCGGACGGCCCGGCCGCCGGGGACGGGGCCCAGCGCGCGGTCGGCGAGCTGCGCGCCGCCGACGCCCCCTTCGCCACCTCCGTCACCGGTCAGGCCGCCGTCCTCGTCGACTCCAAGGACGCCATCGCCGAGCGGCTGCCCTGGGCGGCGGGCATCATCGTCCTCGTCACCCTGCTGCTGGTCTTCCTGCTCACCGGCAGCCTGGTCGTCCCCGTGCAGGCCGTCGTCCTCAACGCCCTCAGCCTCACCGCCATGTTCGGCGCCGTCGTCTGGGTCTTCCAGGACGGACACCTCTCCGGCCTCCTCGGCTTCACCGCCACCGGCGACATCGAGACGACGCTGCCGGTCCTCATGTTCTGCGTGGCCTTCGGCCTCTCCATGGACTACGGCGTCTTCCTGCTCTCCCGGATCAAGGAGGAGTACGACGCCACCGGCGACCACGAGGGCGCCGTCCGCTTCGGCCTCGCCCGCACCGGCGGGCTCATCACCGCCGCCGCCGTCATCCTCGCCGTCGTCATGGTCGCCATCGGCACCTCCCGGGTCACCAACACCAAGATGCTCGGCCTCGGCGTCGCCCTCGCCGTCCTCATGGACGCCATGGTGGTCCGCAGCCTCCTCGTCCCCGCGGTCATGAAGCTGACCGGCCGCCTCACCTGGTGGGCCCCCGGCCCGCTCCGCCGCTTCCACGACCGCTTCGGCGTCAGCGAGTCCGGGGCGCCCGCCGCCCCGGCCGGCGCGCCCGGGGACGCGGAGGAGGTGCGCGAGCCCGTCGGCAGCCGAGGCTGAGACGCGCGGCGGCGCCGCCCCCGGACTCCACCGGGGGCGGCGCCGCACGGGCCGGACGGACGGGATCAGTCGCGGCGCGCCCGGTTGCCGGGACGGCTCGCGACCCAGGCGCGGACGGTGTCCGGGTACCAGAAGGGCTTGCCCGACTCGACGCGGTCCGGCGGCGGCAGCAGTCCGTGCTTCCGGTAGGAGCGGACCGTGTCCGGCTGGACCCGGATGTGCGCGGCGATGTCCTTGTACGACCAGAGGTTCCTGTCCGTCATGCCTGTACCTCCCTCACGCCCCGTGCCGCGCAGCGGTGGCGGGGGTGCCGTTCGGGGGCGCTGCGGGCGGTGGCGTCGGTGATCACCGGTCCTGTGCCCGGAGAACGACCCGCTCGGACGGCGGGGGAGCGGCTGTCGCACGCCTGTGACGCGGGACCCGCGACACCGCGACACGTGTGACGGAGACGCGACATCCGTGACAGAAGTGACGAACGGTCACGGCGGCGCGTCCGCGCGCGCCGGACCCTCCGGTCGTACCCGCGCGGCGCTTCCGGTCACACCCCGCAGGAGCGGAGGTACGCGCGGGTGCGCAGCGCGATCGGGTAGGGGGCGTCCGGCTCGCACGGGTACATGTCCTGCTCCACGATCGCGAAGAGCTCCACGTCCAGCGCCGCCGCGGCCGCGAGCACCGGCTCCAGCGCCGGCACCCCCGCCGGCGGCTCGCACATCACGCCCCGCGCCACCGCCGGGCCGAACGGCAGCCCCTCGGCCCGCACCCCCGCCAGCACGGCCGGATCCACCTGCTTCAGATGGAGGTAGCCGATGCGCTCCCCGTAGCTCTCGATCAGCTTGACGCTGTCCCCGCCCGCGTACGCGTAGTGCCCGGTGTCCAGGCAGAGCGCCACCGCCTCCGGATCGGTGGCGTCGAGGAAGCGGGTCACGCTCTCCTCGTCGTCGAGGTGCGTGTCGGCATGCGGATGGACCACGATCCGCAGCCCGTACCGCTCCCGCACCTCCCGCCCCAGGCGCTCGGTCAGCGAGGTCAGGTCCCGCCACTGCTCCGCCGTCAGCACCCGGTCCTCCAGGACCTCGCCGGTCCTGTCGTCCCGCCAGAAGGAGGGGATCACCACCAGGTGCCCGGCGCCCATGGCCTGCGCCAGGGCCGCGTTCTCCGCGACGTGCGCCCAGGTCCGCTCCCACACGGCCGGCCCGTGGTGCAGCCCCGTGAAGACCGTGCCGGCCGACACCCGCAGCCCGCGCCGTGAGGTCTCCTCGGCCAGCAGCGCCGGATCGGTGGGCAGATAGCCGTACGGGCCCAGCTCGATCCACTCGTAGCCGGACCCCGCCACCTCGTCGAGGAACCGCTGCCACGGCACCTGCCGGGGATCGTCCGGGAACCACACCCCCCAGGAGTCCGGGGCGGATCCGATCCGGATGCGGGAGGGCGACGGCGACGGCGACGGCTTCGTCATGCCAGCCACCTTGACCGCGCCCCGCAGCAGCGTCAAGACACCCGCCGGACCCGCCGGGGAGTCGTCCGAATGTCCGGACATGTCGTTGACACGCCTCCCGGCGGACGGCTAGACCTGGGAACGGACGCCGGAGTCGAGAGGTGGCACCCGTGGAGCCGGAGCCGTACGACCTGATCACCATGGGGCGGCTCGGCGTCGACCTCTACCCCCTCCAGAGCGGCGTCGGACTCGACCGGGTCGAGACCTTCCGGCGCTTCCTCGGCGGCTCCCCGGCCAACGTGGCCGTCGCCGCCGCCCGGCTCGGCCGCCGCACGGCCCTGATCAGCCGCACCGGCGCCGACGCCTTCGGCGCCTACCTCCGGCGCGAGATCGAGGAGTTCGGGGTGGACGCCCGCTGGGTCACCGAGGTCCCCGGTCACCCCACGCCCGTCACCTTCTGCGCCCTCTTCCCGCCCGACGACTTCCCCCTCACCTTCTACCGCCGCCCCAAGGCCCCCGACCTGGAGATCCACCCGCACGAGCTGGACCTCGGCGCGATCCGCGCCGCCCGCGTCCTGTGGACCACCGGGACCGGCCTCAGCGAGGAACCCAGCCGCGCCGCCACCCTCACCGCCCTGCGGGCCCGGGCCGGCCGCGCCCACACCGTCCTCGACCTCGACTGGCGGCCCGCCTTCTGGCCCGACCCGGACACCGCCCGCCCCCACTACACCGAGGCCCTGCGGCACGCCACCGTCGCCGTCGGCAACGCCGAGGAGTGCGAGGTCGCCACCGGCGAACGCGACCCGGAGGCCGCCGCCCGCGCCCTCCTCGGCCTCCTCGCCCCCGGCGACTCCGCCACCGTCCCGCTCGCCGTCGTCAAACGCGGACCCGAGGGCGTCCTCGCGCTCACCGCCGACGGGCGCCGCGCCGCCGTCCCGCCGCTGCCGGTCGACGTCGTCAACGGCCTCGGCGCCGGCGACGCCTTCGGCGGAGCCCTCGTCCACGGCCTCCTCGCCGGCCTCCCCCTGGAGGACACCGTGCGCCGCGCGGGCGCCGCCGGCTCGATCGTCGCCGGCCGCCTCGCCTGCGCCCCCGCCATGCCGGACGCCGCCGAGATCGACCGCGCCCTCGCCGCCGGCTCGGGCACCCTCCCGCGGCGCCCGGAGGACCACCCCCGGTGACCCGCGGCCGCCGCCGCTCCCGCTCCCCCGCTCCCTCCCAGCAAGGACGACCACCGGTGACCACCCACCGCCTCCACCTCCCCGCCGGGACCGCGGCCCGGGGGCCGTACGCCCTGGACATCGACCCCGCGGCGGCCGGATGGAGCCGTTCCGCACTCCGCGTCCTCGACCTGCCGCCCGGCGGGGAGCACACCTTCGACAGCGCGGATGCCGAATGGGTGGTGCTTCCCCTCGCCGGGGGCGGTACCGTGCGCGTCGACGGGGAATTCTTCGAACTCGTGGGCCGCGCAAGCGTGTTCGACTCCGTGACGGACTTCGTCTACGTACCGCGCGACGCCCACGCCCAGATCGCCTCCGGCGCGGGAGGCCGCTTCGCTTTGGCAGGAGCGAACTGCGAGCGACGACTCCCCGCCCGCTACGGCCCCGCGCCGGAGGTTCCCGTCGAGGACCGCGGCAGCGGCGACCGCGCCCGCCGGGTGCGGAACTTCGCCTCCGCCGACGCCTTCCCCTGCGACCGGCTCATCGCCGTCGAGGTCGTCACCCCCGGCGGCCACTGGTCCTCCTACCCGCCGCACAAGCACGACGAGCACCGCCCCGGGACCGAGTCCGTCCTGGAGGAGATCTACTACTACGAGATCGAGGACCCGCGCGGCTACGCCTACCAGCGGATCTCGCCCTCGCGGCCCGGCGGCGCCGACCTCCTGGCCGAGGTCCGCCACGGCGACGCCGTCCTCGTCCCCGACGGCTGGCACGGCCCCTCGATCGCCCAGCCCGGCCACGACCTCTACTACCTCAACGTCATGGCCGGACCCGGCCCCGCACGGGAGTGGCGGATCAGCTTCCACCCCGACCACACGGAGGGATACGCGTGAGCGTCCGCCTGACCGTCGCCCAGGCGCTGGTGCGCTTCCTGGCCGCCCAGTACACCGAGCGGGACGGCGCCCGGCACCGGCTGATCGCCGCCACCTGGGGCATCTTCGGCCACGGCAACGTCGCCGGGATCGGCCAGGCGCTCGTCGAGCACGCCGACGCCATGCCCTTCCACCAGGGCCGCAACGAACAGGCCATGGTGCACGCCGCCGTCGGCCACGCCCGCCAGACCGGCCGGCTCTCCGCCCACGCCGTCACCACCTCCATCGGCCCCGGCGCCACCAACCTCGTCACCGGCGCCGCCCTCGCCACGATCAACCACCTCCCGGTCCTGC
Organism: Streptomyces sp. NPDC058052; assembly: GCF_042885515.1. Taxonomy (NCBI): domain Bacteria; kingdom Bacillati; phylum Actinomycetota; class Actinomycetes; order Kitasatosporales; family Streptomycetaceae; genus Streptomyces; species Streptomyces sp. NPDC058052. The sequence continues at coordinate 121,172 of NZ_JBHVRX010000012.1, read as the reverse complement.
TGCTCCCCGGCGACACCTTCGCGACCCGCCCCGCCGACCCCGTCCTCCAGCAGCTCCAGCTCCCGTACGCCGGCGACGTCTCCGTCAACGACTGCCTCCGCCCCGTCTCCCGCTACTTCGACCGGATCGGCCGCCCCGAGGCCCTGATCCCGGCCGCCCTCGAAGCCATGCGGACCCTCGCCGACCCGGCGGCCACCGGCGCCGTCACCCTCGCCCTCCCGCAGGACGTGCAGGCGGAGGCGTACGACTGGCCGGAGGAGTTCCTCGCCGAGCGGATCTGGCGGATCCGCCGCCCCGCGCCCGACGAGGCCGAACTGGACGCGGCCGTCGCGGCGCTCGACGGCGCCGCCCGCCCGCTGATCGTCGCGGGCGGCGGCGTCCGGCACAGCGGGGCCGAGGAGGCGCTCGCCACCTTCGCCTCGCTGACCGGCATCCCGGTCGCCTCCACCCAGGCCGGCAAGGGGGCGCTGCCCCACGACCACCCCCAGGACGTCGGGGCCGTCGGCCACACCGGCACCGCGGCCGCGAACCACCTGGCCCGCACCGCCGACGTCGTCCTCGGCATCGGCACCCGCTGGACCGACTTCACCACCGCCTCCGCCACCCTCTTCACCCACCCCGCCGTCCGCTTCGTCAACCTCAACATCGCCGCCTTCGACGCCCACAAACAGGCCGCGCTGCCCCTCGTCGCGGACGCCCGCGAGGGCCTGGAGCAGCTCCACGCCCTCCTCGACCCGCACCACGTCCCCGCCCCCTACGTCCACGAGTACGCCGAGGAGAAGCTCCGCTGGGAGGCCCGCGTCACCGCCGCCTACGCCGTCCCGGACGAGACCGCCCGCCCCACCCAGGTCCAGGTGCTCGGCGCACTCGACACCCTGGTGGACCACACCGACATCCTGATCAACGCCGCCGGATCGCTCCCCGGCGACCTCCACAAGCTCTGGCGGACCCGCTCCCGCGACCAGTACCACGTCGAGTACGGCTACTCCTGCATGGGCTACGAGATCCCCGCCGCCCTCGGCGTCCTCCTCGCCGCACCCGGCCGGCCCGTCTGGGCGCTCGTCGGGGACGGGACGTATCTGATGAATCCCACCGAGATCGTCACCGCCGTGCAGGAGCGGCTCCCGCTCAGGCTGATCGTCCTCCAGAACCACGGGTACGCCTCCATCGGCGGCCTCTCCGAGGCGGTCGGCGCCGAGCGGTACGGCACCGACTACCGCCTGCGGGACGCCGGCGGAGGCTTCACCGGCCCCCCGCTCCCCGTCGACCTCGGAGCCAACGCGGCGTCCCTCGGGATGCGGGTGCTGCGCCCCCGTACCGTCCGTGACCTGCGGGAAGCCCTCGCCGACGCCCGGGCCGCCACGGATCCCACATGTGTCTACGTCGAGACCGAAACGGCAGACAGTGTGTCGGGCCCGCCTCCGGCCCAGGCGTGGTGGGATGTGCCCGTGGCCGAGATCTCGACCCGCCCGTCGGCGGTCAAGGCCCGCGAGGAGTACGACCGGCACGTCACCGCCCGACGCCGCCATCTCTGAAGGAGTAACTCGTCATGACGAAGAGCGTCCACCACTGGATCGCTGGCAAGACCGTCGAGGGCACGTCGGGCAACTGGGGCCCGGTCACCGACCCGGCCACCGGCGCCGTCACCACCCAGGTCGCCCTCGCCTCGGTGGAGGAGGTCGACGCGGCCGTCGCCGCCGCGAAGGACGCCTTCGCCACCTGGGGCACCTCCTCGCTGGCCCAGCGCACCACGATCCTCTTCAAGTTCCGCGCGCTGCTCGACGCCAACCGCGACGCCATCGCCGAGCTGATCGTCGCCGAGCACGGCAAGGTCCACTCCGACGCCCTCGGCGAGGTCGCCCGCGGCCTGGAGATCGTCGACCTGGCCTGCGGCATCACCACCCAGCTCAAGGGCGAGCTGTCCACCCAGGTGTCGAACCGCGTGGACGTCGCCTCGATCCGCCAGCCGGTCGGTGTCGTCGCCGGCATCACGCCCTTCAACTTCCCGGCCATGGTGCCGATGTGGATGTTCCCGATCGCCATCGCGACCGGCAACACCTTCGTCCTCAAGCCGAGCGAGAAGGACCCGTCGGCCTCCCTCAAGATCGCCGAGCTGCTCGCCGAGGCCGGCCTGCCGGACGGCGTCTTCAACGTCCTGCACGGCGACAAGGTGGCCGTCGACCGCCTCCTGGAGCACCCGGACGTCGCCGCGATCTCCTTCGTCGGCTCGACCCCGATCGCCCGGTACATCCACACCACCGCCTCCGCCAACGGCAAGCGCGTCCAGGCGCTCGGCGGCGCCAAGAACCACATGCTGGTCCTCCCGGACGCCGACCTCGACGCCGCGGCCGACGCCGCCGTCTCCGCCGCGTACGGCTCCGCCGGCGAGCGCTGCATGGCGATCTCCGCGGTCGTGGCCGTCGGCTCCGTCGGCGACGAGCTCGTCGAGAAGATCCGCGAGCGCGCCGAGAAGATCAAGATCGGCCCCGGCACCGACCCGACCTCCGAGATGGGCCCGCTCATCACGGCCGTCCACCGCGACAAGGTCGCCTCCTACGTGCACGGCGCCGAGGCCGAGGGCTGCCAGGTCGTCCTCGACGGCACCGGCTACACGGTCGAGGGCCACGAGAACGGCCACTGGATCGGCCTCTCCCTCCTGGACCACGTGCCGACCACGGCCAAGGCGTACCAGGACGAGATCTTCGGCCCGGTCCTCTGCGTGCTGCGCGCCGAGACGTACGAGGAGGGCCTCGCCCTCATCAACGCCTCGCCGTTCGGCAACGGCACCGCGATCTTCACCCGCGACGGCGGCGCCGCCCGCCGCTTCCAGCTGGAGGTCGAGGCCGGCATGGTCGGCGTCAACGTGCCGATCCCGGTGCCGGTGGGCTACCACTCCTTCGGTGGCTGGAAGGACTCGCTCTTCGGCGACCACCACATCTACGGCAACGACGGCGTGCACTTCTACACCCGCGGCAAGGTCGTCACCACCCGCTGGCCCGACCCGGCCGACGCCCCCACCGGCGTGGACCTGGGCTTCCCGCGCAACCACTGACCGACGCCAGGCCGTGGGACGGCCCCCGGGGTGCGTGCCGCCGCACCCCGGGGGCCGTTTGCCCGTGTGCCGGGCGGGTCCCGGCACAGCGTGGCCCCGCCGCCCGGGCGGCACAAGGGCGGGGTTCGGCCGTTCCCGCGCACCCCGTGCCCTCCCGGTCCCGCCGGGCGTCAGGGCGCCGCCCGGCCCCGCACCCCGGGTCCCCTCGCGGTACCGCCGTCGCCGTCGCCGTCCCCGTCCCCGTCGCCGAAGGACCAGGCGCGGATCGCGCACACGCCCTCGTCGGCCGCGCCCGCCGAGCGGTACGTGGCGAGCGCCGGTCCGTTGTCCGTGTCCACCGGCACCCACGCGCCCGCGCAGCCCCGCTCCCGGGCGGCCGCCAGCAGCGCCTCCGTCAGCGCCCGGCCCAGCCCCCGCCGCCGGTACGCCTCGTCGACGCCCAGCTCGTACAGGCACAGCTCGGCGCCCTTGTCCGGATGGACCATCTCGATCCCCGTCACGAACCCGGCGGGGGAGCCGTCCGCCGCGTACGCGATCAGCATCAGGTGCCCGGAGGAGGCGAGGAAACGCTCCGCCCACTCCGCCCGCGCCGGGCCGTCGTACAGGTGCTCCGCCGCCAGCAGTTCGGCCACCGTCCCGGCCCGCCGGATCTCGAACCCGTCCGCCACCCACGCCTCCTCCGCCACGGCCGCCCGGCCGCCGGCGTACCGCGACCGCTGTACGCGGACCGTACTGCGTACGACTCCAGGAGGCCGTGGATTTCCGTCCCCGGGGCGCCGTCCGCACCCGGGCGGTCCGCCTAGGCTCGGGGGCATGCGACTCCGACTTCCCCGGTGGGCCGCGGTCACCGCCGTCCTCACCGTCCTCGCGGGCGCCGGCACCTGGACCGCCGTCGCCCAGGACGAACCCCCGCCCGTCCAGCGCGAGGACCGGGCCCTCGACCTCGACGGGGTGCGGATCGACACCTCGTACTTCACCGGCGCCGGGTCCGGCCGCCGCCCCGCCGTCCTGCTCGCGCACGGCTTCGGCGGCTCCAAGGACGACGTCCGCCCGCAGGCCGAGGAGCTGGCCCGCGACGGCTACGCCGTCCTCACCTGGTCCGCCCGCGGCTTCGGCGCCTCCGGCGGGAAGATCGGCCTCAACGACCCCGACCACGAGGTGAAGGACGTCAGGAAGCTCGTCGACTGGCTCGCCGCCCGCCCCGAGGTCCTCCTCGACACGGCCGGCGACCCGCGGGTCGGCGTCACCGGCGCCTCCTACGGCGGCGCGATCTCCCTCCTCGCGGCCGGCCACGACCCCCGCGTCGACGCCATCGCCCCGCAGATCACCTACTGGAACCTCGCCGACGCCCTGCTCCCCGAGGGCGTCTACAAGAAGCTGTGGGCCGGCATCCTCTTCTCCATGGGCACCGACGCCCGCGGCGACGCCTGCGGCCGCTTCGCCCCCGAGGTCTGCGCCCTGAAGGAACGCATCGCCGTCTCCGGCCGGCCCGACGCAGCCGCCCGCGCCCTCCTGGAGTCCCGCAGCCCCTCCGCCGTCGGCGACCGCATCAAGGTCCCCACCCTCATCGTCCAGGGCCAGACCGACTCCCTCTTCACCCTCGACCAGTCCGACGCGATGGCACGCGCCCTCACCGCCAACGGCGCCCCCGTCGCCGTGGACTGGACGGCCGGCGGCCACGACGGCGGCGACCGCGAGGCCGGCCGCGTCGAGGACCGCGTCGGCGCCTGGTTCGACCGCTGGCTGAAGCGGGACACCTCCGTCGACACCGGCCCCGCCTTCCGGGTCAGCCGCACCGGCGGCGTCGACTCCACCGACGGCCGCGCCACCCTCCGCGCCGCCACCGCCGACCGCTACCCGGGCCTGCGCGCGGACACCCGCGAACTCGCCCTCGCCGGACCGGCGCAGCGCTTCACCAACCCGGCCGGCGGCGCCCCGCCCGCCGTCTCCTCCGTGCCCGGCCTCGGCGGCGGCCTCGGCGGGCTCTCCACCTCCCTCGGCGTCGGCCTCGCCCTCGACTTCCCCGGCCAGCACGCCCGCTTCGACGCCGCCCCGCAGACCGCGCCGCTCCGCGTCACCGGCACCCCGACCGTCCGGGCCAAGGTCACCTCCACCGCCGCCGACGGCTCCGCCGTCCTCTTCGCCAAGCTGTACGACGTCGGGCCCGACGGGCGGCAGCAGGTGCTGCCCGCCCAGCTCGTCGCCCCGGTCCGCGTCGAGGACGCCGCGAAGGGCAGGTCCGTCACCCTCACCCTCCCCGCGATCGACCACGAGGTGGAGGCCGGCCACCGGCTGCGGCTCGTCGTCTCGGCCACCGACCTCGGCTACGCCTCCCCGGCCACCACCGCCGGCTACACCGTCGCCGTCGAGGGCCCCCTCACCGTGCCCACCGCGCCGGCCGTCACCACCCAGGCCGCCGGCCTGCCCTGGTGGGTCTGGGGCCTGCCCCTGGCCGGCCTCGCCGTCGCCGCCGTCCTCCTGCTGACCGCCCGCCGCCGCACGGCCAGCCCGGCCCCGGACCCGGCGCTCGCCTCCGTGCCCCTCCAGATCAGCGGCCTGTCGAAGAAGTACAAGGGCGGCGAGCGGTACTCCGTCCGCGACCTCTCCTTCCGCGTCGAGCAGGGCCAGGTCCTCGGCCTCCTCGGCCCCAACGGGGCCGGGAAGACCACCACCCTGCGCATGCTCATGGGCCTGATCACCCCCGACGAGGGCGAGATCCGCGTCTTCGGCCAGGCCATCCGCCCCGGCGCGCCGGTCCTCTCCCGGGTCGGCTCCTTCGTCGAGGGCGCCGGCTTCCTGCCGCACCTCACCGGCCGGGAGAACCTGGAGCTGTACTGGAAGGCCACCGGCCGCCCCGCCGAGGACGCCCACCTCGACGAGGCCCTGCGCATCGCCAACCTGGGCGGCGCCCTCGAACGGGCCGTCCGCACCTACTCCCAGGGCATGCGGCAGCGCCTCGCCATCGCCCAGGCCATGCTCGGCCTGCCCGACCTCCTCATCCTCGACGAACCCACCAACGGCCTCGACCCGCCGCAGATCCGCGAGATGCGGGAGGTGATGATCCGGTACGCCGCGGGCGGCCGCACCGTCATCGTCTCCAGCCACCTCCTCGCCGAGGTCGAGCAGTCCTGCACCCATCTCGTCGTCATGGACCGCGGGCAGCTCGTCCAGGCCGGGCCGGTCGCCGAGATCACCGGCGCCGGCGACACCCTCCTCGTCACCCTGGGCGCGCCGGTCACCGACGCGCTCGTCGAGAAGGTCGCCGCGCTGCCCGGCGTCGGCTCCGCGGTCCGCGCCGAGGACGGCCTCCTGGTCCGCCTCGACAGCGGCGACGGCACCCCCGACGGCACCCCCGACAGCACCCCCGACGGCACCGGCACCCCCGGCGCCGGCGCGACCGCGCTGATCGGCGAACTCGTCCGCCTGGACGTCCCGCTGACCGGGGTCGGCCCGCACCGACGCCTGGAGGACGCCTTCCTGACCCTGATCGGAGGATCCGCATGACCGCCACGGCCACCGGACCCGGCCCCGAGGCCCTGGCCCCCGGCTACCGCCCCGGGCGCACCCTGCCGCTGCGCGTCGAGGCCCTGCGCCAGTGGAAGCGCCGCCGCACCCTGGTGATGGCCGGGGTGATCGCCGCCCTGCCCTTCGTCCTGATCGTCGCCTTCGCGATCGGCGGGCCCGACGGCGACGACCGCGGCGGCCGGATCACCCTCATCGACACGGCGACCGCCTCGGGCGCCAACTTCGCGGCGACCTGCCTCTTCGTCTCGGCCGGTTTCCTCCTCGTCATCCCCGTGGCGCTCTTCTGCGGCGACACCGTCGCCTCCGAGGCCGGCTGGTCCTCGCTCCGCTACCTCCTCGCGGCGCCCGTACCGCGCTCCCGGCTGCTCGCCGCCAAGCTGGCGGTCGCGCTCGGCTACAGCACCGCGGCGCTCTTCCTCCTCCCGCTGCTCGCCCTCGCCGCCGGCACGGTCGCCTACGGCTGGGGACCGCTCCAGCTGCCCACCGGCGGTTCTCTCCCGGCGGGGGAGGCCGTCCTCCGGCTGCTGATCGCCACCTCCTTCGTCCTCGTCTCCCAACTGGTCACGGCGGGACTCGCCTTCTGGCTCTCGACGCGCACCGACGCCCCGCTCGGCGCGGTCGGCGGAGCCGTCGGCCTGACCATCGTCGGCAATGTGCTGGACGCGGTCACGGCGCTCGGCGACTGGCGCGACTTCCTGCCCGCGCACTGGCAGTTCGCCTGGATCGACGCCCTTCAGCCCCGGCTGGAATGGGGCGGCATGGCCCAGGGTGCGGCGATCTCCGTCACCTACGCCCTGGTCCTCTTCGCCCTCGCCTTCCGGGGCTTCGCCCGCAAGGACATCGTGTCCTGACACCGGGGCGACCGGGCCTCACAGCCACCCCCTCCGAGCCGCTTCCGCGCCCGCGCGGAAGCGGCTCGTCGTCCCCAGGGCCGCCATCAGCTCGCCGACCCGCCGGCTGTACGTCCGCGCCGACATCCCGAGCCGGGCCGCCGCCGCCTCGTCCGTCAGCCCCGACAGCAGGGCCTCCAGGACCGGCCGCAGCTGCTCCGGCGCCCCGCCCGGAGGCCGCGGCGCCGGGATGTGACCCAGCTCCTCGGCCGCCGCCCAGCAGACGTGATGGATCCGCACCAGGGCCTGCACCACCACCGGGTCCCGGATGAGCAACAGCCCGTTGTACAACAGCTCCAGATCGAGCGGGACCGCCGCCACCGTCCGGTCCACCACGATCAGCTTGAACGGGATCGCGTCGGCGAACCGTGCCCGCCCGGGTATCCGCGGTCCCTCCTCCAGCCGGGGCAGCGCGTGCCGGGGCACGATCCGCCGCACCTCCCCGGCCCGCTCCGCCGCCGCGCGCATGCACGCTCCCGCCAGCTGCAGGAACGGCTCGGGGATCGCGCGGTCCGCCGAGGCCACCGGATCGTCGAAGGTCAGCAGCTCGTGCCGGGTCGAGGCGGCCAGCCCGGCGAGCGCCGCGCTGATGCGCCGCGCCCCCCGGACCGGGCGCCCCGCCGGCCGCTGTCCCTCGGTCGCGGCCCGGTTCATCGCCGAACGGGCGAGCACCACGGAGCCCGCGCTCTCTGCCACCGCTGACCACCCCCGCCCGATCGATGTCCACTCCATGTACTCATGTGACTGCATACGGTGACAACCCCTGTGGACAAACCTGGCGTCTCCCTGCCATCCCTCCCCGTTCCGCCCCCTGTTGCCACATCGAGATCCATCCGCAACACCTTCGCGGGGTCCGCGCACGCCTCCCGTTCGTCACAGTCGCAGAAGCCGGACGCGGCCCCGCCGCGCCGCAGGTGTCCCGCGCCCGGCACAAGGTCCTTACAGAAACGGGGAGTTGCCCATGAACCGTGCTCACAGGAGAAGCGGCGTCCTCGCCGCGGCGCTTGCCGCCGGCCTCCTCCTCGGCGGCTGCGCAGGCGGGGTGAAGGAGGCCGCGAGCGACCACGAGAAGGCCGCGCCGTACGTCCCCGACGGCGGCCGCACCGCCGCGCCCGCCCCCTCGGCCCCGTCCGAGGGCCAGGCCACGGACGCGGCCGAGGGCGAGCTGCGGGCCCCCACCCGCACCCCCGACTACCTCTCCACCTTCGCCCTCGACGTCGACACCGCCTCGTACGGCTACGCCCGCCGCACGCTCGCCGAGGGCCGGCTGCCCGACCCCGCCACCGTGCGGCCCGAGGAGTTCGTCAACAGCTTCCGCCCGGACTATCCGCGCCCCGCCGATGACGGCTTCAGCGTCACCGTCGACGGCGCCGCCACCGGGGCCGAGGGCTGGTCGCTGGTCCGGGTCGGCCTTGCCACCCGGGGCGCGGACCGGGCGGGCGAACGCCCGCCCGCCGCCCTCACCTTCGTCGTCGACGTCTCCGGCTCGATGCGCGAGCCCGGCCGCCTCGACCTCGTCCAGCACTCCCTGCGGCTCGCCGCCGACGAGCTCCGCGACGACGACTCGGTCGCCCTGGTCGCCTTCAGCGACGAGGCCGAGACCCTGCTGCCGATGACCCGGCTCGGCGAGGCCCGCGACCGCGTCCGCGAGGCCGTCGACTCGCTCGCCGTCCGCTCCTCCACCAACCTGGAGGCGGGGCTGCGCACCGGCTACGACGTGGCGTCCGAAGGCCGGCGGGACGGCGCCACGAACCGGGTCGTGCTGCTCTCCGACGCCCTCGCCAACTCCGGCGAGACGGCCGCCGACGCCCTCCTCGGCCGCATCGACGAGCAGCGCAGGGAGCACGGCATCACCCTCTTCGGGGTCGGTGTCGGCAGCGACTACGGCGACGAGCTGATGGAGCGGCTCGCCGACAAGGGGGACGGCCAGACCGCGTACGTCTCCACCCGGGAGCAGGCCCGCAAGGTCTTCGTCGACCAGCTGCCCGCCCAGGTCGAGCTGCGCGCCCGGGACGCCAAGGCGCAGGTCGCCTTCGACCGGGAGACCGTGGAGCGGTTCCGGCTGATCGGCTACGAGAACCGCGAGGTCGCCGACGAGGACTTCCGCAACGACCGGGCGGACGGCGGCGAGGTCGGCGCCGGACACACGGTCACCGCCCTGTACGCGGTGCGGACCCGGCCCGGCGCGAGCGGCCGGATCGCCACCGCCACCGTCCGCTGGCTCGACCCCGACTCCCGCTCCCCGCAGGAGCGTTCGGGGACGGTCGAGGCCGCCGCGCTCCGCGCCGGGCTCTGGGACTCCGGCCACGACAGCCTGCAGCTCTCCGCGATCTCCGCCTACTTCGCCGAGCGGCTGCGCGGCGGCTCGCTCCCGGGCGCCCCGCGCCTGGGCGAACTGGCCGCCCACGCCGACGGCATCCGGGGGCGGTCCGGCTCGGCGGTGGTCGGCGAGCTGGCCGAGGCGGTGCGGCAGGCGGACCGGCTGCTCGGGGAAGAGCCCGTGGAAGAGCCCGTGGAAGAGGGGGAGTTCACCTCCTCCGACCCGTACGCCTGACGCCCCGGGCCCCTTTCCCGCGCGCGCGGGAAAGGGGCCCGGAAGGGAACGGGCGACTCCGCCGCGGGGGCGGCATCATGACCCCATGGCCACCCTGCTGCTCGCCCTCGCCGTCGGAAGCACCGGCCTCTACGCCGGATTCCTGCTCATCTTCCTCACCGGGATCATGCCCGCCCTGGGCCGCCTCACGGACGCCGCGTTCGTCACCGCGATGCGCCGGGTGAACGAGGCGGTTCCCCGGGCGGTCTTCATGACCGTCTTCGCCGCGGTCGCCGTCCTCCCCCTCGCCGCCTATCTGGTGCCGGCGGACGACCGGACCGGCGCGCAGCGCTGGCTGGTCCTCGCCGGCTTCGTCTGCGCGGTCCTCAACCACCTGGTCACCGTCGTCGGCAACGTCCCCCTCAACACCGCGCTCGCCGCCGCCGAGGGTCCCGGCGAGGACCCGGCCGCCTCGCGCGCCGCCTTCGAGGGGCGCTGGAACGCCTACCACCGGGTCCGTACGGCCCTCGTCGTGGCGGCCTTCGGCCTGCTCACGGCCGCCGCCGTCGGCTGACTCCGACCCCCTCCGGCCCGGCGGTGAAACAGACCGTCGGGTCGGCTTGTCCTCCCGCGTGGCGCGATCTCGTCGAAGATCGGCTTCCGCGCATCCACAGGGACCCTTCAAAACCAAACTACCAAGTCCGAAACATGCTGCTGGCACACATCGACTTCTGGCCTCTGGCGAGAACCCGCCTCACTTATATCCCTACAAAGGGGGTGAATCACCCCGATTTCATGGATCCGGATTCCGTACCTTCCGGTTTCTTATTGACATGACCAGGGGGGTCTTTTTTTAATCAACCCGAGGATCCGCGTGCGCAGACACCGAGGGGGCATAGTGGACGTCCACATCCTGGGGGGACTGTCGGTCCGCGAGGGCGGGGTTTCGATCACCCCGACCGCGGCCGCGCCACGCCAGGTGCTCGCCCTGCTCACCGCCTTCGCCGGCCAGGTCGTCCCCGTCACCGTCCTCACCGAGGAGCTCTGGCCGTCCGGCGCCCCGCGCGGAGCGCGCACCGAACTCGCGACCCACATAGCCGAGCTGCGCGCGCTCATCGCCCGCGCCCTGCACGAGTCCGAGGACGGCGACGCGCCCGGAGGCTGGAGCGAGCACCGCACCGCCGACGCGGTCCTCGTCTCGCTCCCCGGCGGCTACCGGCTCGACACCGGCGTCGGCGTCCACGACATCGGCCAGTTCGAGCGCGCCGCCGGCGCCGGCTACCGCGCCATGGACTCCGGAGACCTGACCCGCGCCTCGCTGCGGCTCGGCGAGGCCCTCGCCCTCTGGCGCGGCGAGCCCTACGCGGGCGTGGCCGCCGGCCCCTGCCTCCGCCGCGAGATCGAACGCCTGGAGACCGCCCGCCTCAGCGTCCTCGACCAGTGGGTCGAGGCCCAGCTCGGCCTCGGCCGGCACGAGGAGATCCTCTCCGAGCTCCCCGGACTCGCCGCCCGCTACGCCACCAACGAGCCGCTCCAGGCCCACCTCATGGTCGCCCTGCTCCGCTGCGGCCGCCACGAGGAGGCCCTCGCCGTCTACGAGCGGCTGCGCACGGTCCTCCACCGCGACACCGGCATGGAGCCCTCCGCGCGGCTCCGCCGGCTCCAGCACTCGGTCCTCGCCGTCCGCCACACGCGCGTGGGCACCGGGACCGGCGGCTCGTCGCCGCACCCCGCCGACGCCGTCTTCGGCCACGGCCACGGCTACCCGCCCGGCGCGGCGGCCCCCGCCCGCGCCGACACGACGCCGGTCGTCACCTGGTACGGGCCCGCCCTCCCGCGCGTCCCCGTCCAGCACCAGCCCGTCCGCGCCGACGCCGCCACGAAGGGCGTGGCCGTGCCCGTCTGACGGAATGTCGGCCGGGCCATCGGGGGGAACCGGGACCATCGGGAACGAAGTGCCGCACGTCACCGTTGACCCACTCCCGGGACCGAATTAGTTTCGGCCGCGAGGACGGGTTTCCTCCGAGGTGCCCGATTTAAGCTCGACGACGGGGGTGGGGGCCATGGACACGCACGGCGCGGACGCGGACGCGGGTGCCGACACGCTGCTCGCGGTCCTGGAGCTGCTCGCCGGACAGGGCCTGCCCGGCCAGTTCGAGACCCTCCTCGACGAGGCCCGCATCGCCGGACTCGACGAGGCGGGACTCGGGCGGCTGGAGCGGGCCGTCGCCCTCGCCCGCACCCTCCACGCCGACCGCGCCGCCGACCGCGCCCGGGCCGACCACAGCGGCGCCTCCCTCGCCGTCCTCACCGACACCGCCCGCGATCTGACGCTCAGCTACGACCTGGACGGACTCCTCCGGATCGTCACCCGCCGCGCCCGCCGCCTCCTCGGCCTCGACATGGCGTACGTGACCCTGCGCGGCCCCCAGGGCGCCTGCTACATCCGCATCACCGAGGGCTCCCGCACCGGCGGCGACAGCGGCGGCACCGGCGGACCCGGACTCAGCGTGGGACTGCGGATCGGCGCGGGCAACTGCCTCGGCGGCGTCGTCCAGCGCACCGGCGAACCCGTCTGGACCCCCGACTACCCGGCCGACGAGCGGTTCACCAACGGCGAGGCGCCCGACCCGGCCGCCGCCCTCGACGACGCCGAGGTCGTCGACCCCGGCGACGAGGCCGTCCGCGCCGAGGGACTGCGCGCCATCGTCGCCGTGCCGCTGCGCAGCGGCGACTCCGTCATCGGCGCCCTCTTCGGCGCCGACCGCCGGGTCCGCGAGCACACCCCCCAGGAGATCGCCCTCCTCGGCGCCCTCGCCGACCTGGCCGCCCTCGCCGTCGAGAAGGCCGGACTCCTCGACCGCACCCGCGCCGAACTCCTCGAACTGGAACGGGACAGCGCGCGCGTGCGCACCAGCCTCACCCGGATGCGGCACGTCAGCGAGGCCCACGGCCGGATCATGAACCTGGTCCTCGCCGGCGGCGACCTCCCGCACGTCGCCAAGGCCGCGGGCGACGCCCTCGACGCCACCGTGATGGTCTGCGACCCCGGCGGCCGCCGCCTCGCCGCCAGCGGCGACTTCCCCGGCCTCGACGAGGACGCCGTCGCCAAGGCGTCCCTCGACGCCCACGCGCTGCGCCGGCCCGTCCTCGCCGCCGACGCCGTCTGGGTCGCCCCCGTCATCGCCGGCTCCGAGGACCTCGGCGGCCTGGTGGTCCGCGCCGAGGGCGGCCTCACCGAGGAGGACGAACGGCTCCTCGAACTCGTCGCCCAGTCCGTCGCCCTGCTCCTCCTGATGCAGCGCTCCACCGCCGTCGCCGAGGGGCCCGTCCGCGACGAACTCCTCGACGACCTCATCGCCGACCCGCCGCACGCCCCGCAGCAGAGCGCCCGGCGCGCCCGCCGCCTCGGCGTGGACCTGCGCAAGCCGCACGTCCTCGTGGTCGCCCGGCCGGAAGGCGGCGAGCAGGGCAGGGCGGTGGTCTGGGCGTCCTCGTACGCGTACCGGCTCGCCGGGCTCAAGACCGTGCAGGGCGGCTGCATCGTGCTGCTGCTCCCCGGCGTGGACGCCTCCGCCGCCGCCGCGGCGGTCTCCGAGGAGCTCACCCCGCTCCTCGGCCACCCCGTCTCGGTCGCCGCCGCGGGACCCGGCGGCAGCCCCGACGCCGTCGGACCGCTGTACGCGGAGGCGCTGCGCTGCCTGGACGCGATGAGCGCCCTCGGCGGTACGGGCTCCGCCGCGGCCGTCACCGACCTCGGCTTCCTCGGCATGCTGCTCTCCGACGACCACGACGTGGACGGCTTCGTGGAGAACGCGATCGGGCCCGTCCTCGACTACGACGCCGAGCGGCTCACCGACCTCACCCGCACCCTGGAGGCGTACTTCGCCTCCGGCGCCAGCCCCACCAACGCCGCCGAGGCCCTCCACGTCCACCCCAACACGGTCTCCCGCCGGCTGGAGCGCATCGGCGAACTCCTCGGCCCCGCGTGGCAGAAGCCCGGCCAGGTCCTGGAGGTCCAGCTCGCCCTGCGGCTCCAGCGCACCCGCGAGGTGCTGGCCCGCCGCCGGGCCGCCACCGCCCCCGCCCGCCCGCCGGCGGGACCGGCCGACTGAGCCCTGGCCCCGCGCGCGTGCCCGCGGACGTCCGGCCGGTGCGGCCCGCGGGGACGCCGAGCCCCCGCCCGCGTGCCCCCGCCCACGTGCCCGCGCACACGAGCGGGTGCCCGTCCGCGCGTGCGGACGGGCACCCCGCCCCTGCGGCCCGTTGGGGCGGGCCGGGGGACACGGCCGGACGGGACCCGGCCGGGAAGGAGGTCTCCGGCGCGGCGTCAGCCGGCCGCGCGGCGCGTGCCGTAGCCCGTGCCGTACCCCGCCGCCTCCCACGCCGAGCCGAGCACGGTCGCCGTGTGCGCGGCCGAGGCCAGCGTGATGTGCCGGTGCCAGCCCCGGTACGAGCGGCCCACGAAGTCCCGCAGCCCCGCCTCCTCGCCGACCGCGGCGAAGTCCCGGTCCACCCGCTGCGCCAGCTTCGTCAGCCGCAGCAGCGAACCGACCGTCGCCTGCGTCAGGTCGCTGATCCACACCCGGGCCGGGCCCCGGCGCGGGTCGTCCCACTCGCCGAGCAGCATCAGCGGCCGCATCCGCTCCCCGCCGGGGGAGGGCAGCGCGACCCGGACGGCCGTGGCCAGCGAGGTGCGCGAGGTCCGCGCCCCGCCGACGGTGTCCACCCAGCTCACCGGCCTGCGCAGCCCCTTGAGGGACTCCAGTATCTGCGCGGCCGGCAGCGGGCCCGCGCCGAAGCCGGGCAGCGAGCGGTCCGCGATCGCCAGCCGCGAACCGGCTCCGATCCGCGCCACCACCGGCACCCCGGCGGCGGCGAGCCGGGTCAGCGCCGCCCGGCCCGCGCCGCCCCGTATGTCGAGCAGCACCGGCTTGCGGGTGATGTCGGTCCAGCGGGCGGTGTCGAGGGCCGCGGCGACCGCGCACTCCTCCAGCGTCTCCTCGCCGGCCTCGTCGGGGACCTCCGCGCGGTCGCGCCGCGTGCGGTCCTTCACCCACGGGTCCGGCAGGAACAGCCGCCAGTTGACCGGCGCGCTCAGCTCCTCGCCGGCGAACCACACGCCGAACGCCTGCTGGCCCTGGAAGACCTGGCCGCGCTCCGGGTCGAAGCGCCGGTCCACGCCCACCGAGTGCTCGCCGGCCTTCGGGATCGGCATCGGCCGCACCACCCACGCCTGCGGGTGTCCGCCGCGCTCCAGGAACCGCCCGAGCGAGGCGCGCATCGGCTGCCAGTCCCAGGTGGAGCTGGAGATGAAGTGGTGCAGGCTCTGCTCGGCGGCCGGACCGCCGATCTGCGCGGCGATGTTCCGGATCGACTTGCGGCCCTGCGCGGTCAGCAGCCCGTGCAGGTACTGCTCGGCCTTCAGCCGCTGGTCGCGGCGGGCGAAGCCGGAGAACAGGGCGGTGGACAGCTCGGTGAAGACGTCCTCGCCGGGACGCGGCGCGGCGGCCCGGGGCACGGCGCGCACCCGGGGCCTCGGCACGGTCAGCGGAGCGGCCGCGGCGGCGGTCCCGTACTTGATTGCGACGGATGTACTCACGACACTCCTGCCCGTCCTGCCCGAAGGATGCGCAGCTGCCTTCCGCTGCCCCTCCACCGTCGCCCGGACGCCCCCCTCCCGGCGAGGTGGACCCGGCACCCGTTTCGGCCGCCGGATGGTGGCCGGACCACCGTCCCGCCCCTGACCTGCGCCTCCCCGCCCCTGACCTGCGCTTCGATCGCGCCAGGACAGGGCGTGCGCCCCCTCCGGAACCCCTCCGGGACCCCCGGGTGGTGGTCCGGCCACACCCCCCGACACGCCCCCTTCGGCCGCCCCGACGACCACTTCCGGCCTCCCTCCGGAGGAACTGACAGACTCGCCGGACGGGCTTTGACCCGTCGCGCTCCGTCGCCGGACCATCGCAGAGCGAGGCGACACGGGCGCCCGGTTAATGCCCCAGGCCGGGGACCCCGCCCGTGCGCCTCGCTCCGACGGCCCCCCGTACCCTGGAGCCGTGACGTCGCGCGGTCTGCTGCCGGTCGCCCTGGTGGTCTCCGCCGGGGGCGCGATCGGCGCTGCCGCGCGCTACGGAGCCTCGCTCCTGTGGCCCACCCCGGACGGCCGCTTCCCCTGGACGGTCTTCCTCGTGAACGCCTCCGGCTGCGCCCTGCTGGGCGTCCTCATGGTGCTGCTCACCGAGACCCGCACCGCCCCGAACCCGCTCCTGAGGCCCTTCCTCGGCACCGGCTTCTGCGGCGGCTTCACCACCTTCTCGACGTACGCCCTCGACACCCAGCGGCTCCTCGGCACCGGCCACCCGGCGCGCGGGCTGCTCTACTTCGGCGGGACGCTCGTCACCGCCCTGGCCGCCGTCTGGGCCGGCACCGCCGCCGCGCGGAGCCTCGTCCGGAGCCGGCCGGAGGCCGCGTGAACTGGCTGCTCGTCGTCGCCGGCGCCGCCGTCGGCGCGCCGCTGCGCTGGTACGCGGACCTCGTCGCGAAGGCCCGCTTCGGGCCCGGCTTCCCCTGGGGCACCCTCGCCGTGAACGTCGCCGGTTCCTTCGTCCTCGGCCTGGTGGCGGGCCTGGCCTCGGCGCGGGCGCAGCTGCTCCTGGGCACCGGTCTGTGCGGCGCCCTCACGACGTACTCGACCTTCTCGCACGAGACGCTGAAGCTGTACGAGGACGGCGCGAGGGCCCGCGCCGTCCTCTACGTACTGCTCAGCCTGGCCGCCGGGCTCGGAGCCGTGTGGCTCGGGGTGGCGGCCGGCCGCTGACCGGGTGCCGGTCAGGCGGTGATCCAGTCGGAGGTGGCGATCACCGGCTGCACGCCGTCGCGGTGGACGGTGCCCTCGATGAGGCCGTACATGCGGTCCGCCGCGAAGTACACCTCGTTGTCGTTCTTCAGGCCGAACGGCTCCAGGTCCACCAGGAAGTGGTGCTTGTTCGGCAGGTTGAGCCGCACCTCGTCGACGGTCGGCACGTGGTCGAGGACCCGGCAGGCCATCGCGTGCAGGGTCTGCTGGAGCGAGTAGCTGTACGTCTCCGCGAACGCCTCCAGCATGTGCCGGCGGGCCTTCCGGTACGAGCGGTCCCAGTCGTGCTCCGGGTCCGCCGCCGCCGTGGCCGAGTGGGCCCAGCGGGCGGTGACCTTGGTGGCCAGGATCCGGTCGTACGCCTCCTGGAGCGTCGTGTACGCGTCCTTGATGTAGCCGTGGAACTCGGAGTTGGTCGAGTTCATCACCGTCAGGTCCTTCAGTCCGGACAGCACCTGGAGGCCGGTGGTCCCGCTGTACGTGATCTGCGCGGTGCGCACCTCCTGGCCCTGGCGGACGAAGGAGTGCTGCTCCTTGCGGGTCGGCACCGGGATCCGCTCCCAGGCGAACTCCTCGACGCGGATCTGCGCCTCGCGGATCACCGGCTGCGAGGTCACGAAGTGCCGGGCGAGGAGGATGCCGAACGCCTCGGGGGAGGCGATGCCGTGCTCCTTCGCGAAGGCGTAGACCGTGTTCTTGGTGGTGTCGGTGGGCAGACAGTTGCCGTTGTCGCCGGTCAGGTGGACGTCGCGGTACTCGCCGCGCAGCGCCACCGACACGTTCAGGTCGCGGATCTCGTGCCAGGCGCCGTCCTCGCCGCCCCGGCGGGCGATCCTGACGATGCGGTTCTCGGCCTTGCCGTACTGGTTCTGGGCCAGGACGTGCTTGCTCATGCGGTTCAGCTCCTGCGGGTACGCGGATACGGATATCCCGTACGCCCGGCGTCCAGCGCCTCCGCGTCCCGCGGTGGTGCGCTCCCCGCCGTCCGGCCCGTGAACGGCGGACCGCCCCGGGACTGACTCGCATCCCGGTCCGTAGGTGGTGGCTCGAAGATAAGTGCCTTCCAGGCGGCTGGCAATGGGGGAGCGGCCGGGTCAGAAGGGCAGCACCCGGGTCTCGGCCGCCGGCAGGCCCTTCGCCCACCAGTGGTCGTACCGCGCGTACACCCGCGGGTCGCGGCCGGCGAGCAGCCCCCCGAGCGACGCCGCCTCGGCCGCGAGCCCGTCCCAGTCGGCGCCCGTCAGCGGGTGGAAGGCGGCCGCCTCGATCCCGCCCTCGACCGGCCGCCAGGCCCCGGCCACGTACCCGTCGACCAGCAGCGTGGGCAGCACGTCGCCGTTGATCCGTATGACGTGCCTGCGGTACGCGGGCGGCACGATCCTGCTCCGGTCCGCGTACGCCAGCAGCGTGCTGTCCCACATCGCCATCAGGCGCGGCGGGGCCGGCGCGGCCCCGTCCGGGCGCACCGCCCCCGGCAGGTCGTACAGCACCGTGCCGTCCGGGCCCGCCAGGACCTCGGCCGCGCCCTCCCGGACGAGCGCGTCGAGCGCCGCGCGCGCCCGGCCGCGCTGCACCAGGCCGAACTGGCCCAGGTCCGCCGCCGACGCGGGCCCGAACCCCGCCAGATAGCGGCGGGCCAGCGTCTCCAGGCCCCGGGCCGCCGCCTCCGGGCCGGTGCCCGCCGGTTCGGGGCCCGCCGCGACGAAACCGGGGGAGGAGGTGTACTGCCACGGCGGGCCGCTCGGCACGTGCCACAGCGGCGCGTACTGCCGCAGCATCCGTCCGGCCGCCGGGGTGAGGCTCCCGCCGCCCCAGGACTCCTCGGCGCGGGCCCGCAGTTCGTCGCCGGTCCGGGGCCGGTCCGCGTACGCGAGGAGCCCGGGCAGCAGCGTGTCCGCGTCGTCCGGCGTGATCCCGGTCTCCGTGAACCTGCGGTCGCGCAGCCGGCTCCCGCGCAGCGTCGGCTCCACCGCCTCCCGGAACGGCCGGTAGTCGTCGGCGTGGACGAGGTGCAGGGTGATCCGCATCAGGGTCGAGCGGACCAGCCGGAACTCCTGCACGGCCGTGTCCAGTCCGGCCGGGTCGAAGCCCTCCACCCGGTTCCACAGCGCCACGTAGGGCGAGCCCGGCTGCTGCGCCTGGAGCGCCACCACCCGCCGGACCGCCTCCTCGGCGCCGACCCGCTCCCGGGCCAGCAGCAACTGGCGCGCGAGGGTCGCCCGGTTGAGGGCGCGGGCGGTGAGGGCGGACGGGGGCTGCGCGGGCGCGGTCATGGTTCCGATTGTGACGCGGGGGTCCGACAACGGGCCCGGGGCGCGACAAAGCGCTCACGTGTTCGAACTGACGGACTGTGGTCGTCCGAACGGGATCGTCTTGTCGATGCACGGGTCTTCCCAGTAACGTCGATGACGTGTTATCAGACGCACATCACTCGGGGCGGCCGGACGGGACGCCGGGCGGGCACGGCGAGCGGCTCCGCCGCGTCTCGCCCGTCCGCTCCCTGGACTTCGGCGACCACCGTCTGACCTATCTCGCCGACGGCTTCGTCCAGCTGGCCCCCCGCGCGTGGTTCCCCGGGACCACCGCGGAGACCTGGGCGCGGCACGCGGGCCACCTCGACGGCGACGGGCACCTGGTGGCGTCCGTGGGCGGACTGCTCGTGGAGCACGGCGGCAGGGCCCTGCTCATCGACACGGGCTATGGGCGGCGGCGGACCGGGAGCGCCGACAGCTACCCGTTCCTCGGCGCCGAGGAGGGGGGCCTGCTGCCGGCGAACCTGGCCGCGTCCGGCGTGAGCGTGGACGCGATCGACACGGTCGCCTTCACCCACCTCCACGAGGACCACGTCGGCTGGGCGTTCACGCCCGCCGCGGACGGTCCCGGGCTCCACTTCCCGCGGGCGCGGTACGTCACCTCCCGCTACGAGTGGGCGCACTGGAGCGGCACCTTCTCCGACGCGCTCGCCCGGGAGCTCCGGGGCAGGGCCGTCGGGGTCGCGGACGGCGAGGAGATCTTCCCCGGCGTCACGGCCTGGGCGACGCCGGGGCACACGGACGGGCACACCTCGTACGTGATCACCTCGGGCGACCGCAGGCTGCTGGTCCTCGGCGACGCGCTGCACAGCGCCGTGCAGATCGAGGTCCCGGAGTGGCGGGTGCTGGTCGACGCGGGCCGGGACGTCGCGGTGGAGACCCGGCTGCGGATCATGAAGGAGCTGGCGCGGCCCGACACGGTGGGGTTCGGCGGCCACTTCGCCGACGTCGTCTTCGGACGGGTCGTCACCGACGGTTCCCGGAACCGCTGGGAGCCCCTGCCGACGACGGGTGACGGCGACTGTTGCTGACGCACACGTCACATTGATCACAGCGGCGCCTCCCGTCCCGGGGGGCGCGAGGCCGCCGGAGCGTTCCGGCGGCGGCGCCCGCGGTCCGGGAGCGATCCCGGAAGCGCCGGTGCCGAGGTGTCCGCGCGGGTGGGGCAAGGGGGCCCGGGCCGCTTCGGAAGCAGCCGTTCCGGCGAGGCCGGACGGTTCGTCGGCGTACCCTCCACACGTCCATGACCTGCGAAGTAACAGGTTGTCGACGAAGATCGGCACGTGTAACCGTAAGGCTATGCATTCGTGGAGCGGCTGACACACATCTATATGATGATCAGTCGATCGTCTGTGTGTTTGGAGGGCCGCACATCCTCCCGCCACCACGTGGCGGTCGCGGATCACGCTTAGGGGGAAGCTGTCATGACCGCAAAGAGATGTGACATCTGCTCACCAGAAGTCACAAACGCAATCATCGCCGACTTCGCCGACCGCCTCCGGGCCGCCGGCAGTGTCCTGGCCCTGGACGAGAGCGTCCGGCCGGAGGTGGAGCAGCAGGCGCGGCACATCGTGGCCGAGTTCCAGCGCGGCCTCCACGACGAGTGCGAGGAACGGCCCGCCGAACAGCTCGACGCGGAGTTCGCCTCGCTGGAGCTCGGCGCCCGGCGCGCCGTCCAGCACATCCCCGCCCGCGAGTCGCTCAGAGCCGCCCGCATCCTGCGGGACACCGTCCTCGACGCGCTGCCCGGCATGCTCGCCGGACTGGCCCCCGAGGAGGCCCTGCCCCGCGGCCTCGCCGCCGTCAGGGCGCTCGGCCGCGCGATCGACGCCCGGGTGTCGGCGGCCGAGATCGGCTACGACGCCTTCCTGATGTGCGGCGGCGACCAGCTCGCCGCCGCCCACGGCTCCCGGCTGGCCCGCGAGGTCCACGACCGGATCGGCAGCAACCTCGGCCTCGCCCTGCGCTACCTGGAGCTCCACGAGCTGGAACAGGGCCGCACGGAGGACGCCCCGGACCGGATCGACGCCGCCAAGGCCGCCCTCCTGGACACCTTCGGCTTCGTCCGCGAGCTCGTCAGCGGCCTCCGGGTGCCCCGGACCGGCTCGGGCCTGCGGACCCACCTGATGAACTACGCGGCCGTCTCCCGGCCCGCGGGCACCGACGTCGACATCCAGGTCAGAGGGCCCGCCGACCAGCTGCCGCCCCTCCACCAGGACGAGGTCTTCCTCGTCCTGCGGGAGTGTCTGCGCAACAGCTTCGCCCACTCCGGCGCCACCGAGGTGCGCGTCCGGGTCGTCATCGACCCCCACGGCCTGGAGGCCCGGGTCACCGACAACGGCCAGGGGATCGGCGTCCCGGCGGCGGCCCTGCTCCGGGGCAACGGCCTGGCGTCCATGCGGGAGCGGATCGCCGCGCTCGGCGGCACCCTGAGCCTCACCGGGCCGGCCGGCCGGGGCACCTCCGTACGGTTCCACGTCCCGCGCCGCCGCACCGAGGGCGCGCTCGGGATCAGCGCATGAGCGAGGACGCCCCCGGAGTCGTACGGATCCTCGCCGCCGACGACCACACCCTGCTGCGCAGCGCGCTCTGCACCATGCTCGGCAAGGAGCCGGGCCTGGAGGTCGTCGGCCAGGCCGTGGACGGCCCGACGACGGTCCGGCTCGCCACCCGGCTCCAGCCCGACGTCGTCCTGCTCGACCTGGAGATGCCGGGGCCCGGCCCGCAGGCGACCCTGCGGCAGCTCCGGGCCGTGGCGCCCGGCGCCCGCGTCGTCGTGCTCACCATGCACGACGACGGGGACCTGGTGCAGGCGCTGATCGCCGACGGTGCCTCCGGTTACCTCCACAAGTCGGCCAGCCGCGACATGCTGCTCTCGGCCATCCACAGCACGGTGGCCGGGGGCACCACGGTGTTCACGCCCTGGCGGCCGTCCGCCCCGCCCCGGCCCGCGGACGCCCCGGAGCCACCGGTCCTCACCTCGCGTGAGCGCGAGGTGCTCGCCTGCGTGGCCGAGGCCATGAGCAACCGCCAGATCGGACGGAAGCTGGGCATCACCGAAGGGACGGTCAAGCGGCACCTGCGGAACATCTTCGCCAAGCTGGAGGCCACCACCCGGCTCGACGCGGTCAACAAGGCGCTCTCCGCCCGGCTGATCGGCCGCTGAGCCGGGCGGCCGGCCCGCCCGTCAGGCGCACCCCACGGCCAGCAGCCCCACGGCGAGACCCGCGTTGGCCGCGTACTGCGTGACCATGAACGCCCGGTAGGGGGCGCGGGCGCGGTCCGGCCGCGGGCGCAGGCAGCGCCACGCGACCCAGCCGGCGCCCGCCGCGAGCGGCACCGCGCCCGCCAGCACCACCGGGTCGCCCAGCAGGGCGACGGCGAGACCGGCCGCCCCCAGGACGGGGGCGGCGACCGCCACGAAGTGCCGCGCCGCCCGCTCGCCGCGCACCACGGCGAGGGTGGACCGGCCGGCCGCCGCGTCGCCGGGGACGTCGCCGAGGTCCTTGGAGACGGCGCCGACGGCCCCCATCCACAGGGCGAGCACACCGCACAGGGCGAGCGGCCCGGTCGCCATGGAACCGTGCACGGCGACGGCGCCGGCGAGATAGGCGACGAGCCCCGCGGCGGTCACCACGACCGCGCCGGACGCGGTCCGGCGCTTCGCGGTGAACGGGGGCATCGAGTAGGCCCAGCCGAGCACCAGCAGGAGGGCGACGAGCCCGGCGAGGCCGGGGACCGAGGCCGCGAGCAGCAGCGAGACCACCGCGCTCCCGGCCACCACCCGGGCGCCGGTGCGGGCCGGGAGGTCGCCGCGCGCGATGGGGCGCCGCGATCCGTTGACCCGGTCCTCGGCGATGTCCCGCACCCCGTTGAGCAGGTACGTGGCCAGCACCGCGCCGTACAGGGCCGCCGCGCCGGCCAGGACGTCCCACGCCGCGGGCCGCCCGCCGCCGGCGGCCGTGGCGCAGAGCGCGCCGAGCGCGAAGCGGGTGAGGAAGACGAGCTGGACGACGGGCCGGGCCTCCGCGACGCAGTGACGGGCCACGGTGAACGCGCGCCGGGGCAGGGCGGCGCCCGGCAGCGCTCCGGCGGCGGGGCCGTGGTGCGGGGTGACGGTCACGGTGTGCTCCAGGGGACGGGGGTGGTCGCCGAGAGGCGCCCCTGCCGTACCGACACAGAGGCGCCTCGGGGGTGCCGGTCCTTCGCGCGGACCGGCGGTGGGTCAGCTCGCCGACGGGGTGGCGGACTTGCCGCCCCGCAGCAGGAGGGCGATGGCCGCGAGCAGCACCAGGCAGGTCGCGGCGAGCACCCAGAGGACGGTGTGGAAGGAGCCGTCGTAGGCGTCGACCAGGAAGTCGACGAAGCCGTCGCGCTGTGCGGCGGGGACGGCCTCGGCCGGGCCGCTGATGTTGCCGCCGGCCGCGGTGCCGGCCACGGTGGCCGCGTCGCCGGCGCCCGGGAAGGCGGCGATGCCGTCGCTGGTGCGGCCGGTGAGGAGGGTGGCGAGCAGCGAGCCGTAGACGGCGACCGCGATGGCCTCGCTGCCGAGGCGCAGGGTGTTGAGGAACCCGGCGGCCATGCCGGCCCGCTCCGGGGCGATCAGGCTCAGCGCCTCGCCGTCGACGAGGCCGGCGGCGAGGGCGTACCCGGCACCGGTGATGAGCATCGGCAGGGCGACCAGCGCGATGTTCACGTCCGGGGAGAAGAGGGAGAGTCCGGCGACGCCGACCACCAGGCAGACCAGGCTCACGAAGATGATGGTCATCGCCTGGACGCCCTTGGCCACCAGCTTCGCGGCGATCAGCGGGAAGACCAGCATGGGGAAGGTGAGCAGCACCATGATGAGGCCGGCCGAGCCGCTGGAGTAGCCGCTCGCCGCGGTGAGGTAGCTCGGCAGGTACGTCAGCATGGTGACGAAGGCGAACGAGCCGGCGACCGGCACCAGGCACAGGGCGAGGAAGCGGCGGTTGGCCACGGCGCCCAGGTCGAGCATGGGGTGGGGGTGCCGCTTCTCCACCGCGGCGAAGGCGATCAGCGCCACGACCGTGCCGGCGAAGAGGCCGAGGACGCCCGGGCTGGCCCAGCCCCACTGCGAGCCCTGGGCGATGCCGGTGGTGAGCAGCAGCATCGCGACGACGAAGAGGGCGGTGCCGGGGACGTCGATGCGGGCGTCCGGGTTGCGGGTCTCGGTGACGCTCTTGCTCATCGCGGGGACGGTGAGCAGGACCAGGCCGAGGACGACGGCGTGCAGGGCGAAGACCCAGCGCCAGCCGGCGGTCTCGATGAGCAGGCCGGAGAGGGAGGGGCCGAAGGAGACGCCGAGGCCGGCGACGGTGCCGAAGAGGGCGAACGCCCGGCCGCGGGCGGGGCCTTCGAAGACCGTGGAGAGCAGGGCCGCGCCGCAGGCGAAGATGGCCGCGCCGCCGATGCCGGCGAGGGCGCGGGCCGCGTCCAGGACGTAGACGTCGGCGGCGAAGACGCTGACGAGCGAGGCGACGGCGTAGAGGGCCGCGCCGATGGTGAAGGCGCGGACGCGGCCGATGATGTCGGCGATCGAGCCCCAGGCGAGGGTGAGGCAGGCGAAGGCGACGTTGAAGGCGTTGACCACCCACTGGAGCGGAACCAGGCTCGCGTCGATGTCGGCGCCGATGTAGGGCAGGGCCACGCCCGTGCCGGAGATCGAGGTGGGGACGACGAAGATCGCCAGCAGGACCGCACTCAGGATCAGTGTCTGCCGCTGGGGTGCGGCCTGGCCCGTGCCGGGTGAGGCGGCCTCTGCCCCGGTGGGGACGGACTCGGTCTGTGTCATTGGAAGAAGCTCCCGTTCCAGCGGCGTTCGTGGGGAAGGTTCGGAATTTTTCGAACCTAGGTTGGCAGAGGCGGAGGTACGATGCAAGTGAAACCTGACAAGTTCGGCGGTCCGTGGACGCGGGCCGCCCCCGCCGGACGGCGGTCGAGCCGAGCGAAGGAGCGCAGGCGCATGCCCGACGAGGAAGGACACCCGACCCGGGACGAGATGGACCTGCTGACGGTCCTGAACGCGCTCTCCGACCCCCTCCGGTACGAGGTGATCCAGACCTTCCTGACGCTTCCCGACGCGACCGAGCGGACCTGTCTCTCCTTCGGCTTCCCGGTCTCCAAGTCGACGCTCAGCCACCACTTCCGGATCCTGCGCGAGTCCGGTCTGGTGCAGCAGGTCAACCGCGGCAACAGCCGCAAGGCGCACCTGCGCAGGGAGGACCTGGAGGCCCGCTTCCCCGGCCTGCTCGACCTGCTGGCGGACAACCCGCTCGCCCGCCGGACCGGGACGGACCCCGGAGCGGAGGACGCAGCACCAGCGCGGTGACGAGCAGCCCGTCCCGGGCCACCCACCGGCCGCCGACCACCCGGACCCGGTCGCCGACCACCCGGACCCGGTCGCCGGCCGCCCCGACCCGGTCGCCGGCCGCCCGGACCCGGCCGGCGCGCCCCGGCGCGGCGACCCGCGCCCGGAACGTGCCGGCCACCGGATCTACCGTGATCAGCGCGTCCCCGAAGCCCAGTTCGCCCAGCACCGGGGAACACGCCTTGTAGACGCACTCCTTGGCGCTGAACAGGAGCCGGTCCCAGTTCACCCCGGGCCGCTCCGCCGCCAGCCGTGCCACCCAGGCCCGTTCGGCCGCCAGCGACACCCTCGGCAGCATGCCCGGGTGCCGCAGCGGCTCGTCCGGCTCCGCGTCCACCCCGAGCGACAGGACCTCGGCGGAGCGGGCGACCGCCGCCGCGTGGTAGCCCCGCGTATGGGTCATGCTGCCGGTCAGCCCGGCGGGCCACAGCGGTTCCCCGCGCGGTCCGCGCGGGACGGCCGCCGGAGGCTCCCCGAGCCGGCGCATGCCCCGGCGGGCGCAGTCGCGGACCGCGGCGAACCGGGCCCGCCGCACCGCCGCCATGCCCGCCGCCGCGGCCTCCTCCTCGGGGAAGAGCCGGACCCCGTCCGGCAGCCGGAACCCGTCGAAGGCCGCGACCCCCGCCGGGAACAGTTCCTGGATCACGGCCGGCCCGCGCCTTCCGGTCCCGGCCCCGGTACGGGGACGCGTGCCGCCCCCGGCTCCGGCACCCACTCCGGCACGGGCACCGGCTCCGCCCCGCTGAGCAGCCGGTCCCGCAGCGACAGGACCTCACGGGACGGCTCCATGCCCAGCTCCCGCCGGAGCAGCGCGCGCAGTTCCTCGTACGCGGCGAGCGCCTCGGCCCGCCGGCCCGACCGGTGCAGCGCGCTGATCAGCCGCGCGTGCCGCCACTCGTCGAACGGATGGAGCGCGACCAGGCCCCGCAGCTCGTCGACGATCTCCCGGTGCCGGCCGCGCCGCATGTCCGCCTCCAGGCGGGCCTCCAGCGCCCGGTCCCGCAGCGCCGTCAGTCCGGCGGCGAGCGGTTCCAGCACCGGCCCCAGACGGACGTCGGACAGGACCGGCCCGCGCCACAGCGCCAGCGCCCCGCGCAGCACGGTGGCCGCCTCCTCCACCCGCCCCTCGGCGAGCAGCCGGCCGCCGCGCGCGTGGGCGGCCCGGAAGAGACCGGCGTCCACCCCGCCCCCGGGGGTCTCCAGCAGATAGCCGTGCGGCCGGCCGGCCAGCCGCGGCCGCAGCCGCTCCTCGACCGGCAGCGAGGCGAACCACTTCCGCAGGTGGTAGACGTGGGTCCGGGCCGTCATGACGGCGCTCCCCGGCGGATCGCCCGCCCAGAGCTCGGCGACGAGGTCGTCGAGGCTCACCAGCTCGTCCGCCCGGACGGCGAGGAGCGAGAACACCTTGCGCAGCTTCGGCCCGCGGAGCGTGAACTCCCGGCCGCCGGCCGACAGGCTCAGGGCGCCGAGGACGCCCAAGCGCGTGGTGCCCGCCCCGGTCCCGTTCTCCGTCATGCCCCTGCCCCCGTGTCCGCTCCGCGCCCGCTCCGAAGCCGTTCCGGAGGCGCGTTCCGACGCTAACGAGCCCGTCGGCGGGAACTCCATGCCTCTACCGCCCAGGAGACATCGGGCGTACGTCCAAAGGAACATGCCCGCGCGGTGCCCCGGCCCGGCCGGGACACCGCGCGGGACGTGCGCGGCGGGCTACCAGCGCACCGGCAGCGAGGTGGGCCGGCGCAGCAGCGCGCCCTCGTCCCACGGCAGCGACGCCGGGTCGGCGTCGAGCGCGAGCCCCGGGAACTCGCGGACCAGCCGGGTCAGGATCCCGCCGATCTCCAGCCGGGCCAGCGCGGCGCCCAGGCAGTGGTGCATGCCGTAGCCGAACTGGAGGTGCCGCTTGCCCTTGCGGTCCGGGTCGATGACCAGCGGGCGCTCGTACACCGACGGGTCGCGGTTGGCGGCGAACGCGTCCGCGTAGACGACGTCGCCCGGGTGGATGGTGCCCTCGCTCGTCACCACCTCGCGGTGGGCGACGCGCGGGAAGGTCGACATGGTGCCCAGCGGGACCAGCCGGATCACCTCCTCGACCAGCTGCGGCACCACGTCCGGGTCCTCGACGGCCCGCTGCCACAGCGTCGGCGCGCTCAGCAGCACGAGCGCCGCCTTGGCCAGCACCGACAGCACGTTCTGGTCGATCGCCACCAGGGCGGCGAAGACCAGCCCGACCAGCTCCTTGTCCTCCAGCGGAGGCTCGGCCTCGTCACGGCCGGCGAGAAACCCCTCGATCAGCCCGCCCGGCACGACCGGCCGCTTCCCGGCCACCAGGTCGGAGACGTAGCCGTACGAGGTGAAGAACTCCTCCATCAGGCCCGGGACGTCGTCGTGCAGGGCCTTCTGGATGGTGGGGGAGTGCGGGCGGAAGTACGCCACGTCCTCCTCCGGGATGCCGAGGAAGCGGCAGGTCACCTCGATCGGTACGGGGTCGAGGACCGCGGTGTACAGGTCGGGGCGCTCCTGGGCCCGCAGGTCGGCGAAGCGCCGGGTGACGACCTCGTCGAGGAACGGGGCCATCCGGGCCACGGCGTTGGCGCTGTAGTCCGCCGTCACGAACCGCCGCATCCGGGAGTGGTCCGGGCCGTCCAGGTTGATCAGCATCTCGGGCGGCAGCGTCGTCGGGAAGAACGTGGGCCCGCCCTCGACGTTGGTCTCGGCGCGGCCGAAGGTGGAGTCGGTCAGCACCTTGTGCACGTCGGCGTACCGGGTCAGGTGCACCACGTGGTGCCCGCTCGGCAGCCGCACCTGCGGCAGGCCGCCGGCCGAGCGCTCCGGGACCGGGACGTAGGGCGGCTCGGGGTCGAGGCGGGGGACGTCGGCGACGGTGACGCCCGCCTCCACCGCTTCCGCCGTCTCCGTGGAGAGGGTCATGTCAGGGCTCCTTCGGACGTCCGGGAGGTAAGGGAGGCGGTCACAGCAGGCCGGACAGGCCGGCCAGGCCCGTCACGGCCCGCAGATCGGCCAGGGTCTGCTCGTCGTCGCCGAAGAGCACCGTCCGCCAGCCCTGGGCGCGGGCCGCGACGAGGTTCTCCTCGACGTCGTCGATGAGGAGGCAGTCGGCCGGGGCGACGCCGGCGGTCTTCGCGGCGATCTCGAAGATCTCCGCGTCGGGCTTGCGGCAGCCGACGGCGGAGGAGTCGATGAGCACGTCGACCTCGCCGACCGGGGCGATGATCGCCTTCCAGTACGGACCCCACTCGACGACGTTGTTCGACAGGACGCCGGTACGGACGCCGTTCTCCTGGAGGTACCGGTAGGCGCGGACCATCACCGGGTTGGCCTCGACGCCGTCGAACCACTGCTCGCCGAAGGTCCGCAGCCGGGCCCGCGAGAGGTCGATCCCGGGGTTCTGCGCGGCCAGCACCCGGGCCAGCCGGGTGCCCCACTCGGGCTCGGTGAGCGCCCCGATCTCGACGGGCGCCATGGTGGGCATCCCCAGCTCGTCGGCCACGCCCTTGATCGCGGCCTTCAGCTGGGACGGGGTGATGCCGGTCTTGACCTCGTACGCCTCGTAGATGCGCTCCAGGGGCGGGGAGAGGACGCCGCCGAAGTCGAACCAGATCATGGAGGGCTGAGTCATGGGAATGCCTTTCGGGCGAGAGGGAGTTCTCGGCGCGCGCGGGGCGGCGAGGCCGGGCGGCGGGAGCGGCGCGGCGGGGAGATCGGGCGGCGGGAGGCCGGGCGGGAGAGGGCGGGCGAAGGGGAGCGGGTCAAGGGGAGCGGGCGTGGGGGAGCGGGTGAGGGAGGCCGGGTGGGGGAGGCCGGGTGGGGGAGGTCAGGCGAGGGAGAGCGAGACGGACGCGACGGTCCCGCCGTCCTGCTCCGCCCGCATCAGCCAGGAGCCGGGGCCGTGCTCCGGCTCGGGCGCGGCCGACAGCCGCACCGGGCGGTCCAGTTCGGCGAAGCGGTCGAAGGAGCCGTCCAGGCGCACCACCCGCGCCTCCCCCGCGCCGCCGTCCGCGAGCAGCAGCCCGCACTGGCGGGCCGCCTCGCTGAACACCATCGCCGGGACGTGGTCGTAGGGGTGGTCGTACATGCTGCGGTTGCGGAAGCTGCGGGGGCTCAGGGCCGCCGTCACGGACCCGTCCGCCGCGCGCACGTCGTCGAGGACGGCGTTCACCGGGTCCAGCCGGCCGACCGCGGCGGGCGCGACCGGCTCGCCGGCCGGCTCGGCGGGCAGGCCGAACGCGGTCGGCACCTCCCCGCCCCGCTGCATGTACCGCAGCGAGTGGTACTGGTCCGTCGGCGTGGACCGGACGTCCATGGTGAGCCGGCCCAGCGGCCGGCCGTCGAGGGCCAGGTCCATCGCGAACTCCAGCCGCCGCAGCCGCCCGCCGCGCTCGTGCCGCCCCGTCACCTCGCCGGCGATGGCCAGTTCGCCCGGCCGGGTGCCGCACGCCAGCGCCTCCGGGTCGGCGATCTCCAGGGACCACGCCGTCACCATGAAGGTGGTGGCGGCCGGGACGCCCTGGTGCAGATGGGCGGCGCAGGTCACGGACTGCCGGCACGCCTCCAGCACCAGCAGCACGTCATGGTGGCCGTCGCGCCCCGCGTGGTCGCGGAAGTAGGCGTGCGAGAGCGGCAGTTGGGCGGCGGCCTCGAAGCGCCGCCCGTCCAGGCCGCGCGAGCCGGTCAGGAAGACCTCGGAGAGCGACCAGCGGTGGACCAGGCCGCGCGGCACGGTCTGCTCGTAGGTGAGCGCGGGCCTCTCCTCGGCCTCCGCGGCCTCCCCGCCGTGCGGGAGGAGGAGGGAGCTGCTTTCCACGGTGGATCTCCAGTCGGTGGGTCGGTCGGGGGTCGGTCGGTGGTTCGGTTCGGCGGGTCGGGGGCCGGTGCGCACGGGCGCGGGAGGTGGTGGCCGTCAGGCGGTGGCGGGCCGGGCGACGACGGCCGCGCCGACCGAGCCGTCCTGGCCGACGGCGGTCAGGACGGCGGCCCGTTCGCCCGCGGTCCGCCCGTCGCCGGCACCGTCCCGCCAGCGGGCGAGCACGGCCGCCAGCCGGAGCGCGGTGGACGCCGCGTACGTCTCGCCGAGGGCGTCGTCGACGCGCAGCACGCGCTCGGCCGGCAGCGGGCCGAACACCTCGCGCAGCGCCCGCCGTTCGACCGCCGCCCAGCCGCGCCGCGCACCCGCGCCCGGCACGACGAGGGGCAGCCCTTCGCCGGTGCCGGCCGGTCCGCTGCGCAGCAGCGCCGTACGGACGCAGGCGGCGAGGCGCCGAGCCACGCCGAGCGGGCCGTCGGCCACGGGATCGGCGAAGCCGGTCTCGCAGGCGAGGAGCTGTCCGAGCACGACACCGTCCCCGGCACTCCCGGCACTCCCGGCACTCCCGGAGCTCTCGGCACTCACGGTGCTGCCGGCACGCTCGGCGCTCCCGGCGCTTCCGGCCGCCCCGAGCCGCAGGGCGAAGACCGCGCAGCCCTCGCCGAGCGCCGCCCCCGGGCGCAGCGCGCCCGCGCGGTGCCAGGCCCAGGCGCCGGCGGCGGACAGCTCCTCGACGCCGCCCGCCAGGAGCAGGTCGGCGTGCCCGTTGACCAGGGCGTTGCGGGCGTACCGCAGGGCGTGCAGGGAGGCGAGCGCGCCCCCGGACACCGTCGCGTTCAGCCCCGTGAGGCCGAGGCGGATCGCGGTCCGGCCGGCCGCCGAGTTCATCAGCGTGCCGGGGAACGCGGAGGGGTTGACCAGGTACGGCCGCTCCTGCACGAAGGTGTCGCGGAAGAACGCCTCCTGCGCGGCGGCGCTGCCGACATCGGTGCCGAGCACGATCCCGGTCCGCCCGGCGGCGTCGGTGCCCGGTCCGGCGGCGGCCAGGCACGCGCCCATCGCCAGCCGGTCGGTGCGGGACAGCCGGCTCAGGCCCTTCCGGCCGAGGACGGCCTCCGGCTCGAAGCCGGTGACGGCCCGGACCGGCAGCGGCGGCCAGACGCCGTCCGCGGCCGCCGCCGCGGGCCCGCCGCCGAGGGCGGTGAGAGCGGCGAGACCGGGGCCCGCCGCGCTGAACACGCCGTGGCCGACGATGTCGAGCGGGACGACCCCGGGGACCGGCGCCGCGCCGGCCGCCACCGTGGGCGCCGCGCCGGCCGTCGGTCCGGGGACTGCGATGGTGGTCATACCCCGGCCTTCCCGAAGAGCACGACGGCGTTGTTGCCGCCGAAGGCGAATCCGTGGTTCTGCACGATCCGGGGGCTCGCGTTCCGCCCGACTCCGGGCACGACGTCCACCGTCCCGAGCGCCGGGTCGACCGCGCGCACCGTCGCGCTGGGCGGCAGGAACCCGTCCCGCAGCGCCGCGCAGGACACCAGGGCCCCGAAGGCGGCGGCCGCGCCCATGGTGTGGCCGAGCATCGACTTGATGGAGCTGATCGGCGGCAGGTCGTCGCCGAACACCTCCCGTACGGCGGTGACCTCGGTGATGTCGTTGGCCCGGGTCCCGGTGCCGTGCGCGCAGATGTAGTCCACGTCGGCCGGGACGATCCCCGCCCGCTCGTGGGCGGTGCGCACGCAGTCGGCGATGGTGCCGGCGTGCGGATTGGTCATGTGCCGGGCGTCGCAGGTCATGCCGTGGCCGAGGACCTCGGCGTAGATCCGGGCCCCGCGGGCGACCGCCGCGTCGAGCGGTTCCAGCACCAGCGCGGCGCCGCCCTCGGCCGTGACGATCCCGTCGCGGTGCTCGTCGAAGGGGCGCGGCACGGACTCGGCGAGGGCGCCCAGCGCGTGGAAGCCGGCGTGGGTGGCGCGGTTCGACGCGTCGGCGCCGCCGCAGACGGCCAGGTCGGCCTCGCCGGAGCGGATCAGGTCGTAGGCGTAGCCCACGGCGTAGTTGCCGGCCGCGCACGCGGTGCCGAAGGTCATCGTCCCGCCGGTGAGGCCCAGTTCGGCGGCGGCGGCGCCGGCGATGCTGCCCGGCGAGGTGCGGCCGAGGAGGGCGGGGCCGACGGTGCCGGGGCCCGCGTCGACCGACCGGGCGACGACCCGCTCGACCTCCTGGGACTCGCCGTTGGTCGTCCCGAAGACGCTGACGCCCCGGTGCGCGGACAGGTCGTCCCCGTCCAGACCGGCGTCGTCGGCGGCGAACCGGGCGGCGACCGCGGCGAACTGCCCGCTGCGGCCCCAGCGTTCCGGGTCCGTGCGCCGCAGATGGGCCCCGGGCCTGAACCCGCGGACCTCGCCGGCCAGCGTGTGCTCGAAACCCGTCACGTCGAACTGCTCGGCCGGCCCGATGCCGTGCCGGCCGTACCGGACGGCGTCGACGAGCTCGTGGGCGCCGAGTCCGAGACTGCTCACCGCGCCGAGACCCGTGACGACCACCCGGCGGAGGGAGGGGGACGGCGTGGGCTGACTAGGCACCCACGGCCCCCGCGGCGTAGTGCTTGCCCACGAGCTCGTACGCCTCCGGCAGGGTGTCCAGCTCGGCGAGCTCGTCCTTCGGGATCCGGATGCGCAGGTCGCGCTCGAAGCGGGAGATGATCTCGATCACCAGCAGCGAGTCGGCGTCGAAGTCGTCCACGAAGCTGCTGTCCTCGGTGAGGTCGGAGGCGTCCACCTCCAGCACCTCGGCGACGATCCCCCGGATGCCCGCCCGGATGTCCTCGGGAAGCTGAGTGCCGGCCATGTCTTTCCCCTTCGCGCTGGCCGCCGCGGCCGGGGCACCCCTTTCGGGATTCCCGGCGCCGCCGGAATTCCGGCGTCCCCGTCATTCGGGGACACGGCGTCTCGGATTTCTTCTGCGATTCGGAATGAAAGTCGCGCCGCACCCTTCCGGGCAACGTTTCGATAGTGGTAGCAGGCCGTGTGTCGAAGGAGGTACACCCCCTTCCCACCTGCGCGGACACCGATCCGCGGGGGGTATTTCCGAAAAACTTCCACGCCGCTTCTATCGCGGCTCGGCAGA
The DNA here is from genome assembly GCF_042885515.1 of Streptomyces sp. NPDC058052. Taxonomy (NCBI): domain Bacteria; kingdom Bacillati; phylum Actinomycetota; class Actinomycetes; order Kitasatosporales; family Streptomycetaceae; genus Streptomyces; species Streptomyces sp. NPDC058052. The sequence continues at coordinate 87,671 of NZ_JBHVRX010000012.1, read as the reverse complement.
CTCCTCCACCGGAATCCCTCAGGAAAGGCGGGGCGGAGATGATGCTGGCGGAACCGGTCGGTATTTCGGCCGCGGCGCTGTGGCTCCCGCACGGACGGGACCGGGCCGAGGACGCGGTCAGGGAAGGCCGGCTGACCCGGCGGCACGCACGGGACCTCGGCCACGAGGACGTCCCCGCGGCCGTCGACGAGTCGGCCCCCGACATGGCCGTCTCCGCCGCGTCCGACGTGCTGCGGGCGGCCGGGGTCGAGCCCAAGGAGCTCGACCTGACCTTCCACGCGAGCATGTACTACCAGGGCCACGACCTGTGGTCGCCCGCCCACTACGTCGCCCACCGCATCGGCGCCGAACGGGCCCTGCCCATCGGCATCCAGCAGGTGTGCAACGGCGGCAGCAGCGCCGTGCAGCTCGCCTCGGCGTATCTGACCGCCGCCCGGGCCACCGGCTCGCCGCGGTCCCGGCGCGCCCTCGTCACGACCGGCGACCGGTTCACCGCCCCCGGCTTCGACCGGTGGGCCAGCGACTACGGCGTGGCGTACGGCGACGGCGGCACGGCCCTCGTGCTCACCGCGCCCGCCGCCGACGACGACCCGCTCCTGCTCCTCTCGGTGGCCAGCACGGCCGCGCCCGAACTGGAGGAGATGCACCGGGGCGCCGACCCCTTCGCCCCCGTCCCGCGCGGTGTCCGCGACCGCGTCGACATGCGCGTCACCAAACGCGCCTATCTGCGGGAGCACGGCAACGAGGGGTTCGTCGCCGCCAACCTGCGCGGCATCCGCACCGTCGTCGGCGAGGCCCTCGTCGACGCGGGCATGCACCCCTACGACCTCCGGCTGCGCTACGCGGTCCTGCCCCGCTTCGGCCGCAAGACCCTGCGCGAGTCCTGGCGGGCCGTGCTCGCCGAGCACACCTCCGCCGAACCGCTGGAGTACGGCCACGCCACCGGACACCTCGGCGCGGGCGACGCCGTCGCGGGCATCGCCGACCTCGTGCGCGAGCGGGCGCTCGCCCCGGGGGAGGCGGCGCTGGTGTTCAGCGCGGGCGCCGGCTTCACCTGGTCCTGCCTGGTCGTCCAGGCACCCGACCGCTGAACCGTCCCGCACCCCGGGCGGAGGCGCCCGACCCCCTCGCACGTACCAGGAAAGGACGGCGGAAGAGCCGTGTCACGATCAGTGTTCATCACCGGAGCGAACCGGGGCATCGGACTGGCGGTGGCCCGCATGATGGCCGAGGACGGCGACCGGGTCGCCGTCGGCCACCGCGGCGGCGCCGTCCCCGAGGGCCTCCTCGGGGTGCGCTGCGAGGTCACCGACCAGGCGTCGGTCGACGAGGCGTTCGAGACGGTCGCCCGCGAACAGGGCCCCGTCGAGGTGCTCGTCGCCAACGCCGGCATCACCCGCGACACCCTGCTGCTGCGCATGGGCGACGACTCCTTCGACGAGGTGATCGACACCAACCTGCGGGGCGTCTTCCGTACGGTGCGGGCGGCGGCCTCGGTCATGCTGGCCGAGCGGCGCGGACGGATCGTGCTCCTCTCCTCCGCGCTCGGCTTCCTCGGCTCCCCCGGCCAGACCAACTACGCGGCCACCAAGACCGCCCTGCTCGGCTTCGCCCGCTCGCTGGCCTGGGAGCTGGGGCCCCGGGGCATCACGGTCAACCTCGTCGCGCCCGGCATCATCGAGACGGACATGACGAAGGACCTCAGCGACCGGCGCATGCGGGACACCATGCGGATGACCCCCGTCGGCCGCCCCGGCACCGACCGCGAGGTCGCCGCCGCCGTCCGCTTCCTCGCCTCCGATGACGCCGGCTACATCACCGGGGCGGTGCTCCCGGTGGGCGGCGGCATCGGCATGGGCATCTGACCGTCCGCCGTACCGTCCCCTTCCCCGCTCCGTCCTGCCCGGTCCTTCTCCGTACTGCTCCGCACTGCTCCGCACTGCTCCGCACTGCTCCGCACTGCTCCGTCCTCCGAACTCCCGGTCCGGGCGGCCGTACCGGGGGCCGGCACCCGCCGGCCCCCGGGTCGGTGCCCACCGCGTCCCCCGGACCGGGCATCCCCGTCACGGCCGGAGGGTCAGTGCCCCTCCGGCCGGGGCCAGGCGGCGGCCCGCAGGAGGCGGAGGCCGTTGAGGCCGACGAGGACGGTCGAGCCCTCGTGCCCGGCGACGCCGAGCGGGAGCGGGAGGGTGCCGGCGAGGTCCCAGGCGACCAGCACGGTGATGAAGACCCCCGCGATCACCAGGTTCTGGACGACCAGCCGGTGCGCGGCGCGGGAGAGGGCGACGACCGCCGGGACGGCGGCCAGTTCGTCGCGCACGACGACCGCGTCGGCCGTCTCCAGGGCCAGGTCGGAGCCGGCCCGGCCCATCGCGATCCCGCAGTGGGCGGCGGCCAGCGCGGGCGCGTCGTTGACGCCGTCGCCGACGACCAGCACCCGCCGTCCCTCCGCCTCCCAGCCCCGTACGGCGGCCACCTTCTCCTCCGGCAGCAGTCCGGCCCGTACGTCGGTGATGCCGACCCGCTCGGCCACGAGCCGCGCGGCACGTTCGTTGTCGCCGGTCAGCAGGGTCGGCGCGCGGCCGGTCAGCCGGGTGAGGGCGGCGACGGTCGCGGCGGCGTCGGGGCGGAGCCGGTCGGCGACGCCGAGGATGCCCACGGGCTTCCCGTCGCGCAGCACCGCCACGGCCGTCCGCCCCGCCTCCTCCAGCGCGCGCACGGACTCGGCGTGGTCGCCGTCCGGAAGCAGGCGCGCGGGGGCCCCGACCTCGATCCGCCGGCCCTCGACGGTGGCGGTGACGCCCCGCCCGGGGGCCGCCGTGAAGCCGTCGGCGGCGGCCAGGACGAGGCCGCGCTCCCGCGCGGCGCCGACGACGGCACGGGCCAGCGGATGCTCGCCGGCGTGCTCGGCCGAGGCGGTGAGCCGGAGCAGGGCGTCGGCGTCGAGGCCGCTGCCGGGCAGCGGCAGGACGTCGGTGAGGCGCGGCGTGCCCTCGGTGAGGGTGCCGGTCTTGTCGAGGGCGACGGTGTCGACCTGCCCGAGGCGCTCCATGACGACGGCGGACTTCGCGAGGACGCCGTGGCGGCCGGCGTTGGCGATGGCGGAGAGCAGCGGCGGCATGGTGGAGAGGACCACCGCGCAGGGCGAGGCGACGATCATGAAGGTCATGGCGCGCAGCAGCGCGGAGGTCAGGTCGTCGCCGAAGGCGAGGGGGACGCCGAAGACGGCGAGGGTCGCGAGGACCATCGAGACCGAGTACCGCTGCTCGACCTTCTCGATGAACAGCTGGGTGGGCGCCTTGGTCCGGGACGCCTCCTCGACCATCCGCACGATCCGGGCGATCACGGAGTCCGAGGGGTCGCGTCCGACCCGGACGCGCAGGACGCCGGTGCCGTTGACGGTCCCGGCGAAGACCTCGTCGCCCGTCTCCTTGGCCACCGGCAGCGGTTCCCCGGTGATCGTGGCCTGGTCGACCTCGCTCGCCCCGCCGACGACCCGCCCGTCCGCGCCGATCCGCTCCCCGGGCCGGACGAGCACGGTCTCCCCGACCGAGAGGAGCGCCGCGTCGACGGTCTCCTCGGAGCCGTCGGGGAGCAGCCGGGTCGCGGTGGCGGGCGCGAGGTCGAGCAGCCCGCGCACCGAGTCGGCGGTCCGCGCGGTCGCGAGCGCCTCCAGGGCGCCGGAGGTCGCGAAGATGACGATGAGCAGCGCGCCGTCGAGGACCTGGCCGATCGCGGCGGCGCCGAGCGCGGCGACGACCATCAGCAGGTCCACGTCGAGCGTCCGCTCCCGCAGCGCCTTCACCCCCTCCAGGCCGGGCTCCCATCCGCCGGCGGCGTAGGCGGCGGCGAAGAGCGCCCCCCACAGCCAGGCCGGGCCGCCGAGCAGGTACGGGGGGAGGGCGAGGAGGAACAGGCCGAGCGCCGCCAGCGCCCAGCGCACCTCGGGCAGTGCGAGCGCGCGGGTGCGGCGGGGGCGCGGGGGAAGGGCGGTGGTGGGGCGCGCGTCCGGCGCGGGCCCGCCCGTCCCGGGCCGCCCGTCCTGCTCGCGCTGGTCCAGGGAGGTAGGCATGGCGGGGCGACCCTTCGCGGGCAGGCGGCATCGACTCCTCCACCATACCGGAACACCTGAACACCTATTCATGTGTCATCCGTATGATGGCCCCATGGGCCACGGAATCGACGCCGCCACCGGCGCCACCCCCCGCGAGCGACTCGACGCCGTCGGCACCGCCGACGTCGCCGCCACCCTCCAGGCCCTCGCCACCCCCTCCCGCCTGTACATCCTCGCCAGGCTCCAGGAAGGCCCCTGCTCGGTCGGCGACCTCGCCGAGGCCGTCGGCATGGAACCCTCCGCCTGCTCCCACCAGTTGCGCCTGCTGCGCAACCTCGGTCTGGTCACCGGCGAGCGCCACGGCCGCTCGATCGTCTACGCCCTGTACGACAACCACGTCGCCGAACTCCTCGACCAGGCCCTCTACCACGTGGAACACCTCCGCCTCGGCGTCCGCGACACCACCGCGGAACCCCCGGCCCGCGCGGCGACCTGAGGTCCGGCGCGCCCGGCGTCCGGTGCGCCCGGGGGCCTGGCCCCACGCGCGCCCGGCGGGCCGGCGTCCGGTGCGCCCGGCGTCTCCGGTGCGCGCGGCGTCCCGTGCGCGCGGCCTCCAGACGTCCCGTGCCCTCCGCGTCCTGACGTCCGGCGCGCCCCGGCGAGGACACGCCCCGGGGCGGCGCGCCGGGAGGGCGGACGCCCCCTCCCGTACGAAGAATGGGGTGGAACCGCACGAACCACCCCACGGGAGACGCCCGTCCATGAGCACGACGCCCGCACCCCCCGTCCGGATCGGCGCCCTCGCCCCCCTCACCCGCCCCGGCTGGACCGAGGCCGGCCGGCATCTGCTCGCCGGCCTCGAACTCGCCGTCGCGGAGACCAACGCCGGCGGCGGGATCGACGGCCGGCCGCTCGAACTCGTGGTCAGGGACACCGCCGCCGACCCGCGCCGGGCCGAGGCGGCCGTGGGCGAACTGGCCGGGCTCGGCGTGGCCGCGCTGGCCGGCGAGTACCACAGCGTCGCCGCCCGAGCGGCGGCCGCCCGCGCCGACGCGCTCGGCCTGCCCTTCCTCTGCTCCTCCGCGGTCCTCGACGCGCTCACCGAACGGCCGACGGACCGGGTCGCCCGGCTGGCCCCGGCGCAGTCCCACGGCTGGCGCGTCTACGCCGACTTCCTCCTGGCCGCCGGCCACGGCCACGTCGCGGTAGCCGCCGAACCGAGCCTCTACTGGGCGGCCGGCACCCGCATCCTCCGCGATCACCTGACCCCCCGCGGCGGCACCGTCACGGAGCTCGACGCGCACGCCCACGCCCCGGCGGCACTCTGCGACGCGCTGGCCGGCGGGGGCGTACGGACGAGTGGGAGCGCACGGGCGGGTGAGAGCGCACGGGCGGGCGGGAGCGTACGGACGAGTGGGAGCGCACGGACAGGTGGGGGCGTAAGGGCGGGTGGGGGCGTACGGATCGGCGGCGGCGCACCGGACGATGGGGGCGCGGCGTCCGGCGGAGGCGCTCGGGGCGGAGGCGGCGCACGGCCCGCAGGGGCCGCGACCGCCCTCCTGCTCCTGACCGGCTTCCCCGACCCGGCGGTCCCGATCGTCCGGGCCGTCCGCCGCGACCCCCGCCTCGCCGGACTCCTCGTCGGCGCGCCGGCCGGCCAGCCGGAGTTCGCCGCGTGGGCGGACCTCCTGGGCGGCGACGGCGCCGCGATCCCCTTCCTCCGCTACCTCCCGGAGCACCCCACCCCGCTGGGCTCCCGCGTGGAGACCGCGCTCCGGAGCCGCCTCGCCGCCGCCCCCTCCTTCGTCGCCTTCGAGGGCTACGACACCATCACCGTCCTGGCAGAGACCCTCCGCACCCACGGCACGGACCGTGCGACCGTCGCCGGCTCCTGGCCCCGCGTGGCCGTGGAGGGCACCCGGGGTCCCATCCGCTTCACCCGCCCCGCCGGCACGCCCGTCCAGCAGTGGGCCTGGCCCCCCGTCCAGGTGGCCGACCGCGACCCGGCGGCCCCGTCCCGCTTCCGCACCCTCCACACGGCGGCGGCCGGGGCGCGCGTCTGAGAGGGGGGCGTACGCCGGGACCCCCTTGGGGGAATCCGGTCGCCCGTTCGAGGGTGGTGGACGTTTCCGTCCCGGGATCCGCGCGGCCCCCGCGAAACGATCATGGCGCCGCCCTGCCCGTGCGGCTCGCCCCCCGTCACCGAAGGTGGCCGCCCATGCTCCTCGTCATCGTCGTCGCCGTACTCGCCCTCCTCGCCGGCCTCGCCGCCAACAGGTACCTGCGGCCGAGACTGCTCACCGAGGACGACGGCACGGGCATGGCCGTCAAGGACCTCGTCGGCCCGCTGCTGACCATGACCGTCCTGCTGCTCTCCTTCGTCCTGGTCACCGCCAACGGCTCGTACGGAAAGGCCGAGGTCGCCTCGCGCGGCGAGGCCCGCGCCCTCGACCAGATCGTCGAGACCGCCGAGTACGCCCCCGAGGCCGAACGGGCGCGGATCCAGGCCGCCGCCGTCTGCTACGCCCGCGCCGTCCGCACCCAGGAATGGCCCGCCATGGCCGACGGCAAGGGCTCCCCGGCACCCAGCGTCTGGTCCACCGACTTCCGCCGCACCTTCGAGGACCTGGCGGGACAGCCGGTCTTCGGCATGCTGGTGGCCGCCGACAACAAGCGCTCCGACGAACGCGAGGAACGCCTCACCCAGGCGACCGCCAGCATCCCGAGCGCCATCCTCTGGTTCCTGCTCGGGACGCTGATCATCACGGTGATGGCGCTCGGCATCTGCCTGCCCCGCAGGAACAACCGCGGCCAGATCATCACCCTCGTCGTGATCACCGCGCTGCTCACGACCGCGCTGTGCATCATCCGCGACGTGGACCGCCCCTTCGGCGGCATCATCCAGGTGGAACCCACCGCCATCACCGAGGCCGAGCGCCAGGCCACCCGCGACTTCACCCAGAACCACCCCGCCGCGGAACTCCCCTGCGACGCCGAGGGCGACCGCCGCGCCACCGCCTGACGCCCCTGGGGCCCCGGCGCGCCCCGCCCATGCTGCGGGCGGCGACCCCGGGGCCCCGGCACCGCCGCCCGCCCGTGCGCCGGGCGGCTCCTCAGAACCCGGTGGAGAGCGCCACGTGACGCCACGCGTCGAGCTCGCGCCGGACGAACTCCAGCTTCGCCTCGACGCGCTCGACCGCGTCCGCGCCCAGCTGGAGCCGCAGCGGCGGCTCGGCGGCCTCCGTGACGTCGACGACGGCCTTCGCCGCCTTCGCCGGATCGCCCGGCTGGCGGCCGTCGAAACCGGCCAGCGCCTCGCGCACCGGGCCCGCCGCGACCGCGTAGTCGGCGATGCGGGCCGGCTCGACCCGCATGCTCAGGCCGCTGAGGAAGTCGGTGCGGAACCCGCCCGGCTCCACGACCGTGACCCGGATCCCGAGCGGCGCCAGCTCGCCGTGCAGCGCCTCGGAGATCCCCTCCAGGGCGAACTTCGAGGCGCCGTACAGCCCCACCGCCGGAGCGGTGGCGAAGCCGCCCACCGAGCCGATGTTCAGGACGTGCCCGGAACGCTGGGCGCGCAGCGTCGGCAGCGTCGCCCGCAAGGTGTGGAGCACGCCGAAGACATTGACGTCGAACAGATCCCGGACGGCCTCGTCGGAGGACTCCTCGACCGCGCCCACGAGGCCGTGACCGGCGTTGTTGACCACGACGTCGATCCGCCCGAACCGCGCCAGTCCCGCCTCCACCGCGGCCGCCGGCTGCTCCGGCACGGTCACGTCCGCGCTCACCGCCAGCAACCCGTCCGGCTCGCCCGGGAACGCCGCGCGCACCGCGGCCGCGTCCCGCGCCGTGGCGATCACGCGGTGCCCCCGCTCCAGCGCCTCCCGGGTGATCGCCGCGCCGAGTCCACGCGATGCACCGGTCACGAACCACACGCTCATGCTCTTCCCCTGTTCCGATGGGCCGTCGACGTTCCGATGGGGCCGTCGACCCGACGCTAGAACCTAGAGTCGGGTCTAGATCAACTGTCGGGACGGGGAGGGACCCTCATGGACCTGAGCATCGGCGAGGTGGCACGGCGCAGCGGCCTGAGCGTGCACGCGCTGCGCTTCTACGAGCGGGAGGGCCTGTTCGCCAACCCGGTGCGCCGCCTCTCCAACGGCCGCCGCGTCTACCACGAGGAAGACCTGGAGTGGCTGGCCATCTGCACGAGGCTGCGCTCCTCCGGCATGCCCCTGGCGATGATCCGCCAGTACATCGACCTCGCCCGTCAGGGCCCGGGCAACGAACGCGAACGCCTCGACCTCCTGCGCCGCCACGAGACCCACGTGGAGGCCCGGATCCGCGAGCTCCAGGACACCCTGGAGGTCATGCGGTACAAGGTCCGCGTCTACGAGGACCACCTGTCCCGAGGCGAAGCCGACCGCCTCTGGAACCCCTCCCACCGCCCCACCCCCGAACCCTGACCCCCGACCCCACCGGGAACCACCCCGCACAGCAGAAAGACCCTCCCGAAGGAGGGTCTTCATCCATGCGCCCCCGGCAGGACTCGAACCTGCGGCCAAGTGCTTAGAAGGCACCTGCTCTATCCGCTGAGCTACGGGGGCCGGTGGTGGCCCTGGGCCTGGTGGCCCGGGTGGGTGGGGTGGGGCTGCCGGGACAAGGATAGGGGTCCTGGCGGCTCGGCCCGGGTGCTTCACCTGCGTGGCACGATGTGGAGGTTCGGTGAAGCGAACCGATAATCGCAGGCAGGTGCGATTCGCGCAGCGCTTTTCACGCCACTCGGGGCGGGTGTTGTGCACTCGTTATGCCCGGGCTGCCGGTCGCCCTCCCCTTCTTCGGCGCGCAGGGCCGCCATACGCTTCAAAAACGCTCATAAATTGGGCATTCTTCGCATGTGGTGACCTTGGACGAACGGCCTCAGCTGATCGACGCACTCTCCGCCCTGCGCGACCGAGTCGCGGCCGTGCGCCTTCCCCTTCCCCTTCCGGACGTGCCGCGCGCCCGGCAGACCCGGGCCGAACTGCTCGCGCAGCTCGACGACTACCTGGTGCCGCGGCTGAAGGATCCCGACGCGCCGCTGCTCGCCGTCGTGGGCGGGTCGACGGGGGCGGGGAAGTCCACGCTCGTGAACTCGCTCGTCGGGCGGCGGGTGAGCGAGGCGGGGGTGCTGCGGCCGACCACCCGGACGCCGGTGCTGGTCTGCCATCCCGAGGACCACCACTGGTTCGCGGGGCTGCGCGTGCTGCCGCAGCTGACCCGGGTCTGGCTGCCGCAGGCCGACGAGGACCACCCGGCCGAGGCGGTCGACACCGAGGACAACGCCCTCCGGGTCGAGACCGCCGCCGGCGTGCCGCGCGGGCTCGCGCTCCTCGACGCCCCCGACATCGACTCCCTCGTCGTCGAGAACCGGCTGCTCGCCGCCGAGTTGATGTGCGCCGCCGACATCTGGGTGATGGTCACCACCGCGTCCCGGTACGCCGACGCCGTGCCCTGGCACCTGCTCCGCACCGCCAAGGAGTACGACGCCACCCTCGTCACCGTCCTCGACCGGGTGCCCCACCAGGTGATCGGCGAGGTCTCCCGGCAGTTCGAGGCGCTGCTCGACAAGGCCGGGCTCGGGGACGTGCCCCGGTTCACCATTCCCGAGCTGCCCGAGTCGGCCGGCGGGGGGAGCGGGCTGCTGCCGGAGAGCGCCGTCGCCGCGCTCCGGGGGTGGCTCGCCCACGCGGCCGAGGACCCGGCCGCGCGCCAGCAGGCCGTCTCCCGTACCGCCTCCGGCGTCATCGACTCCCTCGACACCCGCCTGCCCGAACTGGCCGGCGCCGTCGCCGCGCAGTACGCCGCCGCCGTCCGCCTCGGGGGCGCCGTCGAGACCGCCTACGGCCGGCAGGGCGCGCGGGTGCGGAAGGAGCTCGGCAAGGGGGCCGTGCTCGCCGGGGACGCGCGGGCCCGCTGGCGCGCCTACCCCCGCGACAGCACCGCCGACGAACTCCTCGACGCCCTCACCGAGTCCCTCGCCGCCCTCCTCCACTGCGCCGTCTCGGCCGCCGAGGAGCGGATCCGCGAACTCCACCGCCGCGAACCCGCCGCGGGCGCCCTCCGCCCCGTCCCCGCCGGCGGCGACCGCGAGGTCGCCGAGCGGATCGGCCTGGAGGTGCGGCGCTGGCGGCGCGTCCTGGAGGAGCTGGCCGAGGACGAGGTCCGGGCCGTGGAGAAGCCCGCCGGGCGCGGGGCCGCCCGCGCCGCCGTCCCCGACGCCGAGACCGTCGCCGCCCTGCTCGCCGCCTCCCTCCTCGGCGGCCGGCGCGCCCGGCCCGCCGGCGAGCGGCTCGCCGAACTCCTCGGCGCCCAGGCCGCCCTGCGCCTGCGCGACAAGGGCGGCGCCCTCGTCCTCACCCACGTCGACCGCGTCCTGCACGCCGAGCGGGACCGCCGCCTGGCGCCCCTCGACGCCCTCGGCGTCACCCCCGAGCCGCAGGCGGAGCTGATCGCCGCGCTCTCCGTACTGCAGAAGGAGAAGTGACGACGTGGCCGAGAAGCCGGAGACGACGGAGAAGCCGGAGCAGGGGGAGAGGGGGGAGGGGCGGTCGCGGTGGGACGACGGACTGATCGCCCGGCGGGCCGCCGAGCGGGCCGCCCCCGACGCGCCGCCCGGCGGTGCGGGCGGGGACCACGACGGGGACGGCGACGGCGACGGCGACGCCCGGGGGTTCGGGGGGAGTTACGGGGGCGGGCTGCGGTCCCGCCTCGACGCCCTCCACGAGCTCGTCGGGCTCTCCCGCACCCGCGTCGACAGCGACGCCCTCGCCGAGGCCGGACGGGTGCTCGACGAGGCCGCCGCCCGGCAGCGGCTCTCCTCCCGGCACACCGTCGTCGCCCTCGCCGGCGCCACCGGCAGCGGCAAGTCCACGCTCTTCAACGCCCTCGCCGGGGTCGCCGTCTCCGAGACCGGGCTGCGCCGGCCGACCACCTCCGCGCCGCTCGCCCTCACCTGGTCGGAAGGGGCCGCCGGGCTCCTCGACCGGCTGGGCGTGCCCGGCCGGCTGCGCCGCCGCCCCCTCGCGGGCGGGGCCGCCGACGCCGGGCTCCAGCCGCTCGTCCTCATCGACCTGCCCGACCACGACTCGGCCGTCACCGCCCACCGCGACCAGGTGGACCGGGCGCTCGGCCTGGTCGACGCCGTCATCTGGGTGGTCGATCCGGAGAAGTACGCCGACGCGGCCCTCCACGAGCGGTACCTGCGGCCGCTCGCCGGGCACGCCGAGGTCACCTTCGTCGTGCTCAACCAGGTGGACCGGCTCGGCGCGGAGGCCGCCGAACTCGTCCTCGACGACCTGCGCCGGCTCCTCGACGAGGACGGCATGGCCCTCGGCGAGCACGGCGAGCCCGGCGCCACCGTGCTGCCCGTCTCCGCCCTCACCGGCGAGGGCGTGTCCGAACTCCGCGAGCTGCTCGCCCGGTTCGTCCAGGAACGCACCGCTCCCGAGCGGCGCATCGCCGCCGACATCGACGCCGCCGCCGCCAAGCTGCGGCCCGCGTACGTCGCCGACGGGCGGTCGGGGCTCGGGGAGCGGAGCCGCGAGGAGTTCGCGGGCCGGCTCGCCGTCGCGGTCGGCGCCCAGGCGGCCGGCGAGGCCGCCGAGCGGGTCTGGCGGCGCGGCGCCATCCGCGCCTGCGGCTCCCCCTGGCTGCGGCTGCACCGCTGGTACGAGCGCAAGCGCTGGCACGGCTCCACCGACCCCCGGCTCGCGGCGCCCGCCGAGGACGAACTGACCGCCCGGCAGCGCGTCGAGCAGGCGGTACGGATCGTGGCCGACGAGGCGTCGCGGGGCCTCCCCGCGCCCTGGGCCCACGCCGTGCGGGAGGCCGCGACGCGCGGCGCCGAGGGGCTGCCCGAGGCGCTGGACGAGCTGACGGTCACCCTCGGCGACCCGGCCGCCCGGCCGCCCCGCCCCGCCTGGTGGCCGGCCGCCGTCCTCGTCCAGGCCCTGATGACGCTCCTTCAGCTCTTCGGCGCGCTGTGGCTGGTCGGCCAGATCGTGGGCGTCGTGGAGCCCGGGCTGCTGCCCCCGGTCCTGATCATGCTGGGCGGGATCGCCGGAGGGCCGCTGGTCGAATGGGCCTGCGAGAGCGCCGTGAAGGGACCGGCCCGGCGGTACGGGCAGGAGGCCGAACGCAAGCTCGCGGAAGCCGCGGCGGCCTGCGGCAGGGCCCGGGTCCTCGACCCCGTCTCGGCCGAGCTGCTGCGGTACCGCGAGGTGCGCGAGCAGTACGCGAAGGTGGCCGGCCCCCGGCCCTCGCCGCGGATCGTCGGGACGGGCGGACGGAGCGGCGCCCCGCGCCTGGGGGCGACGCGGGCGGGGGCCCGGATCCGCTAGCCGAGGCGTGGAACGGCTCGTGTCCGGTCCGTCGCGTGGTCCGGAACCGCTCGGCCGTTCCGTCGTCTCACCCTCCCGGGTGGGCGGTTCGTCCACAGCCCGTCGGTCGTCCACAGGCGCCGGCGGGCTTTCCGCGGGCCCGCCAGCATGGGCCTCACCAGGACGGAAGCAGGGACCGGGGAGGGGCACGGAGATGAACGACACGACGGTGACGCTGGTGGGGAACGTGGCGACGGCGGTGGAGTACCGGGACACGGTGGCCGGGGGCGTGGCCCGGTTCCGGTTCGCGGTGACCGCCCGGCGGTGGGACCGCGAGCGGGCGGCCTGGACCGACGGCGCCACCAGCTTCTACACGGTCTCGGCCTGGCGGTCGCTCGGCGCCAATCTGGCCGCCTCGGTCTCGGTCGGGGAACCGCTCGTGGTCCACGGCCGGCTGAAGGTGCGTGAGGACGAGCGCGACGGACAGCGCAAGACCTTCGTCGACATCGACGCCCTCGCCGTCGGCCACGACCTGACCCGCGGCACCTCGGCCTTCCGCCGGTCCGCGCGGACCGAGACGAGGCCGGGGGCGCAGGCCCCGCCGGGTTCGGGAGAGGGCGACTTGACGGATCGCGAGGCGGCTCCGGGGATCGTCCCGGCCGACGGGGAGGACCCCTGGACGGCCGCCGCCCACCACCTGGTAACCGCTCCCTGACCTTGTGTGGTGGGGATTTGTCGACCAACTCGCCAGGGGTATAACGATTCCGAGACGGAATGGTTATCTCGTCGTATGGCCGGGGACCGGGGTCTTCCGCCTCCCTAGGATTCCCGAGTACTCAAGAGGCACTTGAGCCCATCGAGTCAGTGAGTTTGCTGGCGGACGCTCCCCCCACGCGAATCGACCACGTTCGCGGAGCGGCTCGCCCGGAGGGGAAATCCATGTTTTCAGTTCGTGGGCGCGGTGTTGCCCGCCTGGCCGCTGCGACCCTGGTCTCGGGCCTGGTCGCCTCCAGCGCCATAGCCCTCGCAGGTCCTGCGATGGCCGAGGACGGCAGCGGCGCCGCCGCGACGCTGGGCGGCCTCAAGGAGTCCGGCAAGATCCGGATCGAGAGCGACCGGGGCAACTCGACCCAGCGCGGCGGTCTCTTCGACCTCACCGTCGACGGCGGCGGCTCGCTCCAGGCGTACTGCATCGACCTGTGGACGTCGACCGACGCGGGGACGAAGTACCGGGAGACCGACTGGGACAAGTCGACCCTGCACGACAACCCGAACGCCGGCAAGATCCGCTGGATCCTGCAGAACTCGTACCCCGAGGTGAACGACCTCGGCGCGCTGGCCGGCAAGGCCGGCGTCGACGCCCTGACGGGCGACGAGGCCGCCACGGCGACCCAGGCCGCGATCTGGAAGTACTCCGACAACGTCAAGGCCACCCCGGAGGACCCGGAGGCCAAGGCGCTCGCCGAGTACCTGGTCGCCGAGGCCGCCAAGGCCCCGGACCAGGAGGAGCCGAAGGTCTCCCTGGCCGCCTCCCCGGCCTCCGTCGCGGGCAAGGCCGGCGACAAGCTCGGCCCGGTCAAGGTCACCACGACGGCCGCCGACGGCACCGTCAAGGTCTCCCTGCCCGCCGACGCCCCGGCGAACGTGAAGGTCGTGGACAAGGACGGCAAGGCCGTCACCGCCGCGAGCAACAACAGCGAGCTCTTCCTGGACGTCCCGGCGGGCACCCCCGACGGCTCGACCAAGATCAGCCTGGAGGCCGAGACCGAGGTCGCCATCGGCCGCGTCTTCGGCAGCATCGAGGGCCACGAGCAGACGCTGATCCTGGCCGGCAGCAGCAAGTCCTCGGTCAACGCCGAGGTCACCGCGGCCTGGGCGAAGAAGGGTGCGGTCCCGGCCGTCACCGTCGCCGAGAACTGCGCCAAGGGCGGCCTCGACATCACCGCTTCCAACGAGGGTGACGAGGACTGGACCTTCGAGGTCCAGGGCACCTCCTTCACGATCGCCGCCGGCGAGTCCAAGACCGTCACGGTCCCGGTCGCCGAGGACACGGCGTACGACTTCACCATCACCGGTCCGAACGGCTTCTCGAAGTCCTTCCAGGGCGTCCTGGACTGCAAGACCGCTCCGAGCCCCGAGCCGTCCACCGGCACCCCGTCCGAGACCCCCTCGACGACGCCGTCCACCGGCACCCCGTCCGAGACCCCCTCGGCGAGCCCGTCCACCCCGGCGCCCAGCACCACCACGGACGCCTCCACCGGCACGACCGGCACCACCGGCACCACCGGCGGTGACCTGGCCGAGACCGGCAGCTCCAACGCCACCCCGATGATCGCCGGCATCGCCGTCGCGCTCGTCCTGGCCGGCGGCGGCGCGGTGTTCTTCCTCCGCAAGAAGAAGGCCGCGGGTCAGTAAGAACGCCCCGCACGACGTCACGGGGTGAGAGCACCCCGTGACGGAAGGCCCCGGACGCTCCCGCGTCCGGGGCCTTCGCGTGTCCGCGGGGTGTCCGGAGGGCTCCGGACGGTGCTGGTTTCCGCCTGGGGGCGGCGGTGCGGCAAGATGGGTGTATCTGCCCACTCACTCTTTGCCGGACGGTTTCTCTTGGCTGAGTACATCTACACGATGCGCAAGACGCGCAAGGCGCACGGCGACAAGGTCATCCTCGATGACGTGACGCTGAGCTTCCTGCCCGGTGCGAAGATCGGTGTGGTCGGCCCGAACGGTGCCGGTAAGTCCACCGTTCTGAAGATCATGGCCGGTCTGGAGCAGCCGTCCAACGGCGACGCCTTCCTCTCCCCGGGCTACTCGGTCGGCATCCTCATGCAGGAGCCGAAGCTCGACGAGTCCAAGACCGTCCTGGAGAACGTCGAGGACGGCGTCGCGGAGATCAAGGGCAAGCTCGACCGGTTCAACGCCATCGCCGAGGAGATGGCCACGAACTACACGGACGCGCTCATGGAGGAGATGGGCAAGCTCCAGGAGGACCTGGACCACGCCGAGGCGTGGGACCTCGACACCCAGCTGGAGCAGGCCATGGACGCCCTGGGCTGCCCGCCCGGCGACTGGCCGGTCAACAACCTCTCCGGTGGCGAGAAGCGCCGCGTGGCGCTCTGCAAGCTCCTCCTGGAGGCCCCCGACCTGCTGCTCCTCGACGAGCCCACCAACCACCTCGACGCCGAGTCGGTGAACTGGCTGGAGCAGCACCTCGCCAAGTACAAGGGCACCGTCGTGGCCATCACCCACGACCGGTACTTCCTCGACAACGTGGCCGAGTGGATCCTGGAGCTCGACCGCGGCCGCGCCATCCCGTACGAGGGCAACTACTCGACCTACCTCCAGAAGAAGGCCGAGCGCCTCAAGGTCGAGGGCAAGAAGGACGAGAAGCGCGCCAAGCGCCTCAAGGAAGAGCTCGAGTGGGTGCGGTCCAACGCCAAGGGGCGTCAGGCCAAGTCCAAGGCGCGTCTCGCGCGCTACGAGGAGATGGCCGCCGAGGCCGACAAGATGCGGAAGCTGGACTTCGAGGAGATCCAGATCCCGCCGGGCCCGCGCCTGGGCTCCGTCGTCGTCGAGGTCAACAACCTCTCCAAGGCGTTCGGCGAGAAGGTCCTCATCGACGACCTCTCCTTCACCCTGCCCCGTAACGGCATCGTCGGCATCATCGGCCCGAACGGCGCCGGCAAGACCACGCTGTTCAAGATGATCCAGGGCCTGGAGACCCCCGACGCCGGCGAGATCAAGATCGGTGAGACGGTCAAGATCTCCTACGTCGACCAGGGCCGCGCCAACATCGACCCCAAGAAGACCCTGTGGGCCGTCGTCTCCGACGAGCTGGACTACATCAACGTCGGCCAGGTCGAGATGCCGTCCCGCGCCTACGTCTCCGCGTTCGGCTTCAAGGGCCCGGACCAGCAGAAGCCGGCCGGCGTGCTCTCCGGCGGTGAGCGCAACCGCCTCAACCTCGCGCTCACCCTCAAGCAGGGCGGCAACCTGCTGCTCCTCGACGAGCCCACCAACGACCTCGACGTCGAGACCCTCTCCTCGCTGGAGAACGCGCTCCTCGACTTCCCCGGCTGCGCCGTGGTCGTCTCCCACGACCGCTGGTTCCTCGACCGAGTGGCCACGCACATCCTGGCCTACGAGGGCGACTCCAAGTGGTTCTGGTTCGAGGGCAACTTCGAGTCGTACGAGAAGAACAAGGTCGAGCGGCTCGGCCCGGACGCCACGCGTCCGCACCGCGCCACGCACAAGAAGCTCACCCGGGGCTGAGGACGTCGTGGCGAGACACCTCTACAGCTGCCCCCTGCGCTGGTCGGACATGGACGCCTTCGGGCACGTCAACAACGTGGTCTTCCTCCGCTACCTGGAGGAGGCCCGGATCGACTTCATGTTCCGGCTGGCGCCGGGGGACGGCAGCCCGTCCTTCTCCGGCGGGTCCGTCGTGGCCCGCCACGAGATCGACTACCTCCGCCCGCTGGTCCACCGGCACGAGCCGGTGACCATCGAGTCGTGGGTCACGAAGATCGGCGCGGCGTCGCTGACGATCGCGTACGAGATCAAGGACCCCGAGGTCACCTACGTACGGGCCTCGACGGTCGTCGTGCCCTTCGACCTGGAGGCACAGCGGCCCCGCCGCATCTCCGAGGAGGAGCGCCGCTTCCTCCAGGAGTACGTCGACGACGGGATGACGTCCGCCGCATGACCGTGCTCGCCCCGCTGCACTTCGCCGACCCCAGGGAGGCGGCGGCCCTCGCCGCCTTCCTGGGCCGGCTCGTGCACTACGACCGCGCCGCCGCCGTCCGCCTCCAGGCCGGGGGCGGCGCGCTCGCCGTCTTCGGACGCCCGCCCTCCTTCGAGGTGCTGGCGATCCGCACGGCCCGGCTGGAGGACGCCGTCGACCTCGACGTCACCGTCTCCGCCGGAGAACTCCTCGACGGCATCGAGGAGACGGCCGGCAAGGCCGTCGTCCCCGGCACCGTCACCGGCCCGCCCTGGGCCGGCGTCCTCCCGCCGCGCTCCGGCTGGCGGCCCGTCGAGGGCCTGCCCGGCGCCGGGGAGCTGCGCGGGGCGGTCGCCGCGGCCGTCGCCGAGTTCCGCCGCCGCGACGAGGAGCTGCCCGAGGAACGGCGCACCCGCGCCGAGCGCGACCGCATCGGCCGCGAGATCTGGTCCCGCACCCTCGGCGCCACCGGCCTGCCCCTGCGGGCCGTGCACGCCGCCCAGTCGCTGGGCTTCCTGCCCCCGCGGGACGTCCCGGTCGCCCTGGTGGCCGCCGGACCGTGGCTGCGGCTGCGCACCCCGTACGGCTCCGTCGCCCTCCGCACGGCACCCGCCGCGCTCACGGTGACGCCGGCGTCCTGAGGCCCTGTCCGGAAGGTGCCGCCCGGCGCCGCCTCCGGACGGGACCGGGAGCCCGGTCACCAGATCCGCTTCCCCTTCCCCGTGAGCTCGTGCCGCAGCGAGGCGACCGAGAGGCCCGCCGCGAGCAGCAGCAGGGCCGCGGGGACGTAGGGGGCGCCGCGGGCGACGTTCTCGCCGGCCGGGACCGGGTCCATGCGCCGCGCCGGGTCGTACGCGATCCGGACCGGCTTCCCCGCCTCGCCCAGCTTCCCCTCCCAGGAGAACTCCTCCGGGTAGCCGCCGGGGCAGTCCAGCGTGTGGTGGTAGAGCCGCTTCGCCTCCGGGGCGCCCTCGCCGAAGGTGGGATGGTCGGTGACCCGCACCTTCCCCACCACCACGCACTCCACCGTCGCCCCGCGCACCCGTGAGTCCCGGGCCTCGATCCACACCGCGCCCAGGCCCGCGAGCAGCACCACGAGGGCCAGGACGGTGCCGCCCTCGCGGAAGAGCGCGTTGTGCGCCACCGCCGCCAGCGCGGCGAGGGCCAGTCCGACGCCGACCGCCGGAGCGGTCGGCACGCCGAGCGGACTCCGCATCGACCAGCTCGCCCACAGGTGCAGCAGCACGCCCGCGCCGAGCGGCACGGCCACCGCGCCCGCGTACGACAGGGCCCTGTCCTTCTCCATCCCGACCACCCCCGGGAGGGGACGCGCCCGCCCGCGGGCCGGTTCCTCAGCCCTCGGCGTCGTCCGGCCACACCCCGATGTGGTCCTGCTCCAGCTCCAGCGCCACGCGGTGCTCCATGCCCAGCGCCTTGGTGTAGTCCGCGGGGAGCTGGAGCCGGCCGGCGCGGTCGAGCATCGCGTACTCCCGCGCCACCAGCGACTCCTGGCCCTCCTCGTCGACCTCGGTGCGGCGCAGCACCTCGGAGGAGGTGCGGCCGTCGCGGATCGCGACCGTGCGGCGCACCTCGGTGGCGACCGCCTGGTCGTGGGTGACGATCACGATCGTGGTGCCCAGTTCCTCGTTGGCCCGGCGGAAGGCGGCGAAGACCTGCTCGCCGGTGGCCGAGTCCAGCTCGCCGGTGGGTTCGTCGGCGAGGAGGACCTTCGGGTCGTTGGCGAGGGCGACGGCGATGGCGACCCGCTGCTGCTGGCCGCCGGAGAGCTGGTGCGGCCGCCGGTCCCGGCAGTGCGCGATGTCCATCATCGCGAGGAGCTCCTCGGCCCGCTCCGCCTTCTTCGCCCTGCTGCCCGCCAACTGCATCGGCAGCGCCACGTTCTGGGCGGCCGTCAGGTAGGGGAGGAGGTTGCGGGCGGTCTGCTGCCAGACGAAGCCGACGACCTCGCGCCGGTAGCGCAGCCGGTCCTTGCCGGTCATCGCGAGCAGGTCGCAGCCCGCGACCCGGGCCGCGCCGGCGGTGGGCACGTCCAGGCCGGCGAGGATGTTCATCAGCGTCGACTTGCCCGAGCCGGACGCCCCGACCAGGGCCATCAGCTCGCCCTCCTTGACCAGGAGGTCGAGTCCCTGGAGCGCCTGCACCTCCACCCCGTCGGTGGTGAAGATCCGCACGAGGCGGTCGCAGGCGATCAGCGCGTCGTGGCCGTACGAGGGCCGGTCGAGGTGGGCGCTGGCCCGCCGCTCCAGCTCCTCCAGAGTCGCGTCCGCGGTCGTGGTCATCGTGCGTCTCCTGCCCTGAGTTCCTTCACCGAGCTCTTCCGTCCCGTCCACCACGCCTGGATTCCGGCCGCCGCCCCCGTCAGGAGGACCACGGCCACCGCCGGCAGCAGCAGCGACCACGGGTCGGCCCGCAGCCCGACGCCGCCGGGTCCCACGCCGTCCGCGGCCGTGGCCAGCGCCAGCCGGTGCAGGTCCACGCCGGGCGCGAGCAGCGGCACCGTCGCCCAGCCGGCGAGCGCCCCGCCGAGCGCGGCGAAGACGGCCGGGGGCAGCGCCTCCAGACCGAGCAGCCGGCGCCCCTGCCTGCGGGTGAGGCCCATGGTCCGCAGCCGGGCCAGCAGCGTCGCCCGCTCGGGGCCGCTCCGGGTGAGGGAGAGCAGCACGGCGACGACCGCGTAGGCGGCGCCCGCGCCGATCGCCGCCGAGTAGAGACCTTCGGCGCCGGACTGGAGCGGTGAGTCCACGTACGAGCGGCGGGTCTCGGTGCTCAGCGTCACGGCGAGTTCGCCGGACGCGGCCCCGACGGCCGTCCGCAGCGCCGCGCCGGAGGGTTCGCCGCTCACCAGCAGCGCGGTCTCCCGCCGGTTGGTGATGTCGGCGGCGTTGACCACGAGGAAGTCCTCGCCGCGGACCGCCGGGGTGGAGTCCCGTACCGCGACCACCCGCACCCGGAAGGCGCCGGCGGCGGCGTTCAGCTTCTGCGGCTGGTCCCCGAGGCGTGCGGCGACCTCGGGGGAGGCGAGCGCCGGCAGCACCCGTTCGGTGTCGCCGACGGCGTCCTTGCCGCCCTTCCCGGTCGAGGCGAGCAGTTCGGCGGGGAAGGCGCCGTTGCCGGTGCGCTGGGCGAGCTTCGCGTAGGCGGCCGGGTCGACGGCGACGAGCGGGGCGCTCATCGGCTGGTCGGTGGCGACCGGGGACGGCAGGGCCGTCCCGTACTCGATCTGCACGGGCAGCGCCTCGCGGACGCCCTTCGTGCCGCGCACGGCCTCGGTCAGCCCGGCTGGCAGCAGCACGCCCTCGGTGCGGCCCTCGATCCGGGCGTCGGCGCCGGTGGCGAGCAGCGCGGCCCGGTCGCGGGCCTCGGCGACCCCGGCGAGGACGGAGCCGCCGAAGGCGGCCGTGGTCAGCGCCAGGACGAGGGTGAGCAGCGGGAGCACGCCGGTGGCCGAGGAGCGGGCGGCGCGGGCGATGGCCAGCGGGCCGACGACGCCGCGCATCCGGCGGACCGGGCGGGCCAGCCAGCGCAGCGGCAGCGGCTGGACCCGTACGAGGACGAGGGCGGCGATCACGCCGATGAGCACCGGGGCGGCGCTGACCAGGTGGTCGCCGGCGTCGTCGGTGCCGCGCAGCCGCAGCGAGCCGATCGCGCCCGCCGCCAGGATCAGCAGGGTCAGTTCGGCGACGGTGCGGCGCCGGGAGGGCCGGGCGTCCACCAGGTCCTCGCGGGCCCCGTGCAGCCGGGGCGCCCGGTGCCGGAGCATGGCCCGGACGGGCAGCACCAGGGCGGCGATCTGCGCCACCAGGGCGGCGCCGAGGACCGACGGGAGGAGCGGCGCGGAGCCGGTGAGGGCGGAGGCGCCGGGGGTGTCGGGGCCGCGCACCAGCGCGACCGCGGCCGCCAGGCCGAGCACGGCCGCCGGGACGGCGACGGCGGCGGTCTCGCCGAGCAGCCGGAGGCCGATGCCGGGCAGGGAGGCGCCGCGGGCGCGCAGCAGGGTGAGTTCGCCGTCCCGGCGGCTGAGGAAGAGGCCGCCGGTCATGGCGACGACCACGGCCGCGACGGCGCCGACGCCGAAGACGGCGACGGCGACGACGGGGGCGATGGCGGCCTTCGTCGCCGCGTAGGCGGCGGAGATCTCGTCGAGGCCGGTGGCGACGAGGCCGGTGTCGCCGGTGATCTCGCGGATCCTGGCCGAGGCGGGGCCGCTGCGTGCCGAGTCGACGGCGGCGGCGAGCGGTCCGGCGTCGGCCGCGGTCAGGTGGTCGGCGACCGTGGGGAAGCGCCAGAAGACCTCGGCGGTGCCGGTGGTGGTGGCGAGGGCGGACCCCGACTCCGGGGCGACGAGGAGGCCGGCCTGCCAGTAGCGCTTCGGCTCCGTGGGGTGGTCCGTCATCGCCAGCACCGGCGTGGACAGCAGCGGTTCCACCGACCAGTACGGCCGGCGGGGGTCGCGGGGCTCCACGATGCCGGTCACGGTGACGGCGACCGGCTCGGCGGTGATGCCGGGCACGTGCACGACGGAACCGGGCTTGATCCCGAGGACCTCGGCCATCGCCGTCGTCGCCATGGCCTCCGGGCGGCGCGCGTCGCCCCGGGCCATGCGTCCCTGCTTCAGGACCGCGTGGTCGGCGAGGCCGGAGGGCGAGGCGAGGGTGAACAGGACCGGCGCGTGGTCCGGTTCGGGCAGCCACGGGTCGAGGCCCTCGACCGGCACCATGGTCCGGACGCCGTTCACGGTCTGCTCGGGGTCGGTGCGCAGCGGCGCGGGGAGCAGGCCGCGCAGCTCCTCCTGGTTCTCGCGCAGGACGTCGGGCTCCACCCTGGTGCCCTGCTCCAGCGGGTAGGTGATCTCCAGCTGGGACCGGTGGGCGTCGGCCGTGCGGATGCCGTGCCGCAGCCCCTTCGTCTCGTACGCGTCCACCACGCGCGGCAGCGCGGCGGCGAGCAGCGCGGTGACGAACACCAGCAGTGCCAGGCCGGCGGCGGCTCCGGGCGCGGCCCGCAGCCGGGTCCGCACCCAGGGCGCGACGGCCGGGCCGGGGGCCTTCTCGGACTCGCCCGTCACCGGTGCGGCGGGCGCGGGCCGGTGGTCGGGGGACTCGCCTGCGGGCTGCATCGGGCGGGACTCCTCGCGCGGGACGTCGGTCATCAGTTGTCTCCCTGGTGGCGCAGGGACACCGCCGGGTCGTTGCGGCGCAGGGCGATGGCCGCGACGACGGCGAGCGGCAGGGCGGCGACTCCGGCGAGGAGCAGCGCCACCTGGCCGAGGGGCAGTTCGACCAGGACGGGCGGCACGGGCCGGGTGGCCCGGCCGGTGAGCACGATCAGCGGGACGACGACCCGGGCCAGCAGGGTGCCGAGGGCGACGCCGACCAGGAGCCCCACGCCGATGAGGACGCCCTGTTCGGCGGCGAGGAGCCGGGCGAGGCGGCGGCGGGGCGCGCCGAGGGCCCGCAGGATCGCGAACTCGGCGGCCCGTTCCCGTACGGAACCGGCCGAGCCGACCGCGAAGCCGACCGCGGCCAGTGCCGCGGCCGCGGCGGCCACCGCCATGAGGGCGGTGTTGGGGCCGGCGCCCAGCGGGTCGCCGAGCAGGTCGTCGGCGATCACGTCGCGGACGACGATCTCGCCGGGCTCGTCGCCGTCGCGCAGCGCCTTCGCGACGGCGTCCGCCCGGCCGGACTCGGAGGTCAGCCACCACTCGGTGGGTGCCACCGGCGCCGTCGGGTCGGCCGTGGCCAGGAACCGGTTGACGGCCCCCAGGTCGACGAGCACGCCGCCGCCGTCCGCCGGCACGTGACCGGCGGCCTCCGCGTCGGTGGTCCGGCCCGCGGTCCCGGTGGTCGGCAGGTCCGCCACGACGCGGGTGACGACCACGTCGATCCGGCGGCCGCCGAGCGAGAGCTGGATCTGGTCGCCCTGTCGTGCCTTGGACGCCGTCATGAACGCCTCCGACGCGATGGCCGGGAGGCGGTCCGGCTGCGCGCCCGCGGGCGCGGTCACCCGCACCGCGTAGCTCTCGGACAGCACCCCGTAGGTGCTGAAGTGGCCCTGGAGCGCGTACGGGAGGGTGTACGGGGCCGTCGTGGCGCCGGCCACGGGGCTGCCGGCCGCGCCGGTCAGCCGCGTCGGGTCGCCCTGGCTGCCCTGGACGGTCTGCTCGCCGGTGGCGGTCCAGCGGGACAGCGTGCGCGTCGGGTCCACGGGGCGCCGCGTCCCGTCGGCCCCGGTCGTGGCGAGCCGGTCGACGTGGAGCTTCTGGGCGCGCCAGGTGCCCTCGGTGAAGTCGGCGGTGAGCTCGATGCCGGTGAGGGCGAGGCGGGGCCCGGTGCCGGTGCCGTCCCCGGTCAGCGGGCCGAGGTCGAGCTCCATCCGGTGGGTGCGGCCGTCGGGGGGCAGGGTCCCGAGAGGCTGCCGGTACGGGATCCCGTACCCGTCCTCCAGGGTGGCGATGATCCGGCCGGCGGTGGTGCCGCGCGGGGCCTGGCTGCGCAGGTCGACGACGAGCGAGCGGCTGTCCTCCGGCAGGACGAACCCGCGCCTCGCGCCGTCCCCCGGCGCGAGCGGGGCGAGCAGCTCGGCGGGCGTGCCGCCCGCCAGGTCGCCGCGCATCAGCAGGCCGCCGGCGAGCCGGTCGGTGGCGGCGGCGAGGACGGTGGCGTTGTGGCCGGCCACGTCCATGGAGGCGCGGTGGACCGGCGCGACCTCGCGCACCCCGGGGACGGCGGCGAGCCGTGCGGTCCGGCTCGCGTCGCCGGGGCCGACCCCGAGCACCCGCACGGACGTGCCGGCGCGGAAGTCGGCCTGGTCGTGCTGCGACCGCTCCCAGGAGTTGCTCTGGCCGATCGCCAGCATGCCCATCGCCACGGCGAGGACCAGCAGCAGCACCGGTCCCGCGCCGCGCAGCGGGCGGCGGCTGAACTGCCAGCCGGCCAGCGCGGCCGACAGGCCCCGGCCGCCGGCGGCGCGCCGCTCGGCCAGCTTGGCGGCGGGCGGCAGCAGACGGAGGGTCAGGACGGTGCCGGCGAGCAGCGCGAGCGCGGGCGCGGCGACGAGCACCGGGTCGACCGAGGAGCCGTCGGCCGCCGCCTCGGGCTGCCGCTGGAGCTGCCACAGCGCGATGCCCGCGACGAGCAGCAGCGCGAGGTCGGCGCCGGCCCGCACCGGCCAGGGGAGGGTTCCGCCCCGGGCCTTGCGCAGGGAGACGGCGTCGCCGTCCCGCGCGGCGAGCGCGGGGGCGACGACCGCCGCCGCGCAGCAGAGGGCGACGCCGAAGGAGACCAGCCAGACCGTCAGGGACGGAGAGGTGTCGAGCCGGACGCCGAGCGAGGAGAGCGCGGACCGCTCGGCGAAGAGCCGGGTGAGCGGCCCCGTGAGCAGCGGGGCGACGAGGGCGGCGGGCAGCGCGAGGAGCAGCGCCTCGGCTGCGGCGAGTCCGGCGATCCGGCGCCGGGAGCCGCCGCGGGCGCGCAGCAGCGCGGTCTCGCCGGAGCGTTCGGTGCTCAGCAGCCGGGCGACGAGGAGCAGCGCGTAGGCGGCGAGCATCACCAGCTGCACGGCGACGACGAGGAGGGTGGAGCGGGAGACGGCGAGGGCGCGTTCGGTCTGCGCGAGGACGGTCGGCAGGCCGGTGACGGCGCTGATCGTGGTGCCGAAGGAGGCGCTGTCGGCGATGAGCGCCGCCGGCTCCCGGGTCGCCGCCTCGCGCAGCGGCGCGATGCCGCCGGTGTCGAGGCGGGAGAAGTCGGCGGTGCCGAGCCAGGAGGTCTCGCCGACGGTGACGGAGCCGGAGGTGAGCACCGACGGGTCGGCGAGCAGCGGCCCGTAGGTGGTGAAGGAGACGGTCCGCACGCCGCGGCCGCCGGCCGGGTCGAGCAGCCAGTACGGGTCGGTGAGGTCGGCCGGCGCGTAGACGCCGGTGATCCGCACCTGGATCTTCTTCTCGGCGAGCCGGTCGGTGAGTTCGAGGACGGCGCCGGGGCCGGTCCTGAGCCGCTTCGCCGCCTCCTGCGGCAGGGCCGCCTCCCTCACGCCGCCGCCGTCGCCGCCGGGCCGGGGCCAGGCGCCGCGGACGAGGGTGAGGCGGGAGCGGTCGAGCGCCGCGAAGTGGGTCAGGTCGGGCTCGCCGTCGCGGGCCGTGGGCGCCTGGAGCGAGCGCGGCAGCGCGTACGGCCCCGAGCTCTCCAGGCGCTGGAGGGTGACGGGCAGTCCGTCGAAGGCGCGCCGGGCGCTCTCGGTGACGGCCCGGTCGGCGGAGGCCCGGCGGTCGGCCGGCACCTGCCCGGAGACGAGCAGGGTGGCGGCGGCCGCGGAGCGGTCACGCAGCCCGGCCTGGAGCGCCGCGTTCCCGATGGAGCCGGAGAACCCGGCGAGGGTCGCGAGGACCGTCGTGGTCAGGACGACGGCGAGCAGTGCCGCGCCGAGCAGCAGCCGGTGTGCCCTGACGCGCAGAAGTACGAACCCCGTCACCCATCCCCCTGGCCGCTCCACGCGCGTCCGCATGCCGCCGAACGCCTGTCGAACTCTCGAAACGTCCTGGGAATGCTTTCATCGGCCACGGGTCGCTGGAAACCGCTTGCGCACCGACCTTGATGGGATCGTGACCGTTATTCGGTCATCCATCCCCGGAATGTGTTCATCCGGTGGCACGGAGTGGTCTGAACCTGCGGGGGTGGTTCCGGTTCAGCCGGCGGTGTTCACCATCGAGGCCGCCGCGTACGTCATGTACCGCCACAACTGGGCGTCGTGCTCCGGCGCGAGCTCCAGGCTGTCGATCGCGTCCCGCATGTGCCGGAGCCACGCGTCGTGCGCGGCCTGGTCGACGGCGAAGGGGGCGTGCCGCATCCGCAGCCGGGGGTGACCGCGGCGCTCGCTGTAGGTGCCGGGGCCGCCCCAGTACTGCATGAGGAAGAGGGCGAAGCGCTCCTCGGCGGGGCCGAGGTCCTCCTCGGGGTACATCGGGCGGAGCAGCGGGTCCTCCGCGACGCCCTCGTAGAAGCGCCGGACGAGACGGCGGAACGTCTCCTCGCCGCCGACCTGCTCGTAGAAGGTCTGCTCCTGCACCGCGCCGTCCCCGGGAATCTCGTTCACCGTCCCATCGTCTCAGACGGGGCGGCGGAGGACCGGAGGTCTAGGACCTCCGGCCCCCGGGCACGGACATGGGCGGTGGGCGGCGGACCGCGGTCAGCCGCGCCGGACGGTGATCGTCGTCCAGGCGCCGACGTGCACCTGGTCGCCGTCCTGGAGCTGGACCGGGACGTACGGCTGGATCGGCTCCTCGCCGCCGTTGACCGTGGTGCCGTTGGTGGAGTTCTGGTCCACCACCGCCCACGAGCCGTCCGGCTGCTGCACCAGCACGGCGTGCTGGTGCGAGACGCCCGGATCCTCCGGCGGCACGGCCAGGTCGATGTCGGGGGCCTCGCCGGTGGAGTGCCGGCGGCGCCCGATGGAGACCTGGTTGCCCTGGAGCGGCAGCTGCTTCGGCGGCGCGTACGCGGGCAGGTTGAGACCCGATGCCTCCGGGCCGCTGCGGCGCATCATCGCCATGAAGTAGTCGCGGTCCGGCCCGATGTGGGCGGTCCACCCCTGCGGGCGCTGCGGCGCCGGCGCCCCCGGGAACTGCTGCTGCGGCGGCGGTCCGGGCTGCGGCGGCTGCGGGGGCTGCGCCTGGGACGGCGGGGAGAGCACCCAGTCGTCGTCGGCACGCGGCTGCGGCGGCGCCGGCGGGGCCGGGGCCTGGGCCTGGGCGTACGCGGGCGGAGCCTGGTGGTGGGTCGGCTCGGCGCCGAGCGGCTCGGCCGGCCGGTTCACCTGGGACGGCCGCGAGTCGTGGTACCCGAACGGGTCCTGCGGCGCGGCCGGCCCGGGCGGCGCCGGCGCGGCCGGACCCGCCGGCGGCGACTGGAAGCCCGGCGGCAGGTTCAGCCCCGGCGGAGGCCCGGCGGGGCGGCCGGCGGGAGCGATCGGGGTGTACGAGGTCGCGGTACCGGTCAGGAAGTTCCAGCGGCACTCCTCGCAGTACGGCGCCATGTGCTCACGCGGCGTACGGCACTGCGGGCACAGCTCCGCCTGCGCGGTGGCGTTCGGATCCCCGCCCGCGGCGAACCCGCCGGGCCCGCCCCCGTCGGCCCCGCCCCGGAAGGCGGGCGGAGGCGGCGGGGTCCCGGGACCACCGGGAGCACCGGGGAACGAGGGGGCGCCGGGGGCACCCGGGCCGCCCGGCGCACCCGGACCACCGGGGAAGCCGGGGCCGGGACCGCCGGCCGGAGCACCGGGAGCACCCGGGAAACCGGGACCGCCGGGGCCCGCCGGACTGCCGGGAGCACCCGGGAAGCCGGGACCGCCGGCACCGCCGGGCGCGCCGGGACCGCCGGGGGCACCGGGGAAGCCAGGCCCGCCGGGACCGCCGGGCGCACCGGGGCCGTCGGGGAAGCCGGGACCACCGGGGCCGCCGGGCGGGGGCGGGAAGCCGGGGCCGCCGGCACCGCCGGGCGCGCCGGGTCCGCCGGGGAAGCCAGGACCGCCCTGGCCGCCCGGAGCACCGGGCGGGGGCGGGAAGCCGGGGCCGCCGGGGCCGCCAGGGGCACCGGGTCCGCCGGGGAAGCCGGGACGACCGGCGTCGGCCGGAGAACCGGGGCCGCCGGGCGCGCCGGGGCCGTCGGGGAAGCCCGGGCCGTCGGGCGAGCCGGGCCTGCCGGCGCCCACCGGGGCACCAGGTCCGCCGGGGAAGCCGGGTCCGCCGGAGCCCGCCGGACCGCCGGGGAAGCCAGGACCGCCAGGACCGCCGGGAGCAGCCGGACCGCCGGGGAAGCCGGGGCCGCCAGGGGCGCCCGGGCCGCCGGGCGTGCCGGGGCCGTCGGGACCGCGGGAGCCCGCCGGGCCGCCGGGGAAGCCGGGACCGCCGGGGCCGCTCGGGGTACCCGGGCCGCCGGGACCGCCCGGGCCGCCGGGGTTGGGCGGGGAGCCGAAGAAGCCCGGAGGGGGCGGGGTGCCAGGAGCGGCGGGGCCGGCCGGGGCTCCCGGGGTGCCGGGTGCGCCCGGGCCGGCCGGGGGGTTCGGATGGGGGTAGCCGTAGGCGGGCGGCGGGCCCGGAGGGCCCGGGGGCGGCGGCGGGGGAGGCGGCGGTACGGCACCCGCAGGCGCACCCGCCCCGGCCATGCGATGGCCGCAGACCTCGCACCAGTCGTCGGAGACCGACTGGTGTCCGTTCGGGCAGGTCGGCATGTCGGTGCTTCCCCCTCTCGTCGTCCGGCCCGGTGGGCCGGGCTACCTCTTGACGCGAACGGTCTTGGTGGAACGGGTCTCGAGTGTCATCTCGTCCGCCTCCGCGACCTTCGCCTTCAACCGCACAGTACCCGCCGCCGCGTCGACCACGTCCACCACCTTCGAAAGGAGTTTCGCGGTATCGGCGTTGCCGGAGACCGCCGCGAGCTGCACCGCGCGGCCCAGTTTCGCGGTCGCTCCGTCCCGATCGCCCGATTTGCGGGCGTCCAGCCCCTCCTGGATGGCGTCCGCGAGCTCCGCCTGGCCCGTGTAGTGGGCGACCTGCGGATTGATCGCCGTGGTCATCGCCACGTCGTGCGTCCACACCGCCCGTACCAGCCCTTGGGACACCGGCCGGGCGTCGCCGCCGGCCGGGTCGGGGACGATCAGGGAGACCCGGGCGGCGAGCATCTCCTGCCCGACCGCGTTCGCCGGCACCCGCACGCGCACGTGGTAGTCGCGGGACTCGTCGCCCCACGAGCCGGTCGGGTACTCCCCGGCGCGCGGCCCGGTGTCGGCGCGCCGGCCGGTCAGGTCCGTGACGGACGGGGCGACCTGCTTGACGAAGACGATCTCCGCGCCGACCGGCGTCCAGAGCCGCAGCGCCACGTCGGCGACGCCCTTGCCCATGACGTTCTCCATCATCGCCGTGAAGTCGGCGGTGAGCCCGGCCGGATCGGCGACGATGTCGGCGGAGCCGAGCAGCGCCGAGGCGATGCCGGTGACCTCCTTGACCTCCCAGTCGGTGCCGACGCCCCGCGCGTCGCAGGTGAAGCGGCCCGCGCAGGCGTCGAGCGCGGCCCGCAGCGCCTCGGGGGACTCGTGCTCGTTGCGCCCGTCGGTGAGCAGCACGGCGTGCCGGATGGCGAGGTCCTCGTCGCCGAGGAGGGTGTCGGCGAGCCGCAGCCAGGTGCCGATCGCGGTGCCGCCGTCGGCGGAGAGCCGCGCCAGGGACTCCTTGGCCTCGGCGCGGGTCCGGGCGCCGGCGACGGCCAGCCGGCCGTGGTCCGGATAGACCGGGGTGGCGACGTGGTTGCCGGCGACGACGGCGAAGGAGGTGCCGTCGCGGAGGGTGTCGATCGCGGCGGCGGTGGCGTCCCGGGCGCCCGCCATCTTGGTCGGCGGGTAGTCCATCGAGCCCGAGCAGTCGACCATGATCACCACGCCGGCCGGTCCGCCGGCCGTGACGCCCCTCGCCCCGCTGGTGCCGCCGCCGGTCGCCGTGACGGTGACGACGGCGTCGACGTCCCGCCCGCCGGCCGGCAGGTACTCGTTCTGGTAGACGTCCACCGAGAACTGCGGCACGGACGGCTTGGCGAAGTTCGCCATCTGGTTTCGGCTCCTCGGGGGTGGTGCGGACGCGAGCGGTGACGGGTGACGGGGTGTCAGGAAGAGCCTGCCCCCGCGGGCGGCGGGGCGAACGGCGTCAGGGCGACCGTGATGTTGTCGTGTCCGCCGCCGTCGAGGGCGTGGCCGACGAGGACCCGCGCCGCGTGCAGCGGCCGTTCCGCCGCGCCGGCGGGAACGGCCCGGGCCATGGCCTCGGCGGCCTCCGCGTAGTTCCACAGCCCGTCCGTGCAGACCACCACGACACCGGGCCGGTCCGGCTTGAACGCGGCGGTGTGCGGTTCCAGTTCGTACGCGTCGGCGCCGAGCCAGCCGGTGATGGCGTGGGCGCGCTCGTCCGCGTACGCCTGCTCCTCGTTCATCAGGCCCGCCTTGACCATCTGGGCGGCCCACGAGTCGTCCTCGGTGAGCCGGGCGGCGGGCGCGGAGCGGTCGTCCGGCACCCAGTAGGCGCGGCTGTCGCCGACCCAGCCGACGACGAGCAGCCCGTCGGTGACGACGGAGCCGACGATGGTGCAGGCGGGGGAGTTGCCGCCGGGCGGCGCCTCGGTGCCCTCGCCGCCCGGGCCGCCCGTCCGGGCCAGGGCGGTGACGGCCTCGGCGGCGGCGACGATCGCCTCGTGCATGGCCTGCTGCGGGTGGGTGCCGCGGGGCAGCGCCTCGCCGATCACCCGGCCCGCGGCCCGGGCCGCGGCGGCGGACGCCTCGTCGGGGCGGTGGGCGGAGGAGACGCCGTCGCAGACGATCGCGACGGTGGCCGGCCGGCCGTCGGGCAGCGTGGTCTCGGTGATCGCGAACGCGTCCTCGTTGCGGTGGTGGCGCAGGCCGCGGTCGCTGACCGCGGCGACCGTGCCGAGCTCCCGTTCCATGTGGTCGCGCTCGCGGGGCTGGGCGTGCCCGCAGTTCTCGCAGTAGCCGTCCCCGTCGACCCGCCCGGCCCGGCAGGCCACACAGATCCCCTCGGGCACGTCCCCCTCGGCCCCGGCACCGGGCTCGGCGCCGGTCCCGGCCACGGGCTCCGCCCGCACGGCGGCCCGCGGATCGGGCGCGGCCAGCTCGAAGTCGCCGCCGCCCCGCACGGTCTCCCCGCGCGGCGGCACCGGTCCGTCCGTCCGCACGGGCGCGGCCCCGGGCGCGGCCGGGGGCACGGCCACCGGCACCGTCGGCAGGTCCCGGCCGCCCGAGTCGGTGCCCGGCAGCTCGCCGGGGTGCTGGGTCGCCGTCGAGAGCGAGCCCGGGTCCCGGGGCGGCGCCTCGGGCCAGACGGGCGCGGCGATCGGCATCGTCGGCCGGTCCTGCCCGGCGGGCAGCTCCACGGTGGCCGACAGGTCGTATCCGCAGGCCCCGCAGTAGCGGTCCCTGGCGTCCACGGGCTCGGCGCACTCCGGGTTCGGGCAGGCGGCGAGACCGTGCGACGGCGGCTGGGGCTTCTGGGACATCCTCACACCCACGTCCTGGGGCGGTAGCGGTTGGCCCGCTCCACCAGTTCGATCCTCTCCTCGCCCCGCTGGGCGAGCCGGGCCAGCACCCGGTAGGCGCGCTCCAGGCCGAAGCGGAGCCCGCTCTCGTCCAGAGCGCTTCCGAGCAGCGGCTCCCCGCCGCCCGGCGCGGCACCGGGACTCCCGGAGAGTACCCAGTCCAGGGCCGTACCGAGCACCTCCGTCGCCAACCGCTCCCGGCGCACCGGGTCGAGGCCGAAGCCGCCCAGCGCCGAGACCTGCGCGGCGGCCGCGGTCAGGTCGGCGCCCAGCGGCTCGTGCGGCGGGCGCCGCCGCAGCCGGGCGCGGACGGCCGCGACCCGGGCCGCCGTGTAGTGGATGGACGACTCCGGTACGGATTCGAGCGCGGCGACCGCCCCCGCCCGGTCCCCGGCGGCGAGCCGCACCCGGGCGAGCCCGAAGGCGGCGCTGACGAAACCGGGGTCGGTCGTCCACACCAGGTGGTAGTACTCGGCCGCGTTGTCGAGCTGGCCCAGCACCTCCGCGCAGACGCCCAGCGCCAGCTTGGGCGCGGGCTCGCCGGGGAAGGCGTCGTAGACCGCGTCGAAGGCGAGCGCCGCGTGCGTCAGGTCGCCGCCCACCAGCGAGGCCACGCCCCGGTGCCACACCACCCGCCAGTCGTCCGCGTCCCACTGCTCCAGGGCGCCGAGGGTCTGCCCGGCCGAGACCAGGTCCCGCAGGTCGAGCTGGGCCCGCAGGGCGCGCAGCCGCAGCTCGGGGGTGTCGGCGGGCGCGGCCCGCAGCGCCCCGAGGAGCTCGGCGGGGGCGGCGGCCAGCAGACCGGCGAGGAAACCGGCGTTGGCGTCCGCCGGGTCCACCCGCGGCACCGGCAGCGCGAGCGCGGTGGCCGCCACGTCCGGCGGGGCGAGCACCGAGGCGAGCCCCTGCCCGGCGGGGACGCCCGCCGCGGCCGGCGGGGCGGAGCGCCGGCTCCGGCCGGTGCGGCGCGCGCCCAGCACGGACACGTCGTCGGTCCGCTCGGCGAAGAGCACGGTGTCGGTGACCCGCACCTCCGCGCCGAAGAGCGTGGAGAGCGCCGGCCGGGGCCGCCCCGACTGGAGGGCGACGACCTCCCGCAGCACCCCGGTCAGCTGCTCCGCCATCTCCTCGGCGGAGGCGAAGCGGCGCGCCGGGTCCGGGTCGGTGGCCCGCACCAGGAACCGGTAGAACGATTCGTACCGCTGGAAGACCTCGATGTGCTGCGGCTCCGGCAGCGAGTCCGCGAAGACGTTGGTGTAGCCCTGGAAGTCGAAGGTGAGGACGGCGAGGGTGCGGGCCACCGTGTACAGGTCGCTGGCGACCGACGGGCCGACCTCCGCCACCTCGGGCGCCTGGTAGCCGACCGTGCCGTAGATCGCCGACTCGTCGTCGTCCATCCGCCGGACCGCGCCCATGTCGATGAGCTTCAGCTGGTCCTCGGACTGGAGGGCGTTGTCCACCTTGAAGTCGCAGTACAGCAGGTTGCGGCTGTGCAGGTGGCCCAGGGCCTCCAGCGCCTCGATGCCGTACGCGCACGCCTGCTCGACGGGGAGCGGGTCGCGCCGGCCCTCCGGGGTCCGCCGGTCGTTGGCGATCTCCTTGAGCGACTTGCCGCCCACGTACTCCATGACGATGTAGCCGTCGAGGGAGCCGGTGCGCGGGTCGAGGTGCTCGACGAAGTTGTAGATCCGGACGATGTTGGAGTGCTCGATCTCGGCGAGGAAGCGGCGCTCCGATATCGCCGCCGCCATGGCGTCCTGGTCGCCGGTGTCGAGCAGGCCCTTGAGGACCACCCACCGGTCCGACACCGCCCGGTCGACGGCGAGGTAGATCCAGCCGAGGCCGCCGTGGGCGAGACATCCCGCCACCTCGTACTGGCCGTGCACCACGTCCCCGGCCCGCAGCTTCGGAACGAAGGAGTACGGGTGCCCGCACGAGGTGCAGAAGCCCTCGGTGCGGCCCGGCCGGTCGCCGCGCGAACGGCCCACCGGCGCACCGCAGTCGGAGCGCGAGCAGAAGCGCTTCCGCTCCGGCACCTCGGGGTCCGCCATCACCGCCGCGCGCGGATCGGGCCGCGGCACCTCGGGGATCGCGACGAGCCCCGCGCCCAGCCGCTTCCGGGCCGACTGCGCGGCGGACGAACCGGAGCTGCGCACCGACACCGACCGGCCCGTGGCCCGCCCGGACAGTGCCCGCGACAGCCGCCCGGACACCGAGCGGCGCGAGGACGCCGAACGCGACGAGGCCCGCGAGGAGGCACGCGAACCAGTGCGCGCCGACGCCGAGTCGGGGCCCCAGGCCGCCGCCTCGGACGGCGTGCCGAAACCCGCGCCCGTCCCGGACCCCCGGTCGCCGCCGTGCTTCCCCGGCACCGCGACCCCGGTCGGATTGGCCTGGAGGTGCCCGCTCGGCGCCACCACCGGCGCGAGGCCGCACGTGTCGCAGTACAGCTCGCCGCCGCCCACGTCCTCGTAGGCGCCCTCGCACGTGGGCCGCTGGCAGCTCCCCGGCGCTCTCTGACCGCTCACCACTGTCGTCCTCCCGTGTCCGACGGACCGGACAGCAGATCCGCCACCGCCCGCTGGTAGCGCAGTACGGCCTGCTCCGCCGCCCGCAGGTCGCAGGGCGCGCTCCACAGCATCCGGCGCGCCGTGTCGTACCGCTCGGTCAGGAACGGGTCCTCCGCCCCGCCGAGCCGGGTCGCCTTCGCCCGGTACGCGTCCAGCCGGCCGCGCAGCTCCGCCCGCACCGCGAGCGGCGCCGTCACCGCCGTCAGCGAGTCACGGGCCCGCAGCAGCTCCTCCTCCGCCTCCCGCTCCAGCGCGTCGAGCAGCGGCGACAGCCGGTGCCACCGGGCGTGCCGGCGGTGCTCGGCGGCGGCCTGGAGCCGCTCCTGGAGCGCCGTCGGCGGGCCGCTCACGGCCGGCACCTCGGAGGCCGCGATCTTCGCGAGCACCTCGCCGCGCGCCACCCGGGCCTCCGCGAGCGTGCGGTCCGCCCGGGACAGCACGTCCCGCAGCCGCAGCAGCCGCTCCTCGGAGTCCTGCCGCACCGCGAGGACCGCCTCGATCTCCCGCCGCACGTCCTCCAGGGCGAGCGCCGCCCGGTCGTACCGCGTGGTGTCCGGCCGGCCGCCGCCCGGCGCCGAACTGCCCTCCGCCGGACGCCAGAACGCCAGCGGGTCGGTCACCACCCGGGACCGCAGCTCGGTCAGCTCGGCGGTGATGGAGTCCAGCTCGTCACCGGCCGGATGCTCCCCGGGCCGCACCCCGACGGAGTGCGCCAGCGAACGGGTCCGGCCCAGCTCGGCGGCGAGCAGGTCTATCCGCGCGGGCAGCGCCGACCAGACCGCGTCCGCCGTGACCACCACGTCGAGCGAGACGGCGTACAGCTCGTTCATCCGCCGCACGAGCCCGTCGAGGGTGAACCGCTCGGCCAGCAGCGCCCGTTCGCCCGCGCCGCCCGGCACGTGCACCGAGTCGCCGCGCAGCCGCTCGGTCAGCTCCGCCAGCTCCTCCCGGTTCGGCCACTTGTGCCGCGAGCGGACCTCCCGGGCCTCCCGCAGCGCCGCCGTGTACGCGTCGAAGCAGCTCCAGAGCGCGGTGATGATCCGCTCGGTCGACGCCCAGCGCTCCCGGGTGGTGCCGGTCAGACCGGCCCCTTCGAGGAGCCGCCGCCCGGCGTGGTCCTGGAGGGCGAGGAGCGAGTCCTCGACCGCCTTGTGCTCCGCGCCGAGGCGCGCCAGCGCACGGTCCACCTCGTCCCGGTCCATCACCGGCCCAGGGGGTCCCGTGACGCCCATCGCTCTCCTCATCTCCTCGGCCCCGGTGCGGGGCTGCTCGTCGCTCGGCGCTGCTCGTGCCGCTCCTCGTACGGCGGGCGGGGCCCGCTACCGGTACAGCGGGAGGGGCGGCTCGGCCTTGCCGAGTCCCGCCTCCAGCCAGGTCCGGTACGCGTCCTGCCAGGGGCCCTTCCGGTACTCCTCCAGGACCTTGTTGACGCGGCGCACCAGGTCGTCGTTGCCGAGCCTGGCCGCCACCCCGTAGTACTCCTCGGTGAACGGCTCGCCCTTCAGCTCCACCGCCGGGTCCTGCGCGGCCTGCCCGGCCGCGAGCGCGTTGTCGGTGACGACCGCGTCGACCTCGCCCATCTGGAGCCGGGCCAGGCAGTCCAGCTGGTTGGGGACGGTCAGCAGGTTCCGGTCGGCGGGGGTGCCGTCGCCCTCGTCCTCGAAGACCGCGCCGAAGGACTTCTCCTGGAGCGCCTCGTAGGCCGTGGAGCCCTCGGCGGTGCAGACCCTGCGGTCCTTCAGCGTCTCGTCGTACCCGGTGACCGGGGAGTCCTTCGGGGCCAGCACCTGCTGCCCGGCCCGGAAGTAGGCGGTGGAGAACGCCACCTGCTTGATCCGCTTGCAGTTGATCGTCATCGTGCGGACGACGAGGTCCACCTGGCCGCTGTCGAGCGCCGCGATCCGCTGGTTCGTGGGCACGGCGCGCAGCACGATCGCCTCCTCGTCGCCCAGCAGGTCGCGGGCGATCGCCCGGGCCAGGGTGATGTCGAAGCCCTCCAGGGTGCCGGTCTCCGGATTCCGGAAGCCCCAGCGGTAGCTGGACTGGTCGACGCCGACGATCAGCTTGCCGCGCTTCTTGATCGCGGCGACCGCGGGCCCGTCCACGGCCGAGGGCCGCAGCGACGCCTGCGGGTCCTCGCAGGTGTCGGCCTTGACCTGGACGCCGGTGCCCACGCCCGGGCCCGGCCCGGAGGGGCCGGCGGGGCCTCCCGCGTCCCGCGTCAGCGGCAGCAGCGTGAGGGAGGCGGTCAGCGCGCAGGCCGCGCCCATCGCGGCCACTCCGCCCCAGCCCCGCAGCCGCCGGGCCGCCCGCCGCGCGGCGGGCTCGCCGTCGTGTGCCATTCCGCCCCCTCTCACCGGTACTCCGACAGTCTTCGGTTGATGCCGAGCACCGCGCCGAGGGCGCCCAGCGCGCCGAGCGCCGCCGCGCCCAGCGGAAGCCCGGTCAGCGCGTCCACCGCCCCGCCCGCGGAGCGGGTGAACTCGGCCTGCTCGTGCGCGAGGGCGCGCTCCAGGGCCGCGTCGACCTGGTCGAAGCACCAGCCCGCCGACTCCTTCGGCTCGGCCTCGCCCTTCGGCCCGATGATCAGGTCGAGGGCGCGCTGGTACTCGCCCCCCTCACCGAGGTCCCGCGCGGCCGCGTGCCGCTTCTGCCACTCGCCGGCCCCGGCGGCCGCCTCCCGGAGCGGCGCCTGCCCCGCCTCGTCGTCGGCGAGCCGCGTCGCCCGGGCGAGCGCGTCGGTGAGCGCGGCCATGCCGGTCGCGTACTCCGCCTCGTACTTGTCGCTCTTCCCGTCCTCGGTGAGCACCGCGCCCCGGGCGACCTGGGTCAGGTTCTCGTTGGCACGGGCCTTGAGGGAGCTGATCCGCGCCTCGTTGAGCAGCTGGAGCGACTGCTGGCCCTCGGACTGCGCGGAGCCCAGGCCGGCCCGGGCCACGGTGTGCGCCCCGGCCAGCCACAGCAGCACCAGCACGGAGGCGGCACTGGCGGCGAGCAGCCCCCGGCTGAACACCCGGTTGGTCCGCCGGTACTCGCGCCGCTGCGTCCACACCAGGACGCCGAGGGCGAGCACCCCGGCGCCGAGCGCCAGGTACGGCCAGGCGCGGGCGTCGTCGTCGTCCTGGTGCAGCCGGTCGGTCTCCGCCGCGTACAGCCGCTCGGCGGCGGGCAGCAGCCGGGTCGTCATCTCCTGGTTGGCGTACCGCAGATAGGCGCCGCCGAGCGGGAGGCCCTGCCGGTTGGCGGCCCGGGCGCGCTCGATCAGCCCGGTGTAGCGGGGCAGCAGTTCGTTGAGGGTGGTGATCTCGCGGGCCGACTCGCCCGAACCGTCCGTGTTCGCCGCCGCCTTCACCAGGAGCCGGGACGCGGTCGCGATGTCCCGGTCGTAGCGGGCGCGGGACTCCGCCGGTTCGAGTATCCCGGCGAGGAAACCGGCCGCGGCCGTCGAGTCGGCGTCGGCCAGGGAGCGGTAGATCGCGGCGGCGTCGGCGCTCAGCGGCTGGCTGCGCCCGACGACGTCCTCGGCGGAGCCCGCCCGGTCGGCGGCCTCCAGCCCGGCGACCGTACCCAGTGCCAGGACGAGCAGCGCCAGGACGGCCCCGATGATCCGCAGCCGGCCCGGCTCGGTCGTCGCGGCCTCCCGCAGCACCTCGCGCCCGGTCGCCCACGCCCCCCGCGCGGGAGGCGGAGCGGCCCCGACGGCGGCGGCGCGCGAGACCTGCCCCGGCACCGTCGGCCGCGCGGGCGCGGATGCCGGGTCCTGCGCCGCGGCGGGCGCGCTCGGCGGGTGTGTCACGTGACCTCCCCCTCGGTCTCGACGTCGATCGACCCCGGCGAGCAGTATGGCCGCAGGCGGCCCGCCCGCACACCGGGAATGACACGATCTTGTGCCTATCGTGCCCCACTCCTACGGGACTTCCGCGGGCGAGCCCCCTCTCGCCGTCTTCCCGGACGCTCCCCGAACTCTCCTCGAACTCTCCTCGAACACCCTTCCCTCTGTATACGCCGGCCGGTCCCGGCCGGTTCCGCCCCGGACGTCGCTCGAACAGGTGAACGTGCCGGTGGGGCGCCTCCCGGGAAGGAAGGCGCCCCACCGCGGCGCGGACGGACGGGACGTCAGCCCGCGTAATGCCCCCGCAGCCGCGCCGCCGCCTCCGGCCCCGCCCCCGACTCGTCCAGGGCCAGCAGCCCCGCGCCCAGCACCGGCGGCGCCGTGACGAAACGGACGACCGCCTTCGGGGCCCGCTCCGCGAGGAGCGCGCGCAGCCGGTCCTCCAGCTGCGGGTGCCGGGCGGCCAGCACGCTGCCGCCGAGCACCACCGGCGCCTCCTCGTCGAGCAGCCCGAGCCGCCGCAGCGCCACCGTCGACAGCGCCACGACCTCCTCGGCCATCCGGTGCACCAGGGACAGCGCCACCGGGTCGCCCTCCGCCGCCACCCGGAACAGCACCGGCGTCAGCTCGTGCCGCCGCGCGTGCGGGACGAGGCCCAGGTGCAGCGCCTCGATCAGCGCGTACATGGTCTTCCGGCCGAAGTGGGCGGGCAGCGCCCGGGCCAGCTCGGTCGGCTCGCCCCGGCCGTCCTCGGCGCGGGCCGCGAACCACAGCGCCTCCTCGGAGAGGCCGCCGCCCCCGCCCCAGTCCCCGGAGATCTTCCCGATCGCCGGGAAGCGGGCGGTCCGCCCGTCCGGGGTCATGCCCACGCAGTTCACGCCGGCGCCGCAGACCACCGCCACCCCGCGCGGCTCGTCGAGCCCGGCCCGCAGGATCGCGAAGGTGTCGTTGTGGACCCGTACCGAACCGCTCCACCCCCGTTCGAGGAGCTCCTGCTCCAGCGCGGCCTCCTCGACCGGCAGGTCGGCGTTGGCCAGGCAGGCGGTGACGTGGGCGAAGGCGAGGGGGACGCCCGCGTCCGCAGCCGCCCGCCCCACGATCTCCGCCAGCCCGTCGACGGCCTCCGCCACCCCCACCACCGGCGGCTGGAACCCTCCGCCGCGGGCGGCGCCCAGCACCGTGCCGTCCGGCGCGAGGACCGCCGCGTCGGTCTTGCTGTTCCCCGCGTCGACCGCGAGGAGCACCCCCTCCAGGTTCACGCCCACGCGAAGTGCTCCCGGTTGTGGGCGATCAGCCGGTCGGTGAGCCGCTCGGCGTACGCGTACTGCCCGACCAGCGGGTGGGCGAGCAGCGCCTTGAAGACCCGCTCCCGGCCGCCGCGCAGGGCCGCGTCGAGCGCCAGGTCCTCGTAGGCCGTGACGTTCGCGATCAGACCGGCGTACAGCGGGTCCACCGGCGCGACCGGCAGCGGCACCGCGCCGCCGGGGCCGACCGCCGCCTGCGTCTCGATGACGGCGTCGTCCGGCAGGAAGGGCAGCGTGCCGCGGTTGAGGGTGTTCACCACCTGGTGGGGCGACCCAGAGCCGCCCAGCAGCGAGGCCGCGAGGTCCACGGCCGCCTCCGAGTAGAAGGCGCCGCCGCGCTTCCCGAGCAGCGCCGGCTTCTCGTCGAGCGCCGGGTCCCCGTACATCTCCAGGAGCTCCTTCTCCATCGCGGCGACCTCGGCGGCCCGCGACGGCTTGGTGCGCAGCTCCTCCACCACCTCGTCGTGCGCGTAGTAGTAGCGCAGGTAGTACGAGGGGACGACGCCGAGCCGGTCCACCACCGGGCGCGGCAGGCGCAGGTCGGCGGCGACCGTGTCGCCGTGCTCGGCGAGCAGCCGCGGCAGCACGTCCTCGCCGTCCGGGCCGCCGAGCCGGACGCCCGTCTCCCAGGTGAGGTGGTTGAGGCCGACGTGGTCGAGGTGGACCTCGGACGGGGCCACGTCGAGGAGCCGGGCGAACTTGCGCTGGAAGCCGATGGCGACGTTGCACAGGCCGACGGCCTTGTGCCCGGCCCTCAGCAGGGCGCGGGTGACGATGCCGACGGGGTTGGTGAAGTCGATGATCCAGGCGTCCGGGTTGGCGCGCCGGACCCGCTCCGCGATGTCGAGGACGACGGGGACCGTGCGCAGCGCCTTGGCGAGGCCGCCGGCGCCGGTGGTCTCCTGGCCGACGCAGCCGCACTCCAGCGGCCAGGTCTCGTCCTGGTTCCGGGCGGCCTGGCCGCCGACGCGGAGCTGGAGGAGGACGGCGTCGGCGCCCTCGACGCCGGCGTCGAGGTCGGTGGTGGTGACGATCCGCCCGTCGTGGCCCAGCTTGGCGAAGATCCGCCGGGCCAGGCCGCCGACGAGGTCGAGCCGGTCGGCGGCGGGGTCGACGAGGACGAGCTCGGTGATGGGCAGGGTGTCGCGCAACCGCGCGAATCCGTCGATCAGTTCGGGGGTGTAGGTCGATCCGCCCCCCACGACAGCGAGCTTCATGTGTGTCTCAGCCCTTCACTCCGGTCAGGGTGACTCCCTCGACGAACGCCTTCTGCGCGAAGAAGAACACGAGGATCACGGGGGCCATGACCAGTACGGTCGCGGCCATGGTCAGGTTCCAGTCGGTGTGGTGCGCGCCCTTGAAGGACTCCAGGCCGTAACTGAGCGTCCAGGCGGCCGGGTTCTCGGAGGCGTAGATCTGCGGCCCGAAGTAGTCGTTCCAGCAGTAGAAGAACTGGAAGAGGGCGACGGCGGCGATGCCGGGCTTCGCCATCGGCAGCACGATCCGCAGCAGCGTGCGCACCTCGCCGCAGCCGTCGATCCGGGCCGCCTCGACGTACTCGTCGGGGATGGTGAGGAGGAACTGGCGCAGCAGGAAGATCGCGAAGGCGTCGCCGAAGGCCAGGGGGATGATCAGCGGCCAGAGCGACCCGGACAGGTCCATCTGCTTGGCCCAGAACAGGTACATGGGGATGATCACGACCTGCGGCGGCAGCATCATCATCGCGATGACGAGCAGCATCGACAGGTGGCGGCCGCGGAAGCGGAACTTGGCGAGCGCGTAGGCGACGGGTATCGAGGACACCACGACGAGGACGGTGCCGAGTCCCGCGTAGAGCAGCGAGTTCTTCCACCAGGTGAGGAAGCCCTCCGTCTCGAAGACCTTGGTGTAGTTCTCGAAGTGCCAGGAGTTCGGGGTGAGGTCGCGGGTGAGCGCCTGCTGGTCGCTCATCAGCGAGGTGAGGAGGACGAAGACGAAGGGCAGGACGAAGAAGAGGGCCGCGGCGATCCCGAGGGAGTGCACGGCGATCCAGTGCAGCAGCGCCTTGCGGCGGGCCCGCTTCGCCGCGGGGCTCGCGCCGGTGCCGGTGCCGGTGCCGGTGCCGGCACCGGCCGGGGCGGGGGGCAGGGTCGTGGTCATCGTTCAGTCACCCGAGCCGATCAGGCCGCCGCGCCGGCGCATGAGCAGCGCGGTGAAGGCCATGGAGAAGGCGAAGAGCACGAGCGCCACCACACAGGCCGCGCCGTAGTTGAACTGGCTGAAGCCGAGGCTGTAGACGAGCTGCGGCAGGGTGAGCGTCGAGTCGTCCGGGTAGCCGGGGACGAAGGTGACGCCGGAGCCGCCCATCACGCCCGAGGCGACCTTGGAGGCCACGATCGGCTGCGTGTAGTACTGCATCGCGCCGATGATCCCGGTGACCACCGCGAAGAGGATGATCGGCGAGATGTTCGGCAGGGTGATGTGGCGGAAGCGCTGCCAGGGTCCGGCGCCGTCGAGTTCGGCGGCCTCGTACTGCTCCTTGGGGACGTCGAGCAGGGCGGCCATGAAGATGACCATGAGGTCGCCGATGCCCCAGACCGCGAGCAGGGTGAGGGCGGGCTTGGCCCAGGCGGGGTCGGTGAACCACGCGGGGGCGGACAGTCCGGCCGCTTCGAGCAGGGCGTTGACCGGCCCGGTGCCGGGGTTGAGCAGGAAGACGAAGGCGAGCGTCGCCGCGACCGGCGGGGCCAGGAAGGGCAGGTAGAACAGGGTCCGGAAGATCCCGGCACCCGTCTTGATCTTCGTGATCAGCATGCCGATGCCGAGGCCGAAGAGGACCCGGCAGCTCACCATGACGACGCAGAGCCAGAGGGTGTTCCGCAGGGCGGGCCAGAACTGCGGGAAGGACGTGAAGACGTACTCCCAGTTCCCGAGGCCGCGCCACTCCGGCGGGTTGAGCCCGTCGTACTTCATCAGCGAGAAGTAGACGGTCGAGACGAGCGGGTAGGCGAAGAAGACGCCGAAGCCGATCAGCCACGGCGACATGAAGGCCAGGGTCCGCAGCGCGTTGCGCCGGCGCTTGGCCCGCAGCGTGTTCCGTCCCCCGCGGGCGGAGGCGGCCGGGGCGGCCGCCTCCGTCGCGGGCAGGGTGTCCGTGCTCATGGGTGGGATCCGGCCGTCACTTCGCCGCGGCGATGTCGCGGTCGATCTGGGCGGCGGTGTCGGCCAGCCCCTTCTTCAGATCGCTGACCTGGCCCTTCTCGTACTGCTGGGCGAACTTCTGGAGGGTGTCCTGGTAGGCGGAGCCGTTCACCGCGCCGTCCGAGGTGGTGGACTTCGGGTGCTGGGCGATGTCCAGGAAGGTCTTGAAGCGCGGGTCGAACTTCAGGTCCGGGGACTTCAGCGCCTCCAGGGTGGAGGGGACGTTCCCGATGGAGTTGGCGAAGCCCACCACGGCCTCGGTGTCCGTGGTCATGTACTTGACCAGCTCCCAGGCCGCGTTCTGCTTCTTGCTCTGCGGCGCGATGCCCATGATCGTGCCGGAGAGGTAGCCCTTGCCGTACTCGGCGACCTCGTCGTCGGCGACCGGCAGCGGCGCGACGCCGACCTCGAAGGGGACCTTCGCCTGCTGGACGAAGTTCAGGCGCCACTCGCCGTCCAGCTGCATGGCGACCTGGCCGGTCTGGAAGGGGTGCTTGGCGCCCCACTCGTCACCGAAGGTGGTGCGGTACTTGTCGAGCTTCTGGAAGCCGCCGAGCGCGTCCACGAGCGACTTCTGGTACGTCATCATCTCGGCGAAGCCGGGGTCCGTGCCCACGGTCGACCTGCCGTCCTGGCCGAAGTACCCGCCGTGGCTCCACTGCGACATGTAGTGCGAGACGACCGTCTCGTAGCCGAGGTAGGTCGGCATGAAGCCGAGCCGCTCGTACGAGTCGCCCTTGGCCTTCGTCAGCTTCTTGGCGACCTCGGTGAACTCGGACCAGGTCTTCGGCGGAGCCTCCGGGTCGAGGCCGGCGGCCTTGAAGGCGTCCTTGTTGTAGTAGAGCCCGTACGCGTCGGAGAGCAGCGGCAGCGTGCAGCGCTTCCCCTCGAACTGCGTGTAGTCCTGGAGGACCTTCGGGAAGATCTTGTCCAGGTCCAGCCCGTCCTTCTCGATGAAGGGCTTCAGGTCGGCGAGCGCGCCCGTGTGGCAGAACTTGCCGACGTTGGCCGTGGTGAAGGAGGCGACCACGTCGGGGCCGTTGGAGCCGCCCGCGCGGAGCGCCTGGCCGAGCTTGTCGTCGTTGATGTTGCCGACGACCTTCACCTTGATGTTCGGGTGGGCCGCGGTGAAGCGGGCGACGTTCTCCTCGATCGCCTTGACCTCGGACGGGGCCGACCAGCCGTGCCAGAAGGTGAGGGTGGTCTCGGCCTTCGGGTCGTCGCCCGCCGTGTTCCCGGCGGAGCCGGTACACGCGGTGGCGAAGAGGGCGAGCGAGGCGGTGGCGGCGAACGCGGCGGCTGCTCTGCGGGTGCGTACGGGCATGACGGTGTCTCCCTGGAGGGTGGAAGGGCGTGGCGGAGCAGGCCCCGGCGCGCGGGGGCGGCCGGGACGGTCGTACGAGGGGTCGGGGCGGGCGCGGACGGGTCAGCGCGAGGTGTCGAAGACCTCGTCGCGGGTGATGGCGAGGGCGCTCTCCAGCGCCCCGCGCAGCACGGGTTCATGGGGGACGGCGGTGAGGACGAGCCGTGGCCGGGAGGCCGCGAGGTCGGCCAGCTCGGCCTGGACGCGGGCCCGCAGCGGTTCGCCGCCGGCGACGAGGACGTCTCCGGACAGCACGACCAGTTCGGGGTCGAGGACGGCGACGAGCGAGGCGAGACCGGTGGCGACCCGCTCGGCGTACCGGTCGAGCAGCTCCGCGTACGGGCCGTCGGGTGCCCCGGCGGCGCGGGCGAGCAGCCCGGACGCCACCGGCACATAGGGGTGGTCGGGGGTGTCGATGCCGGCCTCCCGG
Organism: Streptomyces sp. NPDC058052; assembly: GCF_042885515.1. Classification (NCBI taxonomy): domain Bacteria; kingdom Bacillati; phylum Actinomycetota; class Actinomycetes; order Kitasatosporales; family Streptomycetaceae; genus Streptomyces; species Streptomyces sp. NPDC058052. The sequence goes on along the minus strand of NZ_JBHVRX010000012.1, from coordinate 43,750 downwards.
GCGATCCGGGGCACCGACTGGACGCCGGCGAGCTCCTGGAAGCCGCCGGAGTTGGCCTTGGTGACCTGGCGGACCAGCGGGGTGCCGGGGACCGGCAGGAAGCCGACCTCGCCGGCGCCGCCGGTGAAGCCGCGGTGCAGCCGGCCGCCGAGGACGAGGGCGGCGCCGAGGCCCTCCTCGTTCCACAGCAGGACGAAGTCCTCGTGGCCGCGGGCGGCGCCTACGGCCCGCTCGGCGATGGCCACCAGGTTGACGTCGTTCTCGTACTCGAAGGGCATGGGCAGGACCGCGGCCAGCTCCTCCAGGAGGGTGGGGGAGTGCCAGCCCGGCAGGTGGGAGGCGTACCGGAGCCGTCCGGTGGCCGGGTCGAAGGCGCCGGGGGTGCCGATCACCAGGCGGCGGACGTCGGAGCGGGTGAGCCCGGCGGCCTTGACGGCCCCGTCGAGGGCGTCGGTGACCTGGCGGACCACGCCGTCGCCGGGGCGTCCCCCGGTGCGGAGTTCGTGCTCGCCGACGACGGTGCCGGTGATGTCGGCGACGGCGGCGCGGATGCGGTGCTGGTTGACGTCGAGCCCGGCGGCGTACCCGGCGCCGGGTACGAGCGCGTACAGCTGGGCGCTGGGTCCCGGGCGGCCCTCGGTGGTGCCGGTGGCGCGGACCAGGCCGGCGGCTTCGAGTCGGGCGAGGAGCTGCGAGGCGGTCGGCTTGGAGAGGCCGGTGAGCTTGCCGATCCGGGTCCGCGAGAGGGTGCCGTGCTCCAGGAGGAGGTCGAGCGCCGCGCGGTCGTTCATGGCCCGCAGCACGCGCGGGGTTCCAGGGGTTCCCTGGGTACCTGCCATGACGGTTCGCACCTGCCCTTCGACGCCGGAGGCCCATTGTGGGGCCTGGCGGCCGCCGCTTCCTCCACCACACTGTTAGGAAAGTTTCCTATCCGGTGGGAGGACGGTAGGACGGGCGTCGGCGGGGCGTCAATACCCGCACACGCACGACACCCCCGACGGCAACCGAAGCGTTACCGGCGGGGGTGTCGTGGTGCCCCCGGGACGAACCCGGGTCAGGGCTTGCTGAGGTCCGTCCTCGGCAGCGGGGTGGCCGCCGCCGACTGCGGCGAGGTCGCGTTGGAGAAGACCGAGGGCGCCGCCATGCCCGCCGTCGGGTCCGCGGGCGCCGCCTCCTCCGCCTGCGCGGGCAGCCCGCCGACGATCCGGATGCCGGCCTCGTCCAGACCCCGCTTGATCCGCCAGCGCAGCTCGCGCTCCACGCCCAGCTTCTTGCCCGGCATCGTCTTCGCCGAGACCCGGACCGTCATCGAGTCCAGCAGCACCTCGGTCAGGCCGAGCACCTCCACCGGGCCCCACAGCCGCTCGTTCCACGGCTCGTCCTTGGCCATGGCCTCGCCCGCCGCCGCGATCACCGACTGCACCCGGTCCAGGTCCTCCGTCGGCCGGACCGTGACGTCCACGGCGGCCGTCGCCCAGCCCTGGCTGAGGTTCCCTATCCGCTTGATCTCGCCGTTGCGCACGTACCAGATCTCGCCGTCGACACCGCGCAGCTTGGTCACCCGCAGTCCCACCTCGACGACCTCGCCGGAGGCCACGCCCGCGTCGACCGAGTCGCCGACGCCGTACTGGTCCTCCAGGATCATGAAGACGCCGGAGAGGAAGTCCGTCACCAGGTTCCGCGCGCCGAAGCCGATCGCCACACCGGCCACACCGGCCGAGGCGAGCAGCGGCGCCAGATCGATGTCGAAGGCGCCGAGCACCATCAGGCCGGCCGTGCCCAGGATCAGGAAGGACGCCACCGAGCGCAGCACCGAGCCGATCGCCTCGGACCGCTGGCGTCTCCGCTCCGCGTTGACCAGCAGGCCGCCGAGCGCCGTCCCCTCCACCGCCTGGGCGGAGCGGTTCATCCGCTCGATCAGCTTCGTCAGGGCGCGGCGGACGGCCCACCGCAGCAACAGGGCGACCACCACGATCAGCAGGATGCGCAGACCGGTGTTCAGCCAGGTGGACCAGTTCTCCTCCACCCAGCTCGCCGCGTTGGTGGCCTTCTCCGCCGCCTCGTCCAGAGTCACCGGGATGGGCTCGGGATCGGTGGCGGCCGCCAGGACGGACCAGGACACGGGACAACCTCCAGGCATCGCGTACGCAGGCCATCCACCCTAACGGGGCATCGGACACCGAACCGTTGCCCTGTTCGAGGGAGAGACCGACCTCACCCGGGCACATACCCGGGAGACATGCCGATGTGGTCGAGAACACGTCCGGCCCGCCCCCCGCGATCGCAGGAACGTGGTGGCGTTCCGACCAGGCATGAGGAGAGACTGAGAGCAGTTCGTCCCGGCGCGAGCCACGCGCCGCCGGCGCCATAGGAGGCATCCGTGCCGCATGTCCTGGTCCTCAACGCGTCGTACGAGCCTCTGGGCGTCGTACCGCTCCGCCGCGCACTCGTCCTCGTACTGGAGAACAAGGCCCTCTGCATCGAGGAGTCCGGCGCCTTCCTGCACAGCGAGCATCAGATCGTCCCCGCGCCCAGCGTGGTACGGCTGAAGCGGTTCGTGCGGGTCCCCTACCGGGGGCCCGTTCCCTTGACCCGCCGGGCCCTCTTCGCCCGCGACGGCGGACGCTGCATGTACTGCGGGGGAGTGGCGACCAGCGTCGACCACGTCATCCCCCGCAGCCGCGGCGGCATCCACGCCTGGGAGAACGTGGTGGCGGCCTGCCGCCGCTGCAACCACCTCAAGGCCGACAAGCACCTGCGGGAGATCGGCTGGCGGCTGCGCCACCAACCCGCGCCGCCCACCGGCCTGGCCTGGCGGATCATCGGGACCGGCCACCGGGACCCACGGTGGCTGCCCTACCTCACGCCGTACGGCGCCGAGGACGCGATGGCCCGGATCGACTCCGTCGCCGACACCCCAGCGGGGGTGTTGACGACCGGCTGAGATCCGGGCCTTCCGCGTTCCCGGGCCCGGCCGTGTCCGCGGGCCCGGCCGGGCGTCCCGGGGACCGGGCCGGACGGGGTACGGGGGCGAGGGCGCCGCTCAGGGAGCGGTGCCCTCCTCCGTCGCGTCCGCGTCCGGCGCGTCCGGGGCCCTCCGCTCCGGCGCCTCCTCCTCCGGGGCCCCCTTCTCCGGCGTCTCCCGCTCCGGGGCCCGGTCCCGCGTCACCGCGTACGTCTCCACCGACCAGAGCGAGTAGCCGTACGGGGTCGCCCGCTTCTCGCCCTGCACCCGCAGGAAACGCGTGTCCGCCGCGTCCATCCGCACCGACTCCCGGCCGCCCCGCCCGTCCGTGACGGTCGCCGCGGTCCGCCAGTTCCGGCCGTCGGCGGAGACCTGCACCCGGTAGCGGGAGGCGTGCGCGTCCTGCCAGTGCAGGACCACCTGCCCTATCCGGGCCGGCTCGGCCAGCTCCAGCTGGAACCAGGCACCGTCCTCCGCCGGCGACGACCAGCGCGTCGCCGGATCGCCGTCCACCGCCAGCGCCGCCGGGAAGTCCGCCGTCTCGTCGCCGGACGAGGAGGCCGTCGCCGACCGCGCCAGGTCCGGGCCGCCGGTGCGCGGGAACGCCCGCACCGTCAGCACCCGCTCCTCGCCCGCGAACGACACCGGCACCCGGTACTCCCCGGACGCCGTGCCCGGCGCCACCGACACCTCCATCGGCACCGTCGTCGTGCCGCCGCGCTCCACCGCGGCCTCCTCCGGCAGCCGTACGGTGATCCCCTTCGGCGCCCTCGCCGTCAGCGGGCCCCGCACCCCGGCCGCCCGCCGGCCCGTCAGCTCCAGCTCCACCCGGGCCGCCGGACCGCCGATCTCCAGGTCCGTCTCCGTCCTGGCCAGCTCCAGACCGGCCTCCGGCCCGTCCGCGAACCACGGCACCAGCGACCGCACGTCCGGTGCCGGCCCCGCGCCGTCCCAGACGATCCGCAGCGCCTCGGCCCGCAGCCCCTTCAGGTCGGTCTGCGTCCAGCCCGAGTCGGACAGCGGCCCCAGCGGCCGCCAGCCCTCGCCCGCCACGTACGCCTCCACGCGCGCGTGCGCCGCGCCCGCCGCGCCGGACGTCCCGTCCTTCGACGGCTTCCCGCCCTTCCCGTCCGCCGGCGGCCCGGCCAGCACCGTCACCGACTCCACCGGCCGCGCACGGTCCAGCTTCACCGTGTACGAACCGGTGGCCCGGTCCACCTGGCGCTCCGGGTCCTTGTCGGCGCCGGTCCAGGCCGCCGCCTCCTTCACCGCCCGGTCCAGGAACGGGTCCAGGACGCCGTCGCCGACCGTCGCCCCGCTCGCCGCGATCCGCGGCCGCAGCGGCTCCAGGCGCAGCTGCGCCTGCCAGGCCGCCGGCCCGTCGCCGCGCGCCTGCGCCAGGAGCATGTCGACGGCCGCCTCGCCCGCCGCGCCGTACCGGGACAGCTGCTCCAGCCAGGGACCGGACTCGGCCCGCAGCGCGCCGTCCGCCGTGCCGGCGAGCCGCTCCGGCGCCTCCCGCATCACGGTGAACGCGGCCCGCAGCTCGCGCCCCGCCTTCTCCCGCGCCGCCGTCGTGCCCGAGGCCCGGGCCGACCAGAAGGCGCTCATCAGCGGCTTCAGACCGGCCGACTCGGCGTCCGGGGCGAGGATCGACGAGGCAGCGTTCCCGGCCAGCGCGCCGAGCGCCGCCCGCGCCGCCGGGTCGGGACCGGCCAGGTCGGCGACGGCCGCCCGCCAGGACTCACCGGGCCGGTAGCCGCGCGGGTTCCAGGCGAAGTCGGCGGTGGTGAAGAGCGGGACGCGGGAGGCCGCGGGCTGCTCCATCGCGTGCGCCAGGTACGCGGCGGACCCGGCCGCCACCGCGGGCTCCCGGCCCCGGGACGGGCCCAGGAAGAGCCGGTCCTGCGCGTAGTCGTTCACCGGGTAGTTGTCCATGGTGACCAGCGGCCGCTGCCCCAGCGCCGCCCGCACCCCGGCCAGTTCGGTGCCGGTGATGGTGCGCGGCACCACCCCGATCCCCGTCCACGCCACCCGCACGCGCGCGTCGAGCGCCTCCGCGAGCGCCGAGCGGTACTCGCTGGTGCCCTCCTGGTAGTACTCCGTCGGCAGCACCGTCACCGGCTCCGCGTCCGGATGCCGCTCGGCGAGGTGCCGGGCGACGGCGTTCGCCACGCGCGCGTGGGCCCGGGCCGCGCCCGCCGCGTCCCGTCCGAAGGCGTCGGCGTCCTCGTCGCAGGTCCACTCGCCGAACCCGGCGTCCGGGAACTGGAGCTGGAAGGAGCGGAAGCCGAGCTCCCGCATCGCGTCCAGCTTCCGCGTCAGCGCCGCCACGTCCGCGTCCGAGGAGAGGCACATCGACTGCGCCGGGGCCACCGCCCAGCCCAGCGTCACGTGCCGCGACCGGGCCCGCTCGGCCAGCGCGCGGAACCCGGCCCGCTGCGCCTCCGGGTACGGCTCGCGCCACTGCGCCGCGCGGTACGGGTCGTCACCGGGCGCGTAGAGATAGCGGTTCTGCTTGGTGCGGCCCAGGAAGTCGACCATCGCCAGACGCTGCCCGGTCGTCCACGGCGTGCCGTAGAAGCCCTCGGTGAGCCCCCGCTCGGCGGTTCCGGGCCAGTCCCGGACGACGACCCCGGGCACCTCCCCGCCGACGCCGTCCGGCCCCTCGCCGAGCAGCTGGCGGAGCGTCTGCACGGCGTGGAACAGGCCGTCCTCGCCCGTCCCGTCCAGCACCACGGTGTCCCGCCCGCCGAAGCGGCCGGTGGCCAGCCGGTAGCCACCGCGCGGGAGGTCGGCCCGCTCGGCCACCCCGAAGGAGGCCAGCGCCTCCTGGGCGGCCTCGCCGGACGGTCCCGAGACGCGGAGCACCGGGCCCGCGCCCGGCAGCCCCTCGTGCACGGTCCGCACCCCGGCGTCGGCGAGCAGCTCCCGCAGCGCCGCGAGGGCGTACCGGTCGGCGTCCTCGTCCGCCACCAGGGTCACCCGCTCCCCGAGGCGCACGGCGGGCCCGGCGGCCGTCAGCGACTGCGGCCGGGGCCACACGGAGGGCGCCGGGGCCGCCGCGCGCGCGGAGCCGGTCCGGGGCGCGGGGACGGCCGGCGAGGCGGTCGTCCCGGGCGTGGGGGCCGCCGGCGAGGCGACCGTCCCGGGCGTCGCGGCGGGCGGCGGGGCGGCACCCGCCGAGCCGGGGACGGCGCCGCCGAGGAGCCCGCCGATGACGGCGGCGGCGACCGCGGTCGCCGTACGCGGTCCGCGGCCCGGACGCACAGGGGTCACGGGGTCTCCCTTCACCGGGACGGGCACCCGCCGGTTCGTCAGACGCGGTCCCCGCCCGGCCGGTTGGTCACGAGCGGGTTACGACCCCACCACCCTTCGCACGAGGGTGTCAATGCGACGGGGCGAAGTGTCGGCTTTGCCCGGTGAACCACCGGCGAGCTGTCGCCCTTTCGCCGGCTTCCCCCGGTAAAAGGGGCAAAGGGAGGTGTGGTGGGTAGGGCTATCACTCGTCGCACCCACGGCCCCGGCCACCCGCCGTACGGCCGGCCACCACGTCGAGACGAACCGGGAGACCCCCGTGACCACGACCGCCCGCCCCCTGACCGGACGGATACGGATCCCACGTCAGACCGCCCCCGGCGGCGCACCGGCCACCGCCGCGCCGCTCACCAGCGAACCCTCGTGGGCGGCCGCCGCGCCGCTGACCAGCGAGCCGCCCCTGGCCGGCGCCGCGCCCCTCACCAGCGAGCCGCCCCTCACCGGCGCCGCACCCCTCACCAGCGAGCCCACCGCCCCCGGAAACCGGTGCGGCACGGAGTCCCCCGGAGTGTGAAGTGACCCTGGCCCGCCTCGCCGCCCGTCACGGCGTCGCCACCGCGTTCAGCCCGTCCGAGGGCGTCACCGCGCCCGTGCCCGAGGCCACCGTGGTCGCGGTGCTCGGCGCCCTCGGAGTGGACGCCACCACCCCCGAGGCGGTCGCCGCCTCCCTCGGCGCGGCGGAGCGGGCCGACCGGGAGCGCCTGCTCCCGCCCACCCTCGTCCGGCACACCGGCGACGGACCGCCCGCCCCGCCCGCCGGCCTGCCCGACGGGACGGTGCTGCGGGTCACCACCGAGTCCGGCGCCGTCCACGCGGGCGGCGACTGGGAGCGGCTGCCGCTCGGCGTGCACACCGTGGACGCCGAGGCGCCCGACGGCCGCACCGCGCGCGCCACCCTGATCGTCGCCCCCGCGCGCGTCCCGGTGCCCACCACGCGCGCGTACGGCCTGCTCGTCCAGCTCTACTCGCTGCTCTCCGAACGCTCCTGGGGCATGGGCGACCTGGGCGACCTGCGCGAACTGGTCTCCTGGGCGGGCCGCGCGCACGGCGCCGGATTCGTCCAGGTCAACCCGCTGCACGCGGGCGTGCCCGGGGCGCCCTCGGACCCGTCCCCGTACCGCCCCTCCTCGCGCCGCTTCCCCGACCCCGTCCACCTGCGCATCGAGCAGATCCCCGAATACGCCCACCTGGCCCCCGGCCACCGCGAGGAGCTGGACCGGATCCTCACCGCCGCCGCCGAACTGCGCGAGCGCGTCCTCGGCAAGGGCACCGCCATCGACCGGGACGCCGTCTGGGCGCTCAAGCTCCGCGCCCTGGAGCTCGTGACCGGTGTCGAGCCCGGCCCCGGGCGGCGCGCCGACTACCACGACTTCCTCGCCGAGCGCGGCCGCGCCCTGGAGGACCACGCCACCTACCAGGCCCTCGCCGAGCGCCACGGCCCCCACTGGCGCTCCTGGCCCGAGGAGCTGCGCACCCCGGACGGCGCCGGGGCGGCGGTCCGCGCCGACGCGGTGCTGACCGCGCGGGTCGACTTCCACTGCCGGCTCGCCTGGCTGACGGACCGGCAGCTCGGCGAGGCCGCCGACGCGGCCCGGGAGGCCGGGATGCCGGTCGGCATCGTCCACGACCTGGCCGTCGGCGTGCACCCGGAGGGCTCCGACGTCTGGGCCCGCCAGGGCGACTTCGCCACCGGGATGTCGGTCGGCGCCCCGCCCGACGCCTTCAACTCCCGCGGCCAGGACTGGGGCCTGCCGCCGTGGCGCCCGGACGCCCTCGCCGCCGCCGGGTACGCCCCGTACCGCGGGCTCCTGCGCGAACTCCTGCGGCACGCGGGCGCGCTGCGCATCGACCACGTGATGGGCCTGTTCCGCCTGTGGTGGGTGCCGGAGGGCCGCGAGCCCACCGAGGGCACCTACGTTCGGTACGACGCCGAGGCGATGCTCGCCGTCCTCGTCCTGGAGGCGCACCGGGCCGGCGCCCTGGTGATCGGCGAGGACCTGGGCACGGTCGAGCCGGGCGTCCGCGAGGCGCTCGCCGCGCGCGGGGTGTCCGGCACGTCCGTGCTCTGGTTCGAGCGGGACTGGGACGGCGGCGGCGCGCCGCTGCCGCCGGAGGCGTGGCGGGCCGGCTGCGTGGCCACCGCCACCACCCACGACCTGCCGTCCACCGCAGCCCGGCTCTCCGGCGACCACGTGCTGCTGCGCCACCGGCTCGGCCTGCTCGGCGGCGACCTGGCCCGGGAGCGGGCGGCCGACGCGGCGGAGACCGCCGAGTGGCGCGGGGTCCTCCAGCGGCTCGGGCTGCTCCCGGAGGGGCCGGGGGACGAGGAGGCCGAGATCCGGGCCGTCCACCGCTTCCTGGCGCGCACCCCGGCCCGGATGGTCGGGGTGTGGCTGCCGGACCTGGTGGGGGACCGCCGGCCGCAGAACCTGCCGGGCACCTGGGACGAGTACCCCAACTGGCGGCTGCCGGTGGCGGGCCCCGACGGGCAGCCGCTCACCCTGGAGCGGATCGCCGCCTCGCCCCGCGCGCACGTGCTGCTGCGGACCGTCGCCGAGGGGGTCGGAGCCCGTACGGCACCCCCGGGCGCGCGGTCCGTTTAGGTGTTCGCTACTTTTGCACCGTGGACAAGAAGAACGCCCTGCGCGCCGGCGCCGTCGCGGCCGGTACGACGCTGATGATGCTGCTCATGTCGTCCCCCGCGCTCGCGCTGACCCGCGACGACGGTGACGACCCGGCTCCCAAGCTGGAGGTCGTCGAGACCCTCGGCCTGTTCGTGGTGGCCCCGCTGGTGCTGTTCCTGGTCATCGCCGGTCTGGTGATGGTCCTCGACAAGTCCCGCAAGAAGGTCTGACCGCCTCCACCGCCCGTCTCCGAGGGCGCCGCACGGCCATGATGGCCGTGCGGCGCCCTCGCGTTCTCCCCGCCGCCCTCAGGCGGTGGTCGCGAGCAGCTTCCGCAGCAGTCCGGCGAGCTGCCGCGCCTCCTCCTCGGTCAGCGCCGCCTCCAGCGCCTCCCGCTGCCGCTCCAGGCCCGCGCCGACCGCCTGGTCCACCAGCTCCCGTCCGCGCTCGGTGAGCGTGACGCGCAGCCCGCGCCGGTCGTTCGGGTCGGGGCTGCGGGTGAGCAGTCCGGCCTTCTCCAGCTTGTCGAGCCGGCCGGTCATCCCGCCGGTGGTGATCATCAGCGTGGCGGTCAGCTCGCGCGGTGAGAGCGTGTACGGCTCCCCGGACCGGCGCAGGGTCGCCAGTACGTCGAACTCCCCGAGCCCCATGCCGTAGGGCGCGTACGCCTTGTCCACCCGGCCGCGCATCGCGGCGGCCAGCCGGTAGATCCGCCCGAAGACCGCCATGGGGAGCGTGTCCAGGTCGGGGCGGACCACGGCCCACTGGGCGGCGATGGCGTCGACGGGGTCGTGCGCGGGGGGCTGCGTCTTCATGACCTCAGTGTTCCGTCCCTTCCCGGTCGATGGCAAGAAAGCCACTTGCAAGCAAGTAGCTTAGTGCTAAGTTAATTACCGCCAAGCCAGTCGCGCTCCGGTCCACCGGAGCCGCACCGCTTCAGGGGGAGTCCTGCCATGTCCCGTAAGGCCGCCGTCGTCGCGCTCACCGCCCTCGCCCCGATCTCCTGGGGCTCCACCTACTTCGTGACCACCGAGTTCCTGCCGCCCGACCGGCCCCTCTTCACCGGCCTCATGCGAGCCCTCCCGGCCGGCCTCCTGCTCATCGCGCTGACCCGCACGCTCCCGCGGGGCGCCTGGTGGTGGAAGTCGGCGGTCCTCGGGGCGCTCAACATCGGCGCCTTCTTCCCGCTGCTCTTCCTCGCCGCCTACCGGCTGCCCGGCGGCGTCGCCGCCGTCGTCGGCTCCGTCGGCCCGCTCTTCGTCGTCGGTCTCGCCGCCCTCTTCCTCGCCGAGAAGCCCACCGTGCGGACCCTGCTCACCGCCGTCGCCGCCGCCTTCGGTGTCAGCCTCGTGGTCCTCAAGGCGGGCGCCGCCTTCGACCTGATCGGTGTGGGCGCCGGACTGCTCTCCTCCCTCTCGATGTCCGCCGGCGTCGTCCTCACCAAGCGCTGGGGCCGCCCCGAGGGCGTCGGCGCCCTCGCGCTCACCGGCTGGCAGCTCACCGCGGGCGGCCTCGTCATCCTGCCCCTCGCCTTCCTGGCCGAGGGCGCCCCGCCGGCCCTGACCGGCACCCATCTGGCCGGCTACGCCTACCTCGCCCTCGGCAACACCGCCGTCTCGTACTTCCTCTGGTTCCGCGGCATCGAGCGGCTGAGCGCCTCCTCCGTCACCCTGCTCGGCCCGCTCTCCCCGATCACCGCGGCCGTCATCGGCTGGGCGGCGCTCGGCCAGGCCCTCGGCCCGGTGCAGGTGCTCGGCATGCTGATCGCCTTCGGCGCCACCCTCGCCGGCCAGCTGGCCCCGGCGAAGCCCAAGCCCGCCGCACCGTTCGGTTCCGCTGAAAAGAACGGTCAGGAAGTTTCGATGGACCTGGAGGTTTCGGCGGTGCGACGGTAGGCGGCATGACCCTCACGACCCCCCGCCACCCGACCCCGGCCACCGGCCCCGGCGACCACCCCGCCCCGGCCACCGGCCCCGACGGCCTCCCCACCCCGCCCACCGACTCCGGCGACCACCCCGCCCCGGCCGCCGACCCCGACGGCCCCCCGAGACCGGCACCCGCCCAGGGTGCCGGTCTCGGCCTGCTCCTCGCCCTCCTCGCCACCGTCGTCTGGTCCGGCAGCTTCGTCGCCACCCGCGACATGGCCGACTCCGTCCCGCCCGTCCAGGCCGTGTTCTGGCGCTGGGTCATCGCCCTCCTCGCGGTCGCCCCCCTCGCCGCCCGCCCGTTCTGGCGGCAGCGCGCGGCCATCCGCCGCCACCTCGGATTCGTCGCCCTCGCCTCGCTGTTCGGCGTCGCCCTCTACAACACCCTCGTCCACCAGGCCGGCCTGACCACCTCCGCCACCAACATGGGCATGATCATGGCCGCCTCCCCGGTGATCATGGCCGTCTACGCCCGGCTCGGCGGCGAACGCCTCGGCACCCGCCGCCTCCTGGGCGCGGCGATCGCCGTCCTCGGCGTCCTGCTGCTCGTCGGCGAGGGCTCCCTCACCGTCGACCTCGCCGCGGGCGACCTCTGGATGTTCGCGGCGGCCCTGTCCTTCGCCTCGTACAGCGCGCTCCTCAAGCGCAGGCCCGAAGGGATCGACGGACTCGCCTTCCTCTTCACGACCTTCGTGCTCGGCGCGCTCATGCTCGCCCCCGCCTACGCCGTCTCCCTCGCCGTCCAGGGCGGCTTCCCCGCCGTCCCCTCCACCGTCGGCCCCCTGCTCTACATCGGCGTGTTCTCCTCCGCCGTCGCCTTCTTCGCCTGGAACAAGGCGATCTCCCTCATCGGCGCGGCCCGCGCCGGAGTCGTCTACCACCTCCAGCCGGTCTGCGTCGCCCTGCTCTCGTACGCCCTCCTCGGCGAGGAGCTCGGCCTGGCCGGAGGCGCCTGCATGGCGCTGATCCTCGGCGGAGTGGCGCTCAGCTCCGCCACCGGACTCCCGGCCCCGGCCGGGCGGGGGAAGCCCCCCAGGTAGGTTGCGCCCATGACCGAGTGGGACATCAAGAAGCTGCACATCCTGCGCACCCTGCGCGACCGGGGCACCGTCACCGCCACCGCGGAGACGCTCCGCATGACCCCCTCGGCCGTCTCCCAGCAGCTCACCAACCTCGCCAGGCAGCTCGGTGTGCCGCTCCTGGAGGCCCACGGCCGGCGCGTCCGCCTCACCGACGCCGCCCACCTCGTCCTGCGCCACGCCGAAGCCGTCTTCGCCCAGCTGGAGCGCGCCGACGCCGAACTCGACGGCTATCTGCGGGGCGAGGCCGGCCAGGTGCGGGTCGCGGCCTTCTCCACCTCCGTGCCCGCGCTCCTCGTCCCCGCCGTACGCCGGCTCCGCACCGCCCATCCCGGGCTCGACGTGCGGATCCGGGAGGCCGAGGCGGGGGAGGCGTACGAGCTGCTCACGGCCGGCGAGGCGGACCTCGCGCTCTCGCTCGCCGCCCACGCGCCCACCGCGCGCGACCCCCAGTTCAGCCGGGTGCCGCTGCTCGCCGACCCCCTCGACATCGCCCTCCCCGCCGGCCATCCGCTCGCCGCCGCGCCCGGCCTGCGCCTCGCCGACCTCGCCGCCGAACCCTGGATCTTCGGCGGCTCCGGCCCCTGGTCCGAGATCACCACCGCCGCCTGCGAGGCCGCCGGCTTCGTGCCCGAGCAGGCCCACAGCGCCTCCGGCTGGACCGCGATCCTCGCCATGGTCGAGGCCGGGCTCGGCATCGCGCTCGTCCCCCGGATGGCCGCCGCGGACCGCCGGGGCGGCTCCGGGGTCGTCATGCGGGTCCTCTCCGCCGACCAGCCGCGCCGCCACGTCGTCGCGGCGGTGCGGCGCGGCGCCGAGGAAGGCACCGCGGTGGCGCGGGTGCTCGCCGCCCTCCGCCAGACGGCCGCGGCCCGCGAGACCGTTCAGCGGAACTGAACGGCATCGTCGAAAACATTCGATGGACCGCGGACTTCCGGCGCGCGAGAGTCGGACCATGACCGGAACCGAGGACATCCAGGACCCGCACGCCAACGACGCCGCGCCCTACGGCGGAGGCGACCCGTACGCCGACTACCGCACCGGCGACTTCCCCTTCACCGAACTGGTCGACCTCGCCGACCGCCGCCTCGGCGCCGGCGTCGTCGCCGCCAACGACGAGTTCTTCGCCGAGCGCGAGAACCTGCTCGTCCGCGAGCGGGCCGTCTTCGACCCGGAGCACTTCGGCCACAAGGGCAAGATCATGGACGGCTGGGAGACCCGCCGCCGCCGCGGCGCCGACGCCCAGAACGTCTTCCCCGCCCCCGAGGACCACGACTGGGCCGTCGTCCGCCTCGGCGCCCCCGGCGTCATCAAGGGCCTGATCGTCGACACCGCCCACTTCCGCGGCAACTACCCGCAGAAGGTCAGCGTCCAGGCCACCGCCGTCGAGGGCAGCCCCAGCCCCGAGGAGCTGCTCGACGCGAAGTGGGAGGAGCTCGTCCCGCCCACCCCCGTCCGCGGCCACGCCGCCAACGGCTTCACGATCGACAGCGACCGCCGCTGGACCCACGTCCGCCTCTGCCAGCACCCGGACGGCGGCGTCGCCCGCCTCCGCGTCCACGGCGAGGTGCTGCCCGACCCCGAGTGGCTCGGCCTGCTCGGCACCGTCGACCTGCTCTCGGTCCTCAACGGCGGGTCGTACGAGGACGCCTCCGACCGGTTCTACTCGTCGCCCACCCAGATCATCCTGCCCGGCACCTCCCGCAAGATGGACGACGGCTGGGAGAACCGCCGCCGCCGGGTCCGCGGCACCAACGACTGGGTCCGCTTCCGCCTCCCCGCCCAGGGCGCCGTCCGCGCCGTCGAGATCGACACCGCCTACCTCAAGGGCAACTCGGCCGGCTGGATCGCCCTCCAGGGCCGCAACGGCGAGTCCGGCGAGTGGTTCGAGATCGTCCCGCGCACCCGCCTCCAGCCCGACACCCTGCACCGCTTCGCGCTCCCCGCGCAGGCGGTCGTCACCCATGTGCGCCTCGACGCCTTCCCCGACGGCGGCGTCGCCCGCATGCGCCTGCACGGCTCCCTCACCGAGGAGGGCGCCGCCGACCTGCGCGCCCGCTTCGACCGCGCGAGCCGGTAGGCACCAGGAACCGGCGAAGGGGCGCCTCCGTGGGGGAGGCGCCCCTTCACCGTGCGAGTGGGCCGCTCTACTTCGCGGCCGCCGCGTCCGCCGCACGGGCCTTCAGGGCCCGCTCGACGCCCGCCCGCGACTCCGTGACCAGGCGACGCAGCGCCGGGACCGGGTCGTTGGCCGCGATCCACGTGTCCGTCGCGTCCAGCGTCTCCTGCGAGACCTGGAGCGTCGGGTAGAGGCCGACCACGATCTGCTGGATCATCTCGTGGCTGCGGGTCTCCGCCACGCGCTTGATCGACGCGAAGTACTTCTCCGTGTACGGGGCGAGCAGCTCACGCTGGTCGGTCTGGACGAAACCGACGATCACCGCCTCCTGCACCGCGTTGGCCAGCTTGTCGTCCTCGACGACCGCCGCCCACGCCTCGGCCTTCGCGGCCTCGGTCGGGCGGGCCGCGCGGGCCGTGGCGGCGTGCCGCTCACCGGCGGCCGTGCGGTCCCGCTCCAGCTCGGCGGCGATCTCCGGCTCGTCGAAGACACCCGTCGCGGCGAGCCGCTGCACGAACGCCCAGCGCAGCTCGGTGTCGACGGCGAGGCCCTCGATCGTCTCGCGGCCCTCCAGGAGCGCGGCGAGCAGGTCGAGCTGCTGCGGCGTCCGGGCGGTGGCGGCGAAGGCCCGCGCCCACGCCAGCTGGTGGTCGCTCGCCGGCTCGGCCGCCTTGAGGTGGGTCAGCGCCGCCTCGGTCCAGCGGGTCAGGCCGGCGTCGCGCCACTCCGGCGCCGCGTACAGCTCCAGGGCGGCCTTGACCTGGCCCTGGAGGGACTGCACCACGCCGATGTCCGACTCCTTGGCGATGCCGGACAGCACCAGCTCCAGGTAGTCGCGGGTCGCCAGCTCGCCGTCCCGGGTCATGTCCCAGGCGGAGGCCCAGCACAGCGCGCGCGGCAGCGACTCGGCGAAGTCGCCGAGGTGCGCGGTGACGTTCTGGAGGGACACCTCGTCGAGGCGGACCTTGGCGTACGACAGGTCGTCGTCGTTCAGCAGCACGACCGCCGGGCGGGACCGGCCCACCAGCGCCGGCACCTCGGTCAGGCCGGCCGCCTCGATGTCCAGCTCCAGGCGCTCGGTGCGGACCAGCTTGCCGGCCGCGTCGAGGTCGTAGAAGCCGATGGCGATGCGGTGCGGGCGGAGCACGGCCTCGCCCTTGGCGCCGGCGGGCAGCGCCGGGGCCTCCTGCTTCACCGCGAAGGCGGTGATCGAGCCGTTCTCGTCGGTCTCGATCTCCGGGCGCAGGACGTTGATGCCGGCCGTCTCCAGCCACGCCTTCGACCAGGTCTTCAGGTCGCGGCCGGAGGTCTCCTCCAGCGCGCCCAGCAGGTCGCTCAGGCGGGTGTTGCCGAAGGCGTGGCGCTGGAAGTACGCCTGGACGCCCTTGAAGAACTCGTCCTGGCCGACGTAGGCGACGAGCTGCTTGAGGACCGAGGCGCCCTTGGCGTACGTGATGCCGTCGAAGTTGACGAGCACGTCCTCCAGGTCGTTGATCTCGGCCATGATCGGGTGCGTCGACGGCAGCTGGTCCTGGCGGTAGGCCCAGGTCTTCTCCGCGTTGGCGAAGGTGGTCCAGGCGTTCGGCCAGCGGGTGCCGGCGACGGACGCCTGGCAGGCGACCGAGGTGTAGGTGGCGAACGACTCGTTCAGCCACAGGTCGTTCCACCACTCCATGGTCACGAGGTCGCCGAACCACATGTGGGCGAGCTCGTGGAGGATGGTCTCGGCGCGGCGCTCGTAGGCCGCGTCCGTCACCTTCGAGCGGAAGACGTACTGGTCGCGGATGGTGACCGCGCCCGCGTTCTCCATCGCGCCGGCGTTGAACTCCGGCACGAACAGCTGGTCGTACTTGGCGAACGGGTAGGCGTACGCGAACTTCTCCTGGAACCAGCCGAAGCCCTGCCGGGTCACGTCGAAGATGTGGTCCGCGTCGAGGAACTCCGCCAGCGACGGACGGCAGTAGATGCCCAGCGGCACGACCTGCCCGTCCGGGCCCTCGTACGCCGAGTGCACCGCGTGGTACGGGCCGACGATCAGGGCGGTGATGTACGAGGAGATCCGCGGGGTCGGCTCGAAGGCCCACACCCCGTCCTTCGGCTCCGGGGTGGGCGAGTTGGAGATGACGCTCCAGCCCTCCGGGGCCTTCACCGTGAACTGGAAGGTCGCCTTCAGGTCCGGCTGCTCGAAGGAGGCGAAGACCCGGCGCGCGTCCGGCACCTCGAACTGCGTGTACAGGTACGCCTGGCCGTCGACCGGGTCGACGAAGCGGTGCAGGCCCTCACCGGTGTTGGTGTACGCGCAGTCGGCGACCACGCGCAGCTCGTTGCGGCCCTGCTTCAGGTGGGGCAGCGCGATCCGCGAGTCGCGGAAGACGGCGGCGACGTCCAGCGCGTGCCCGTTCAGCACGGCCTCGTGGACGGCGGGGGCGACGAGGTCGATGAAGCTCTCGGCGCCCTGCTCGGCGGAATCGAAGCGGACGGTGGTGACGGACCGGTAGGTGCCGCCCTCCTGCGCACCGGTGAGGTCCAGTTCGACCTCGTACGCGTCCACGGTCAGCAGCGCCGCCCGCTGCTGGGCCTCTTCACGGGTCAGGTTCGTACCAGGCACCCGGTCAACTCCTCGGTTTCGTGACGTTTGGGCCATCCTTCCACGGGCCCCTCGGCCCGCGCATCGCGCATTTCCCAGGGCGAACACGCGAAAGGGCGGCCACCCGTCCGGGTGGCCGCCCTCCGGCGGACGGGGAGCGGGGTCAGCCCTTGAGCTCGGCCGCCACCAGCTCCGCGATCTGCACCGCGTTGAGCGCGGCGCCCTTGCGGAGGTTGTCGTTGGAGAGGAAGAGCGCCAGGCCGTTCTCCACGGTCTCGTCGACGCGGATGCGGCCCACGTACGAGGCGTCCTTGCCGGCCGCCTGGAGCGGGGTCGGGATCTCGGACAGCTCGACGCCCTCGGCGTCCTTCAGCAGCTCGTAGGCGCGCTCGACGCCGATCGGGCGCTCGAAGCGGACGTTCACCTGGAGCGAGTGGCCGGAGAAGACCGGGACGCGGACGCAGGTGCCGGAGACCTTCAGCTCCGGGATCTCCAGGATCTTGCGGGACTCGTGGCGGAGCTTCTGCTCCTCGTCGGTCTCGAAGGAGCCGTCGTCGACGATCGAGCCGGCCAGCGGGACCACGTTGAACGCGATCGGGCGCTGGTAGACGGCCGGCTCGGGGAACGCGACGGCGTCGCCGTCGAACGCCAGCTGGTCGGCCTGCTCGGCCACGGCGCACGCCTGGGTGCGCAGCTCGGCGACGCCGGCCACGCCCGAACCGGAGACGGCCTGGTAGGTGGTGGCGATCAGCGCGGTGAGGCCGGCCTCCTGGTGGAGGGGCTTGAGGACCGGCATGGCGGCCATCGTGGTGCAGTTCGGGTTGGCGATGATGCCCTTGGGGCGGTCCTTGATCGCGTGCGGGTTGACCTCGGAGACGACGAGGGGGACCTCGGGGTCGCGGCGCCAGGCGGAGGAGTTGTCGATGACGACGGCGCCCTGGGAGGCGACCTTCTCGGCGAGGGCCTTGGAGGTGGCGCCGCCGGCGGAGAAGAGCACGATGTCCAGGCCGGTGTAGTCGGCGGTCGAGGCGTCCTCGACCGTGACGCCGTCCACGACCGTGCCGGCGGACCGGGCGGAGGCGAAGAGCCGCAGCTCGTCGACCGGGAAGTTCCGCTCGGCCAGGATCTTGCGCATGACTGTGCCGACCTGACCGGTGGCTCCGACGATTCCGACCTTCACGGGGACTCCTCCGTACGTGTGTGCAGGTGCTGCCGCCCCCCATGATGCGTGCCGCCTGCCGTTCC
Organism: Streptomyces sp. NPDC058052; assembly: GCF_042885515.1. NCBI lineage: Bacteria > Bacillati > Actinomycetota > Actinomycetes > Kitasatosporales > Streptomycetaceae > Streptomyces > Streptomyces sp. NPDC058052. The sequence goes on along the minus strand of NZ_JBHVRX010000012.1, from coordinate 25,888 downwards.
TTGTCCAATCCATTGTCCGAGGAGCGGGACGCGGCCGCGGGTGAACGTTCCCGGGCGGTCGCGCGTCGTAGGGGCGACACGGACCGGGAGGAGGCGGGGTGGAGCAGATGGACGCGGCGCTCGTGGACCGGGTGCGGGCGGTCCTGGCGCTGGGCGGGGTGCCGTACGCGGAGCTCCAGGACGGGGTGCAGCAGGTGGGGCTCCGTCTCCTGGAGGCCCGGGCGAAGGGGGACCCGCCGCGCTCCCCGGCCGCCTGGTGCGCGGTGGTCGCCACCCGGGTGGCCGCCGACTGGCACCGGGCCCGGCGCCGGGACGAGCGGCTCGGCGAGCGGCTGACCGCGCTGCCGCATCCGCCGGGCGGCGGCGGGGAGGAGGCCCGGGTGCTCGCGCTCGCCGTGGCGGACGGCCTGGAGGCGCTGCCGGAGAAGCAGCGGCAGGTCCTGGTGCTCCGCTTCTACGCGGACCTGCCGGTGGCCCGGATCGCCGAGGAGCTGGGGGTCCCCGAGGGGACGGTCAAGAGCAGGCTGCACGCCGCCGTCCGCGCCCTGCGGGAGCGGCTGCGCACGGACGAGGTGGTGTGAGTGAGCGAGGACACGAGGGACCCGCTGGTCCTGGCCCTGTTCCCGGAGGACGGCCCGCCGGGCGCCGGGGACGACCCCGAGGTCGCCCGCGCCCTCGCGGACGTGGACCTGATCCGCGAGCAGCTGGGCGTCCTCGCCGCGGCGCTCACCGCGGAGGCCGTCCGACCGGAGCCGGTACTGGAGCCGGTGCCGGTGCCGGAGTCCGTACCGCGGGAGCACGTACGTCCGGAGCGGGTACCGCCGGAGCACGTGCCGCCGGAGCCGGTGGCGCCGGACCCGGTCGTACGCCCCCGGCGGCGCGGCCGGATCGCCGCCTGGGCGCTCGCGGCCTGTGTGGCCCTGGGCGCGCTCGGCACCGGCGGGGCCTGGCTGGCCGCCCGTCCGGGGGCGGTCGGCGGCGCCGTCGACGCCGGTTCCGACGCCAAGCTCACCCCGGGCGGGCTGGTGGCCTGTGCCACGGACGTCGCCGAGGGCGCGGTGGTGCGGGCCGAGCCGCTCGCGGACGGGGAGTTCCGGGTGGTGCTGCGGGTGGAGCGCCGGTACAAGCCGGCCGGGCCGGACTCCGGCGAGCTGGTCTTCACGGGGTTCGCGGCGGAGGCGTCGTCCTACCGGCCCGGTACGCGGATGCTGGTCGTCGTCCCGCGCTCCGCCGGCGAGGGGGTGCTCACCTTCCGCCAGGACATGGAGCCGCCCGGCGAGCTCGGCGAGGACGTCGGTCCGGTCCGCGACGAGCTGGAGTACGGCCGGAAGTGGCTGGCGAAGGCCCTGCCGGACGCCGGCGGCGGCTGCCCCGGCCGGGGCTGAGACGCGAAGGGGCGGACACCCTCACGGGTGCCCGCCCCTCGTACCGCACGGGTGTTACGGGGTGACGCTGCCGATCAGGACGCTGCCGGTGCCCGCGACGGTGCCGCGCGCGTTGAGCAGCTGGACCTCACCGAAGAACTGGCGTCCCTCGGGGGCCGGACCGCCGACGACGACCTCGGCCGGGACCTTGGTGCTCCCGCCGTTGGCCAGCGGGTAGGTCTTCGACTCGTCGACCTTCACGGTGCCGAGCGCCGAGGAGAAGTACACGTCCTTGTAGTCGTAGGTCGTGCCGCCCTCGGCGTGGACCGCGTAGCCGTCGATGACGACCTCGTAGGTGCCGGCCTTCGGCTTGACGAGGGAGACGGCCTCCTCCGAGTCGCCGTCGGCCGACGAGGCGACCTTGACGCCGTTCAGGAGCACGGTCAGGTCGAGGTCGGCGGCCTTGTCGGAGGTGTTGCCGATCGCGATGTCGAGCCGCTCGACGCCCTCACCGACGGTGACGGTCTTCGTCTGCTTCTCGTGGTGCTGGATCGTCGGGGTCTCGACCTTGGCCGAGCCCAGCGAGCCGCCCTTCAGCTTGCCGTCGATGCCGGCGAAGTTGTTGGTGACGGTCCACTCGACGGCGGACGGGACGCCGACCTTCGCCTCGGCGACCGTCTGGACGGCCGGGTCGAAGGAGGCACCGAGCACGGTGACGCCGAGCTTGTACGGGTTGTCCAGGTCCGGCGAGGTGCGGCGCGCCTCGACCTCGATCTCCCAGACGCCGGCCTGCGGGTTGGCGTAGGAGCGCTGGTCGGGACGGCAGGTGTTCGCCGGGTTGTAGTGCGGGTAGCACATCGTGGTCGCGGTCGGGTCGACCGGGACGCCGTACGGGTGGATGGAGATGAACCGGGTCTGGCTCTTCTCCTTCAGGCCGCCGATGGCGACCTCCAGGGAGGTGGCGCCCTTCGGGACGGTCACGAAGTACGACTTGTGGCTGTTGCGCTGGACCGAGCCGGAGGCGGAGAAGCCGTAGCCGGGGGCGACCAGGTCGCTCGCGACGACCGAGGTGGCGAGGATCTGCTTGTCGACGCCCTCGGTGCGCTCGTCGTCGGCCTCCAGGATCACGCTGTGCACGCCGGCGGTCCTCGGGCGGGCCTCCAGCTTGACGGTGACCGGCTTGTTCAGCGGGAGGCGGACCTCGTCGTCGCCGAGGATCCGGAAGGTGCCGTCGTTGTACTTGAGGTCCAGCTCGTGCTCGATGGCACGGTCCGGGCCGCTGGTACGGGTGACGGTGACGTCGTAGACCTTCTTCTGGCCGACCTTGAGGCCGCCCTCGCGGTCGTACACACCGGTGCCGGTGTGCGGGGCCGGGAAGATCACGGTGTCGACCGGGGCCTCGACCTTGTAGGAGTGGGCGGTGGCCCCGTCCTTGATGGAGTCCCACGCCTCGTTGATGTCGACGAGACCGGCGCCCTGCTCGTGGGCCGCGACACCCGGGATCCGCTGCGCGGTCGAGGTGAGGGCGGTGCGCAGGGTCAGCGGGGTGAGCTCGATGCCGCGCTGCTTGGCGGCGGAGAGCAGCAGCGCGCTCGCGCCGGCGACCTGCGGGGACGACATCGAGGTGCCGTTGAGCATGCCGTAGCCGGCGGGGAGCGCGTAGCCGGACTCGGCGACGCCGGCGCCGGCCTGCCAGGTCGGGATGGTGTTGACGGCCGAACCCGGGCCGGTGATCAGCGGGGTGGCGCCGCCGTCCTCACGCGGACCGCGCGAGGAGAACGGGAACATGGCGTACTTCTTCTCGACCGCGGAGCCGTAGTTGGCGGCCCAGGTCGACTGGGAGACCGCCGCGCCGACCGAGAGGACCTTGTCGGCCAGGCCGGGGTCGCCGATCGTGTTGGTGCCGGGGCCGGAGTTGCCGGCCGAGATCACCAGCTGCACGCCGTACTCGTCGATGAGACGGGTGTAGAGGCGGGCGCGGACGTTGTCGCCGTCGTTCAGCGCGGGCAGGCCGCCGATCGACATGTTGACGATGTCGACGCCGCGGTTGACGACGAGGTCGACCATGCCCTCGGTGAGGGCGGTGTTGGTGCAGCCGCCGTCCCAGGTGCAGGCGCGCGAGGAGACGATCTTCGCGCCGGGGGCGGCGCCGTTCATCTTCCCGCCGAAGAGGCCCTTGGCGGCGGTGATGCCGGCGACGTGGGTGCCGTGCGAGGACTCGACGACGCCGATGTTGACGAAGTCGCGCTTCTGGCCGACCCAGGAGCCGCCGTACGGGTCCATCGGGACGTCCTTGCGGATCTCCACGACGAACGGGGTGCGCTCGACGACGTCCGTGGCCGGGTCGTCGGTGCCGAAGTAGCCGATGCCGTACCCGTCCTTGAACGGCTTCATCGGCTCGTTGTCCGTGAAGTCGTTGTCCTGGTCGGTGTCGACGCGGACGGTGCCCGCGGCGGCGTCGTACAGCAGGCCGAAGACGTCGGTGGTGTCGCCGTCGCGGTTGATGTCGCCGGCCGGGTCGCCGCCCGCCGTGACGGACTCGCTGAAGCGGCTCCACTGGTAGGCGCCCGCGGGGGCCTTCCAGGACTGCGAGGCGGCCGTGAAGACCGGGCCCGCGACCGGGGTGACCTGGGCGCGCCAGGTGCCGTCGGAGTCGACGATCGGGTCGGTGGAGGTCACCCAGTCGACGATCTTGCGCTCGCCGGTGGTGGTCTTCTGCAGGGCCGGGTGGGCCAGGTCGACGCCCGAGTCGAGGATGCCGATGGTCACGCCGCGGCCGTCGGCGCGCGGGTGGTCCTCGACGAACTCGACGGCGCCCGTCTCGTGGGACGGGTTGTACGGGTTCTTCGCCGGGGTGTACTTCGACGGCGCCGGGTAGGTCCGGGTGACCGTCGTGCCCTCGACGGCGCCGGAGACGCCGGCGTCGGGGCGGGGGTCGTCCAGCTGGATCTCCGCCTGGAGGTCCACGGACTGGACGGAGGAGAGCTTGGTGGCGGCCTTGATCGCGGCGTCGGCCTTGCCGGTCGGCAGGGTGGCGCGGACGTAGCCGAGCTCGTCGTTGCGGTTGCCGACCGAGGCGCCGGGGACGGCGTCGAGCTGGCCGGCGACCTGCTCGGTCGCGCCGGGCGCGGTGGCGACCAGGATGGTGACGTGCGGCTCGCCGGCGGCCTCGGCCTCGGAGAGGCGCTGCGCGTCGGTGGCGCCGAGCTTGTCGGCGGGCTCCGCGGCCTTCACCGGGGGAGTCGTCGCCGGGTCGTCGGCGGCGAGCACCGGGGCGGCACCGGCCGCGACGAGCGCGGTCACCAGACCGGCGGCGGCGGCGATACGGGCCGCTCGTCTGGTCCCGGTCGAGCGCCCGGGTATGGAGCTCTGCGTTTCGGGGGTGGTCATTTACATCCCTGTTTGTGAAAGAAGAGGGTCCGGATTCCGGTACCGGATGACCGCTCAGCCTTTCGCAAGTGACAGGGTTTTGTGGAGAGTTCCTGGAGGGCATGTTGTGTCCATGGCGTACATCCGCCATCGTGCACTCTCCGCCAGAGACGACGAATCGCCCTCAACGAGGGCGATTCGACCCGTGGTTCCGGATCACTGGTCCTTCGTGCGGGCGTAGTGCCGGGACGCCTTCGCCCGGTTGCCGCAGGTCGCCATCGAGTGCCAGCGCCGGGTGCCGTTCCGCGAGGTGTCGAAGAAGTGCAGGATGCACGCCTCGTGCGCGCAGGTCCTGATCCGGTCCGGCGCGGTGCGCAGCAGGTCCAGGTAGTCGCGGGCGGCGGTCCAGGCCGGCCCCCACGCGGGATCGGCGAACTCGGCCCGCTCGCCGGGGCCCTCGGTGGTGAGCAGGGCGCGGATCCGGCCGTGCTCCAGGACGGCGTCGAGCCGCGCGACCGCGTCCGGGTCGCCGGGCCGGTCGACCAGGGCCTTCAGCGCCTCGCGGGCGGTGCGGGCGTGCCGGAGCGTGGCCTCGTCCGCGGTGAAGCGCCCGTCGAGCCCGTTGGACGCGAGCCAGACCGCCAGACCTCCGGTGTCGGTGAGCAGGTCCTGGCGCTCGCCCTCGCTCATCCAGCGGGTGTTGAGCAGGTCCAGGGAGACCGGCTCGCCGGTGAGGGGCCGCGGATCGGTGACGGGCATGGCGGGCATCCTCCTCGATCCCCCGGGTGATCTAACCCCTCAAGCGTACGTGACGGGTTGCGCATCGCGAGTTCTAACCTCTAAAGTCGAGTTAAGCGGTTAGCCCGAAGGGGGCGACCGACGACGAGGGGACCGTCATGTCCGCGATCGGCACGCTGAACACGGCGCACATCGGCATCAACGTCACCGACCTGGACCGCTCGCTCCGCTTCTACGGGGAGGTCCTCGGCTTCGAGGTGATCGGCTCCGGCGACGCCGACGGACGCCGCTACGCCTTCCTCGGCCAGGGCGGCCGGCTCGCCGTCACCCTCTGGCAGCAGGCCGGGGACGGTTACGACGCGACCCGGGCCGGCCTGCACCATCTGGCCTTCGAGGCCGAGTCCATCGAGCGGGTCCGCGAGGCCGAGGCCGTCCTCAAGGCCGAGGGCGTCACCTTCGCCTACGACGGCGTCGTCGCCCACCGCGAGGGCGCGGCCTCCGGCGGCATCTTCTTCCACGACCCGGACGGCACCCGCCTGGAGATCTCCGTCCCGAAGGGCGCCGAGGAGGCCCCGGCCCCCAGCGCCGCGGCCCCGACCTGCGGCTTCTTCTAGGCCGTCACCTCCGGGCCGGTGCGGGGCCGCCCGTCCGGGGCCCCGCCACCCGGGGGGCTCTCCGTCCGGGGCCCCGCCACCCCGGGGGCTCTCAGTCCGGGGCCCTGCCACCCCGGGGGCCTCTCCGTCCGGGGCCCGCCCGTCCGGGACCCGCCCGCATCCGCCCTCGTCCGCCCTCGTCCGCCCGCGTCCGCCCGTACCCGTCCTCGCCCGTCCGGAGGCCCGCCATGAGCAGCACCGCGTACCACCACGGCTCCCTCGCCATCCAGGAACGCCTCGGCCTCCGGGACGCCGCCGCCCACATCGCCCCGAGCATCCGCCCCGGCATCCGTCCCGTCGCCGCCGCCTTCCTGGAGGCCCAGCCCATGCTGGTCCTCGGGGCGGCGGCACCCGACGGGCGCGTCTGGGCGAGCCTGCTCACCGGAGCGCCCGGCTTCGCCCGCGCCACCGGGCCCCACACGGTCTCGGTCGCGGGCGGGGCCCGGCCCGGCGACCCGCTCGCCGAGGCCCTGGCCGGCGAGACCCGCGTCGGCACGATCGCCCTCGATCCCCGCACCCGCCGCCGCATGCGCCTCAACGGCACCGCCCGCCCCAGCGCCCGCGGCCTGCTGATCGAGGCCGAGCAGGTCTTCGCCAACTGCCCCAAGTACCTCCAGAAGCGCGAGCTGCGCGCCTCCGGCCCCGCCGGCCCCGGCGCCCCGCCCGCCCGGTGGGGCGAGGCCCTCTCCGAGGACCAGCTGGCCGCCGTCCGCGCCGCCGACACCTTCTTCGTCGCCACCACGGGACCGGACGGCGCCGACGCCAGCCACCGCGGCGGCAACCCCGGCTTCGTCCGCGCCGAGGACCCCCGCACGCTCGAATGGCGGGACTACCCGGGCAACGCGATGTTCCTCACACTCGGCAACCTGGAGACCGACGACAGGGCCGGTCTTCTCTTCCTGGACTGGGAGAACGGCACGACCCTCCAGCTCAGCGGCCGGGCGCGAACGGTATACCGTCTGGAGGAGCGGTTCGTCCGCTTCCGGGTCGACAGCGTCGTCGAGACCCCGGCCGCCGGCCCCCTCAGCTGGTCCGCGCCCGAGTACTCCCCGGCCAATCCGACCACCCCCTGAAGCCGCACCACCGCACCCTGCCGCCCGCACGCGGACTCCCGATCCACGATCCCGAGGAACCCGTGACCACCACCGCCCCGGCTCCCGAGGCCACCGTGCCCGCGCCGTCCGCGACCACCCCCGCCCCCGCCCCTGCCCGTCCCGGCCCGCCGCCGCGCCCACGCCCCCTCGCGGTCCTCGTCGCCACCGGCGTCAGCACCACCGCCCTGCTCCTGCTGGTCGCGCTCGGCACCGTCCTCCACCACCCGCTGCTCATCCCGCCGCTCGCCGCGAGCATGGCGCTGGTCGCCGCCTCCCCGGAGCTGCCGCTCTCCCAGCCCCGCTCGGTGATCGGCGGCCAGCTCCTCTCCGCCCTCGCCGGCTTCGCCGTCCTCGCGGTCGCCGGCCCCGGCCTGTGGAGCGCCGCCGTCGCCGGCGGACTCGCCCTCGGCGTGATGATGCTCGCCCGCGCCCCGCACTCCCCGGCCGCCGCCACCGCGGTGATCGTCGCCCTGGGCTCCCCGCCGTTCTGGACCTTTACCGGCCTCCTGCTCGCCTCCTGCGTGCTGCTCGTCGTGGTCGGCCTGCTCGCCGCCCGGGCCGGCCGCCGCCGCTACCCCGTCTACTGGTACTGAACCGGCCGGCCGTCACCCCGATCGCCTAACCTCGGCCCATGAAGCAGGAGTTGAGGGTGGCGGCCTACGCCGTGTGCGTCCGTGGCGGCGAGATCCTGCTCGCCCGCTGGGTCGCCAAGGACGGGACGAGGCGCTGGACCCTGCCCGGCGGTGGCATGGACCACGGCGAGGAACCCGTCGCGACCGTCGTCCGCGAGGTCGAGGAGGAGACCGGATACGTCTCCGAGCCCGTCGCCCTCCTCGGCGTCGACTCCGTCGTGCGCGACCGGCTGCCCCGCATCGGCACCCCCGGCTCCTGGCAGGGGCTCCGCATCCTCTACGAGGCCCGGATCACCGGCGGCGCGCTGCGCCCCGAGACCGGCGGCTCCACCGACCTCGCCGCCTGGCACCCCCTCGACGCCGTGCCCGGTCTGCCCCGGGTCCACCTCGTCGACGTCGGCCTCGACCTCTGGCGCGCCCGCCCCGCGCTCGGCCGCTCCCGGCTCGGCGACCCGCGCCGCAACTGACCCCCCCTCCCCGCCCGGCCCCGCCTCCCGCCGGCTCCGCCGAACGGCCGAAAAAGGCTCAACCGGTACGTCCCCGCTCAACCCTCCCGTCCCGCCCCCGGTCCTCCCCGCCGACCGCAGTACCGGACCAGGGACACAGGGGACCCACATGACCACCACCCGCACCACCCGCACCGTCGTCGCCGCGGCCCTCGCCGCCGGCCTCACCGTCACCGCGCTCGCCGCCCCCGCCCTCGCCGCGAACCCGGCCCCCGCCCCCGCGAAGGCCGGCCACACGGCCACCCAGGCGGCGCTCCAGGCCGCCGTCGACGCCGGTGTCCCGGGCGCCGTCGCCCAGGCCCGGGCCGACGGCCGCTCCTGGACCGGCACCGCCGGCGAGCGCGGCGGCGACGACCGCTACCGCGTCGGCTCCATCACCAAGACCTTCACCGCCACCGTCCTCCTCCAGCTCCAGGCCGAGGGCCGCGTCGACCTCGACGACCCGGTCGAGAAGTGGCTGCCCGGCCTCGTCACCGGCAACGGCCACGACGGGAGCAGGATCACCGTCCGGCAGCTCCTCAACCACACCAGCGGCGTCTACAGCTACACCGAGGACCCCGCCTTCCAGCAGAAGGTCTTCGGCGCGGGCTTCCTCCAGCACCGCTACGACACCTGGAGCCCGCGCGACCTGGTCGGCGTCGCCATGGGCCACGCCCCGGCCTTCGCCCCCGGCACCTCCTGGCGCTACTCCAACACCAACTTCGTCCTGGCCGGCCTGGTCATCGAGAAGGTCACCGGCCGCCCCTACGGCAAGGCCGTCGAGAACCGGATCATCAAGCCCCTCAAGCTCCGCGCCACCAGTGTCCCCGGCACCCGGGTGAACGTCCCGGGGCCCAGCAGCCGCGCGTACTCCACCCTGAATCCCGAGGCGACCTCCCCCGTCCACGACGTCACCGAGCTCAACCCCTCCCTCGCCCACGCCGCCGGCGAGATGATCTCCGACTCCGCCGACCTCCAGACCTTCTACCGCGCCCTCCTCAAGGGCCGGCTCCTCCCGAAGGCCGAGATGCGCGAACTCACCACCACGGTGGCGGTCTCCCCCCAGTTCCCCGACTACCGCTACGGCCTCGGCATCTCCTGGCAGAAGCTGGGCTGCGGCACCGAGATCTGGGGCCACGGCGGCGGCATCCACGGCTCCCTCTCGGAGGCGTACACCACCCGCGACGGCCGGCACACCCTCGCCGCCAACATCAACGCCGACTGGACCGGGGACACCCAGGCGATCGTCGAGGCCGAGTTCTGCGGCACGGTCCCGCCGAAGAAGTAGCGCTCACCGCGGCAGGACGACGACATAGGCGGCGGGCCGCCGCTCCGGCGCCGCCATCAGCGCCGTACGGACCACGGCGGCCTGCTGGTCCATGGCCTCCCGCAGCTTGCGGGGGGTCAGGTGGACCACCGTGATGCCCAGCCGCTCCAGGTGCTCCCGCTTGCGGGTGTACTCGGACCACAGGGCGTCCTCGTCCTGCCGGGGCGCCCGGGTGTCCAGCTCCACCGCCACCGCCTGGTCCGGCCAGTAGGCGTCCACGCCGCCCAGGTGCGGGCCGCCCGGCAGCCGCAGGTCCACGTTCCACAGCGGGTCCGGCAGCGCGAAGTCCCGCACCATCTCGTACAGCCGCTCCTCCGACAGCGCCCGCCCCTCGACCAGCAGCGAGTCCACCGCGTCCACCACGTGCGGCCGGGTCAGCAGCCGCGCCCGGCTCAACTCCCGTACCAGCACCGGCGGTTCGCAGTGGCCGCCGCGCACCGCCTCGGTCAGCAGCCGGCGGACGGCCTCGGCGTCCTGGAGCCCCGGGACGGCGTCGGCGACCGCCCGCGCGACCGGCGCCACCGGCAGCCCGGCGAGCTCCACCGGCTCCGGCGACTCCGGCGCCCGCACCACCCGCACGAAACCGGTCGAGCGCAGCCGGCGGGTCCGCCCCACCAGCACGTCGATCCGGTCCAGGCCGGCCGGCGGGGGAGCGGAGGAGAAGCCGTGCAGGGCGAGCGCGGCCAGACCGGTGATCATCGCGCCCGGCCCGTGGAGCGGCGCCCCGCCGTCCCGGCGGGCGTACAGCAGCGCGGCCCGCAGCCGGTCGTCGCCGGTCGGGGCGCCGGGGTGGAGCAGGAAGACGCCCGGCAGCAGCTGCTGCCAGTCGCCGCCGTCCGCGACCCGCCCGGCGACCTCCGCGGCGGGCACGCCCATGGCCCTCAACTGGCCGCTGGAAGCGAGACGTTGCGTGACGCCCGCGGGGGAGGGGAGGGGGCGGGGGCGGGGGGTGATGGGGGTGTTGTGGTTCATGCCGGGGGTCTTCCGCTCCCCGGCCCGGTCCTAACGGCCTGTTACAAGCTGGTGGCCGAACCCGGACAAGACGGCGCTAAAGGACGCACGTTCGACTGCCGAGAAAGGCCGCGCGGGCGCGCCGGGGCCGCCGCCGGTGAGGGGCCCGCACCCGCGGGCCCCCTCCCGGTCCCGGTCACGCCTCCAGCGCGTCGCACTCCTGCGCCCGCAGCGCCCGGGCCAGGTCGTCGCGGGACTCCAGGACGAGCCGCCGCAGCGCCGGAGCCGCGTCCGCGTGCTCCGTCAGCCAGGCGTCGGTCGCCGCCAGGGTCTCCGGACGGTCCTGGAGCGCCGGGAAGAGGCCCCGCACGACGTCCATGCCGATCTGGATCGACCGCTCGGCCCAGATCCGCTCGATCACGGCGAAGTACTTCTCCGCGTACGGGGCGGTCAGCTCGCGCTGCGAAGGCTGCGCGAACCCGGCGATCACCGCGCCGGCCAGCGCGTTCGACAGGGCGTCCGACTCGACGACCTGCGCCCACGCCTGCGCCTTCACCGCCGCCGACGGGCGCGAGGCCAGCAGCCGCACCTGGTGCCGCTTGCCGCTCGCGGTGTCGTCCCGCGCCAGCTCCTCGTCGATCCGCGTCTCGTCGGCCCGGCCCTCCTCGGCGAGGGTCGAGAGCAGCGCCCAGCGCAGCTCCTGGTCGACGTCGAGGCCGTCGATCCGGGCGGTGCCGGCGAGCAGCCCCTCCAGGAGCTGGAGGTCGGCGTCCGAGGAGGCGGTCGCGGCGAAGAAGCGGGCCCAGGTCAGCTGGTGCTCGCTGCCCGGCCCGGCGAGCCGCAGCTCGCGCAGCCCGCCCTCGGCGAGCAGCCGGCCGCCCTCCGCGCGCCACGCCGGAGCCGCGTAGTGGGTGACCGCGGTCCGCGCCCAGGCGTGCACCATCTGGAGGACGCCGATGTCGGTCTCCCGGCCCGCGAAGGCGAGCACGGCGGCGACGAAGTCGCGGGCCGGCATCAGCCCGTCCCGGGTCAGGTTCCACAGCGCCGACCAGCAGAGCGCGCGCGCCAGCGGGTCGGTGACGGCGCCGAGGTGCTCGCGGAGGGTGTCGAGCGAGCCCTCGTCGAAGCGGATCTTGCAGTAGGTGAGGTCGTCGTCGTTGACGAGGATCAGGTCCGGGCGCTCGTGGCCGGCCAGTCCGCCGACGACGGTCCGGACCCCGGCGACGTCGGCCTCCACGCGCGCGTACCGGACGAGTTCGCCCTCCGACAGGCGGTACAGGCCGACCGCGACCCGGTGCGGGCGCAGCTCGTCGCCCTCCTGGAGGACGGCCAGCTCGGTGATCCGGCCCTCGGCGTCGTAGGTGACCTCGGGGGCGAGCACGTTGACGCCGGAGGTCTGGAGCCAGGACTTCGACCAGGCCCGCATGTCCCGGCCGGAGGTCTCCTCCAGCACGGTGAGCAGGTCGGCGAGGCGGGTGTTGCCGTACGCGTGGCGCTTGAAGTAGCGGCGCGCGCCCTCCAGGAAGGCGTCCCGGCCCACGTAGGCGACGAGCTGCTTGAGGACGGAGGCGCCCTTGGCGTACGTGATGCCGTCGAAGTTCAGCTTGGCGTCCTCCAGGTCACGGATGTCGGCCGTGATCGGGTGGGTGGACGGCAGCTGGTCGGCGCGGTAGGCCCACGCCTTGCGGTTGTTGGCGAAGGTGACCCAGCTGTCGGTGAAGCGGGTGGCCTCGGCGAGCGAGAAGGAGCCCATGAAGTCGGCGAACGACTCCTTCAGCCACAGGTCGTCCCACCAGACCATGGTGACGAGGTCGCCGAACCACATGTGGGCCATCTCGTGCAGGATCGTGTTCGAGCGCCGCTCGTACGCCGCCCGGGTGACCTTGCCCCGGTAGATGTACTCCTCGGTGAAGGTGACCATGCCGGGGTTCTCCATGGCGCCGAGGTTGTACTCGGGCACGAACGCCTGGTCGTACTTGCCGAAGGGGTACGGGTAGTCGAAGGTGTCGTGGAAGAAGTCGAAGCCCTGCTTGGTGACGAGGAAGACGTCGTCCGCGTCGAAGTGCTTCGCGAGCCCCTTGCGGCACATCGCGCCGAGCGGGATCTCCAGGTCGCCGCGGCGGTAGGTGTCGGTGACGTAGTGGTAGGGGCCCGCCACCACGCAGGTGATGTACGTGGAGATCGGCGCCGTCTCGGCGAACCGCCACACGCCGTCGGCGTCCCGCTCGCCGGCGCCGTTGCTCCACACGTTCCAGCCCTCGGGCGCGGTCACCTCGAAGCGGTACGGGCCCTTGAGGTCGGGCTGCTCGAAGTTGGCGTACACCCGGCGGGCGTCGGCCGGCTCGTACTGGGTGTAGAGGTAGACCTCGCCGTCCTCGGGGTCGACGAAGCGGTGCATGCCCTCGCCGGTGCGGCTGTAGGCGCACTGCGCGTCGACGACCAGCACGTTCTCGTCCGCGAGGCCGTCCAGGGCGATCCGGGCGCCGTCGAAGACGACGGCCGGGTCCAGCGTCCGCCCGTTGAGGGTGACGGAGGTGACCGAGGGCGCGATCAGGTCCGCGAAGGTCGCGTCGCCCTCGCCCGTGCGGCGGAAGCGGACGGTCGTCACCGAGCGGAAGGTGCGTACCGCCTCCGTGGACTCGCCGACCGCCGAGCGCAGGTCGAGGGCGACCTCGTAGCCGTCGACGGACAGCAGCGCCGCCCGCTCGTGGGCCTCGTCGCGGGACAGGTTCTCACCGGGCACGGTCACTCCTTCGTGGCGTGTTCGAAACAGCCCCGATCCTCCCATGCGCACCTTTCACCCGGTGCACGGGAATGCCGGCACGACCCCGTGGCGTTGCGACAGGTCGGCGCATCCCTTCCGCACGCCCGCATCCGAGGAGTGACATGTCCGAGAGCAGGACCACCGCAGAGTTCTTCTTCGACCCGCTGTGCCCCTGGGCCTGGATGACCTCCCGGTGGATGCTGGAGGTCGAGAAGGTCCGCCCCGTGGACGTGCGCTGGAAGGTGATGAGCCTCGCCGTCCTGAACGAGAACCGGCTGGACGAGGTCCCCGCCGAGTACCGGGAGATGCTGGAGACCAAGGCGTGGGGCCCGGTCCGCGTCGTCATAGCGGCCCAGCGGCTGCACGGCGACGAGGTCGTCGGCAAGCTCTACACCGCGCTCGGCACCCGCTTCCACAACGACGGCGAGGGCCCCACCCGCGAGGCCATCGCCGCCGCCCTGCGGGACGTCGGCCTCCCCGAGGACCTGGTGGAGTACGCCGACAAGGACACCTACGACGCGGAGCTGCGCGCCTCCCACACGGAGGGCATCGAGAAGGTCGGCCAGGACGTCGGCACCCCGGTGATCGCGGTTCCCGGCCCGGACGGCGACGAGGTCGCGTTCTTCGGCCCGGTCGTCACCCCCACCCCGCGCGGCGAGGCCGCGGCCCGGCTGTGGGACGGCACGCTGCTGGTCGCCTCGACCCCCGGTTTCTACGAGATCAAGCGCACCCGGACGGCGGCGCCGAGCTTCGAGTAGCCGCCGCCGCAGGAACAGAAGAACCCCCGCGATTCACGTCATCGCGGGGGTTCTTCCTCATTCCGCCCGCAGGTGAAGGTTGAGAAGACGATCACGAGCAGGACGAGCGGGGGCCGCCGGAAGGATCAGAAGGAGATGAGCGGCACGCTGGCCCTGGCGGCCTGGTAGCGCTTGTTCACGTCCTGCCAGTTCACGACCTGCCACATGGCGTCGATGAAGTCGACCTTCTGGTTCTTGTACTGCAGGTAGAAGGCGTGCTCCCAGGCGTCGAAGACCAGGACGGGGATCGAGCCCTGGCCGACGTTGCCCTGGTGGTCGTAGACCTGCTCGACGATGAGGCGGCCGCTGACCGGCTCGTAGGCGAGGACGCCCCAGCCGGAGCCCTGGGTGGTCGCGGACGCCTTGGTCAGCTGGGACTTGAACTTGGCGAACGAGCCGAAGGACTCGGTGATCGCGTCCGCGAGCTCGCCCACGCCGTCGGCCGCGAGCGGCTCGCCGCCGCCGTCGCCGGCCTTCGGGCTGGCCATGTTGTTCCAGTAGATGGAGTGGAGGATGTGGCCGGAGAGGTGGAAGGCCAGGTTCTTCTCCAGGCCGTTGACCGAGCCCCACTGCTCCTTGTCGCGGGCCTCCTCCAGCTGCTCCAGGGTGTCGTTCGCGCCCTTGACGTACGCGGCGTGGTGCTTGTCGTGGTGCAGCTCGATGATCTGCGGATTGATCACCGGCTCCAGCGCCGCGTAGTCGTACGGCAGCTCCGGAAGTGTGTAGATCGCCATGTGCCGAGCCCTTCGACTGACTGCTTATTGCAACCTATATGCAAGTGCAGGCTAACAGCACCTGCGCACGAAGTTGATCAGTCGTTGGTCCTAGGGCCTGCGCGGGAGTCCGTGTGGGGGGTCCGCGCGAGGCGCGTGCGGGAATCCGTCCAGGAGGCCCGCTCCGGCCCGCGCGCCCGACTGCTTCCGCGCGCTCCGCCGAACGGCGCACGTGGCCCTGTCCCCGGCCCGTTCAAGATCCATAACGTGCGGGGCATGACGCTCCCCCTGAGACTCGCCACCGCCGGTGTCCTCGTCGCGCTGCTCGCCGGCACCGCCCAGGCCGCCGCCCCCTGGCGACAGGTCGGCACCGACGCCCGCAGCGGTGTCTCCGGCCTCGCCGCCGAGGGCGCCGGCACCGCGCTCGTCGTCCACGACAACAAGCGCTCCGGGCAGCCGCGCCTCTCCCGGCTCGCGTACGGCACGGACCCCGCCACCGTCACCCCGCTGGTCTGGGAGGGCGCCGAGCCCGTCGACCTGGAGGCGATCGAGGCGATCCCCGGCCTGCCGGGCGAGTACCTCGCCGTCGCCGCGCGCGGCATCGTCTACCGCCTCCGGGTCACCGGCACCACGGCCACCGTCGTCGAGTACACCCCGCTGCCCGCGATCGGTGCCGGCGACGACTTCGAGAGCTTCGCGCTCGTCGCCCGCGACGGCCGGTTCGCCGCCCTGTGGGCGGACCGCGGCGAGGGAGCGGAGCGGCCCGCCACCCTGTACGCCGCCCCGCTGACCTTCGCCGCGTGGGGCGAGCCGCGGTTCGGCGCGGTCACCCGGCGCGCCTTCACCGCCCCGCGCCCCGCGGACGCGGGGACCCGCCACATCTCCGACATCTCCGTCACCGGAGCCGGCCGGATCCTGGTGGGCTCGGCGTCGGACGCCGGCGACGACGGCCCCTTCGACTCCGCCGTGACCGACGCCGGCCAGGTCGTCCTGACCGCCTCCGGCCGGGTGCGGGTCTCCCTCACCGCCCGCCCGGTGCCTCTCGGCACCTTCCCCGGCCACAAGATCGAGGCCGTCGAGTGCCTCCCCGGCGGCGACGCGCTCCTCGGAACCGACGACGAGAACCGTGGCGGCCACGTCCGCACCGCCCCCTACTGCGGCACCTGATCCGGCTCCGGACGCACGGACGCCCCGCCGGGCGGGAGGCCCGGCGGGGCGTTCGGGGAGTGCGGGGGAGGGGTCAGACCTTCCCGGCCGCCGTCCCGCGCGCCTTCTGCAGGCCGAAACCGACCACCGCGAGGGCCAGCGTCAGGGCGCCCGTCGCGTACAGCTGCACCCGGGTGCCCTCCTCGCGGGCCATCAGGAAGAAGATCGCCGCCATCCCGGCCAGCGCCACCCAGGTCAGCACCGGGAAGGCCCACATCCGCACGACCAGCTTCTCCGGCTCCTCGCGCTCGGTGCGGCGGCGCAGCACCAGCTGCGAGGCCGCGATGAAGAACCAGACGACGAGGATGATCGCGCCGATCGTGTTCAGCAGCCAGATGAACGCCTTGTCCGGCGACCAGTAGCTCAGCAGCACGCAGCCGAAGCCGACGACCGAGGAGGCGAGGACCGCCGGGCGCGGCACCCCGCCGGAGGTGCGGCCGAGCGCCTGCGGGCCCTGGCCGCGGGCGACCAGCGAGCGGGCCATCCGGGAGGCGCCGTAGATGTTGGCGTTCATCGCCGAGAGCAGGGCGACCAGGACGACCACGTTCATGATCTGGCCGGCGGCCGGGATGCCCAGGTGGTCGAGGGTGGCGACGTACGGGCCCTTCTCGACGACCGCCTTGTCGTCCCACGGGACGAGGGTGACGATGACCGCCATCGAGCCGATGTAGAAGAGCGCGATGCGCCACATCGCCGTGCGGACCGCCTTGGCGACGCCCTGCACCGGGTGCTCGGACTCGGCCGCCGCGATGGTGACCGTCTCCAGGCCGCCGTACGCGAAGACGGAGGCGAGCAGGCCGACGATCAGGCCCTCGGAGCCGTGCGGGAAGAAGCCGCCGTCCCCGGTGAGGTTGGCGGCGCCGGGGGCGTCGGTGCCGGGCAGCAGGCCGGTGATGGCGAGCACGCCGATGCCGAGGAAGAGGACGATCGCGCCGACCTTCAGCGCGGCGAACCAGAACTCGAACTCGCCGAAGTTCTTCACCGCCGCCAGGTTGGTGCCGCAGAAGACCAGCATGAAGAGCGCCACCCAGGCCCACTCGGGCGTGCCCGGGAACCAGCCCGTCATGATGTTCGCGGCGCCGATGCCCTCCAGGCCGACGGCCACGCAGAGCAGGAACCAGAAGGCCCAGCCCGCGGTGAAGCCGGCCCACGGGCCGAAGGCGCGTTCGGCGTGGACGGAGAAGGAGCCGGAGGCCGGGTTCGCCGCCGACATCTCGCCGAGCATGCGCATCACCAGCATGACGAGCACGCCGGAGATCGCGTAGGCGACGACGATCGAGGGTCCGGCGGCGGCGATGCCGGCGCCGGAGCCGACGAAGAGGCCGGCGCCGATGACGCCGCCGAGGGCGATCATCGACAGATGGCGCTGCTTGAGGCCGTGGGAGAGGCCCTCGGCGGGAGCGGCGGTGCCGTCCTGGCGGTCGGCCTGCGCGGGCGCGGTGGTCCGAGACATGGGCAACCCTGTTCATAGGCTGAGACGGGGAGGGAAGCCCACAGTCTGGGTGCCCGTACCGCTCAGAGGGAACGGGTGTCCGCTATACGGTCACCACCTTCACACAAGGTGAAGATTCAATTCCGTTTCGTCGTGGACGTGCGCGCTCGCCGGGACGCCCGCACCTCGCGCAGCCACGCCACCACCAGCACCGCCGCCGTCGCCCCCGCCGACCACAGCACCTGCGGCCGCGCCCCGTCGTCGGTCAGCATCAGCACCAGCACCGCGCCCATCGCCGCCAGCGCCGTCCACGTCAGCCACGGGAACCCCCACATCCGGAGCGTCAGCGTCTCCGGCGCCTCCCGCTCGATCCGCGGCCGCAGCCGCAGCTGCGACACCGCGATCAGCGCCCACACGAACAGCAGCACCGCGCCGACCGCGTTGAGCATGTAGAGGAAGACGGAGTCCGGCCACTTCAGATTGAGCAGGACCGAGACGAAGCCGAACGCCACCGAGGCGAGCACGGCCCGCCGCGGCACCCCACCGCCCGACACCTTCAGCAGCCCCTTCGGCGCCTCGCCGCGCTCCGCCAGCGAGAAGACCATCCGGGAGGAGCCGTACAGGTTGGCGTTGAGCGCCGACAGCAGCGCCACGAAGACCACCACGTTCATGATCTGCCCCGCGCCCGGCACCCCGATCGCGTCGAGGACCGCCACGTACGGCGACTCGCCCGGCACCATCGACGTCCACGGCAGCAGGGTCACGATCACCAGCATCGAGCCCACGTAGAAGAGCAGGATCCGCCACACGGCGCTGCGCACCGCCCGGGCCACGTTCCGCGCCGGGTCCTCCGACTCGGCCGCCGCGATGGTGACGACCTCCAGACCGCCGAAGGCGAAGATCACCGCCAGCACCCCGGAGACCACCCCGGACCAGCCGTTGGGCAGGAAGCCGCCCTGGCCGGTCAGGTTGGCGAGCCCCACCGGATCGGTGTCGGGCAGCCAGCCGACGATCGCCAGCGTGCCCAGCGCCAGGAAGAGGACGATCGCGCCGACCTTGAGCGCGGCGAACCAGAACTCGAACTCGCCGAAGTTCTTCACCGCGGCCAGGTTCGCCACCGTGAAGACCACCATGAAGAGCAGCACCCAGCCCCACTGCGGGACCCCCGGCACCCAGCCGTGCGCGATCCGCGCCGCGCCCGTCGCCTCCACCGCGAGGACGACCACCAGCAGGAACCAGTACAGCCAGCCCACCGAGAACCCGGCCCAGCGGCCCAGCGCCCGCTCCGCGTGCACCGAGAACGCGCCGGACGCCGGCATCGCCGCCGACATCTCGCCCAGCATCCGCATCACCAGCATCGCGAGCGCGCCCGCGATCAGGTACGAGAGCACGATCCCCGGCCCGGCGACCGCGATGCCCGCGCCGGAGCCGACGAAGAGACCGGCGCCGATGACCCCGCCCAGCCCGAGCATCGTCAGATGACGCTGCTTCAGGCCGTGGGAGAGGGGCTCGGGTTCGCTGAGGGGGGAGGGCGGGGCGTCGTCGCGCATGGTGGGGGACTCGCGCTCTGGGAGGAGGGGCACGTACACGGGCACTTTATGGAGACCCCACAGTCTCTCCGCTGACGGGCCCTTGACGCAAAAGGGGCGACACGTGCCGACTTCCCAGTGACAAGCGTCACGTGGCGCCCGGCGCCTCCACCGCCCTTTGTCGGAATCCCATGAAGCCCCCGCCCGAGGCTTTGTCGGCGGCTGACGGTGATCGAGCGTTCACTCCTGGCATAGCGTCGACCTGTCCCGACACCCTCACCCCCGCGGAGTACCGATGAGCACCGCCGCCGCCCCCGCCCGCGCCCTCCGTACGGGCACCGTCCTGGCCGACCTCCTGCCGTCGAGCCGCGTCCGTGACGTCGCCCTCGTCGTCGGCGGCGCCGCCCTCACCGGCCTCGCCGCGCAGATCTCCCTCCCGGTCCCCGGCTCCCCGGTCCCGGTCTCCGGCCAGACCTTCGCCGCCCTGCTCGTCGGCACCGCCTTCGGCGCCCGCCGCGGCTTCCTCTCCCTCGCCCTCTACGCCGTCGCCGGCATGGCGGGCGTCCCGTGGTTCGCCCAGGGCTCCTCTGGCTACGCGATGCCGTCCTTCGGCTACATCCTCGGCATGCTGCTCGCCGCCACCGTCGTGGGCGCCCTCGCCCGCCGCGGCGCCGACCGCTCGGTCCTGCGCACCGCCGGCACCATGGTCCTCGGCTCCGCGGTCATCTACGCGGTCGGCGTGCCGTACCTGGCCCTCGCCACCGGCATGACCCTCGGCCAGGCGGTCGCCGCCGGCCTGACCCCCTTCCTCATCGGCGACGCCCTCAAGGCCGCGCTCGCCATGGGCGCCCTCCCGGCCGCCTGGAAGCTCGTCGGCCGCAAGGGCTGACACCCGGCAGGATCCGGAAGGGACGGCCCGCGCCGTACGCGAAGGGCCCGCCGCTCCAGCGGGAGCGGCGGGCCCTTCATCGTGTCCGGGTCAGGCGCGGGACGCCTTCTTGGCCCGCTCGCGGACCAGCGCGATCGCCAGCACCAGCGCGGCCACGAGCAGCGAGAGCACGACCTGCTCCCGGGCGCTGCCGCCGTCGTAGATCATGTAGCCGAGGACGAAGACGATCATGCCGATCGTCGCCCAGGTCAGGTACGGGAAGAGCCACATCTTCACGACCAGCTTCTCCGGCGACTCGCGCAGGATGATCCCGCGCATGCGCAGCTGGGTCACGCAGATGACCAGCCAGACGAAGAGCGCCACCGCGCCGGAGGAGTTCAGCAGGAAGGCGAAGACGGTGTCCGGCCACTGGTAGTTGAAGAACACCGCGACGAAGCCGAAGACCACCGAGGCGAGGATCGCCGTGCGCGGCACGCCCCGCTTGTCGACCTTGGCGAAGCCCTTCGGCGCGTCACCGCGCTGTCCGAGCGAGAAGGCCATCCGGGAGGCCGTGTAGAGGCCCGAGTTGAGGCAGGACAGGACGGCGGTCAGGACGATCACGTTCATGATCTGGCCGGCGGCCGGGATGCCGATCGAGTCGAGCGCGGCGACGTACGAGCCCTTCTCGGTGATCGAGGGGTCGTTCCACGGCAGCAGCGTCAGGACCACGAAGATCGAGCCCAGGTAGAAGACGCCGATCCGCCAGATCACGCTGTTGGTCGCCTTGGTGACGGCGCGCTGCGGGTCCTCGGACTCGCCCGCCGCCAGCGTCACGATCTCGCTGCCCATGAACGAGAAGACGACCATCAGGACACCGGTCAGGATGGCTCCCGCGCCCATCGGCAGGAATCCGCCCGCGTCGGTGAGGTGCGCGAAGCCCGCGCCCGGGTTGTCCGAGCCCGGCAGCACGCCGAAGACCGCGAGCATGCCGATGGCGACGAAGGCGCCGATGGCGACGACCTTGATGCCGGCGAACCAGAACTCGAACTCGCCGTACGAGGCCACCGAGGCCAGGTTGGTCGCGGTGAGGACGACCATCACGATGAGCGCCCAGGCCCACTGCGGCACCGCCGGGACCCAGCTCTCCAGGATGACCGCGCCCGCGGTCGCCTCGACGGCCAGCACGACCACCCAGAAGAACCAGTACAGCCAGCCGATGGTGAAGCCCGCCCAGCGGCCGAGCGCCTGGTCGGCGTAGGCCGAGAAGGAGCCGGAGGAGGGCCGCGCCGCGGCCATCTCGCCGAGCATCCGCATCACGAACACGACCATCGCGCCGACCAGCGCGTACGAGAGGAGGATCGCGGGGCCGGCGGCGGCGATGCCGGAGCCGGAGCCGACGAAGAGGCCGGCGCCGATGACGCCGCCGATCGCGATCATCGACAGATGGCGGTTCTTGAGCCCGGCCTTGAGGCCGTCGGAGGGCGGGATCTGACCGGTGGTGCCGGTGCTGCCGCCTTCCTTGGCGAGGGTCGGCTGCGTGTTCATGAACGCTTCCTTCGGGTGTGGGGGGTGGCTCGGGTCGCGAGCCGGAGCCATGTAACCCGGCGACCGGCCAGTACGGAAGGGCTGATTCCGGATCGTGATTCAGGACATACTCGGGCCATAAGGTCCGGACCAGGCGGGACGGAGGTCCGTGACCCGCCGGGACCAAGGTCCCGACCCCGCTGACGCCTGCCCCGTCCCGGCCGTGCCACACTCGAAGCCATGCGCGTCTACATCGGTTCCGACCACGCCGGCTACGAACTCAAGACCCACCTCGTGGAGTGGCTCACCGCCCACGGGCACGAGCCCGTCGACTGCGGTCCCCACCTCTACGACGCCCTCGACGACTACCCGCCGTTCTGCCTGCGCGCCGCCGAGAAGACGGCCGCCGACGCGGACAGCCTCGGCATCGTCATCGGCGGCTCCGGCAACGGCGAGCAGATCGCCGCCAACAAGGTCAAGGGCGTCCGTGCCGCCCTCGCCTGGAGCGAGCAGACCGCCGCCCTCGGCCGCGAGCACAACAACGCCAACGTCGTCGCCGTCGGCGCCCGCATGCACACCGAGGAGGAGGCGACCAAGTTCGTCGAGATCTTCCTCTCCACCCCGTACTCCGGCGACGAGCGCCACACCCGCCGCATCGAGATGCTGAGCCGGTACGAGACCACCGGCGAGCTCCCCCCCATCCCGGCCCACCACCCGCAGGAGCCCACCGCCTGATGCCCGAAGGGCACACCATCCACCGGCTGGCCGCCGACCACCGCGAACGGTTCGGCGGCCGGCCCGTGCGCGTCTCCAGCCCCCAGGGCAAGTTCTCCGACTCCGCCGCCCTCCTCGACGGCGCCACCCTGGAGACCACCGAGGCGCACGGCAAGCACCTCTTCCTCGGCTTCCCCCGCGACGAGTGGGTCCACATCCACCTGGGCCTCTTCGGCAAGGTGACCTTCGGCGACGCCCCCGCGCCGCCGCCCACCGACACCGTCCGCCTCCGCCTCGCGAACCCCGAGGCGTACGTCGACCTCCGCGGCCCCACCACCTGCGCGCTGATCACCGACGCGGAGAAGCGGGCGGTCCACGCCCGCCTGGGCCCCGACCCCCTCCGCCCGGACGCCGACCCGGACCGCGCCCGGCACCGGATCGCCAGGTCCCGCACGACGATCGCCGCCCTGCTCATGGACCAGAAGGTCATCGCCGGCGTCGGCAACGTCTACCGCGCCGAGGTCCTCTTCCGCCACGGCATCGACCCGTACCGCGCGGGCCGGGACCTCACGGCGGGGGAGTGGACCGCGATCTGGGACGACCTGAAGGCCCTCATGCGCGAAGGCGTCCGCCTCAACCGCATCGACACCGTCCGCCCCGAGCACACCCCCGAGGCGATGGGCCGCCCGCCCCGCGTCGACGACCACGGCGGCGAGGTCTACGTCTACCGCCGCGCGCACCAGCCCTGCCACCTCTGCGGCACCGGGATCAGAACCGCCGACCTGGCCGCCAGGAACCTCTTCTGGTGCCCCACCTGCCAGCGGCGCTGACCGCGGGGCACCACCCCGCGCCCGGAGGAACGCTCTAGAACCCGTGCGGCAGCCAGGGCGCGAGGCCGGACCCGAACGCGACGGACGCCTCCGTGAGCGCCCCGCCCCGCAGTTCCGTCACCCGCCCCGCCGAAGCCAGCGACGCCAGCGACGTACCGCCCAGATACGCCGAACCCAACTCCCGCACGGACAGGGCGAGATCGGCCGCGTCGGCGGTCCGCGCGCACACCGCGCCCTTCGCGTCGCCGGTCAGCCGCCAACGCCCCGCGTTCCACGGGCAGAACGCGTCCTCGACCTCGAACACCACGTCCACCGGCGCCTGGTACGTCCGCGCCTCCAGCGCCGCGCCCACGTCCACCAGCCGGACGAACAGCACCTCCCGCGCGACCGGTTCGCACCGCCGCACGTCCGAGACCAGACGCAGCCAGGCCGCGTCCACCGGCGAACTGTCCACCCGCACCTTCGCCGTCAGGTCCACCGAGCACAGGAAGCGCCACAGCGCCGCCTCCGCCGCCCCGTCGAGCGCCGTCACCTCGTGCGCGATCACCGAACCGTCCGCGCCCGCCCAGCTCCACTCCGGCTTGATCGCGTAGTAGGCGTACCCGACGACCTCCCCGTCCCGCTCGGCCAGCACGCACTGCTTCGGCGAGGCGCCGTTCCGCGAACCCGGCGGATCGAGCAGCGGAAGCCGCTCCCAGCCGGGCCGGCGCGCCGTCATCCCCGGCCGGCGCGGCACCATCCGCGCGTACACCGGCTCCGTCGCCGCCGAGGACTCCGCCAGGGACACCGTCCGCAGCGTCACCGCGTCCGCCCCCGCCGGCACGTCGAGCCGCACCCGGGTCGTGTCGATCACCGCCCGCTGCGCCCAGCTCGCCGCCCCGTAACCGAACCGGCCGTAGATCACCGGCTCCGACGCCGTCAGCACGGCCAGCGGCTCGCCCAGCGCCCGGACGTCGTCGAGCTGCCGCCGCATCATCGACGTCAGGACCCCCTGCCGCCGGTGCGTTCCGGCCACGCTCACCATCGTGACGCCCGCCGCCGGCACCGACGCCCCGCCCGGGACGGTCAGCCGGAACGAGAACGCCCCCGCCGTCGCCACCGCCCGCTCGCCGTCCCACACCGCCAGCGACCGCTCGCACTCGGTCAGGTCCCGCCACAGCTCCCGCTCCTCCGGCTCCTCGGGGACACCCCCGAAAGCCAGCTCCAGCGCCGCGAACCAGCGATCCCACTCCGACGGGTCGAGCACCCGAAGTTCAGTCGTCATATGCCATCGATATCAGCGGTCACCGCCCGAGGCGACCCGATTTCACGCACCTTGTCACCGGGGTACCCCTGCACGGGAGCGGCCCGGGTGGATAGGGTCCAGGCCAATGGCCCACCACGGAGTGAACACGTACACGGCCCGGATGCGCAGGCGCGCCCACCGGGCCCGCGTCGTGCTGCGCCGGACCGGGGTCGACTACTTCCGCGGCGGCACCTCCGACCGCCTCGCCCTCGCCGGGCTCCTCCTCACCATCCCCGCCATCGTCTGCGGCACCGTCCTCGACCCCGTCTGGTGCTCGCCCGCCGCCCTCGTCCTGCCGATCGTGGCCGGCGGCCTGCTCCTGCGCCCCGCCAGCCTCCTCGGCCTGTACGCGGCGGCCGCCGGCGGCCTGATCGTCGAGTCCGCCTTCCTCGGCCCGTACGGCGAGGGGCCCGCCCGCGTCACCCCCGGCACCGTCCTCGTGGTCGCCGCCTGCGGCCTCTTCGGCCTGCTGATCGCCCAGTTCCGGGCCCGGGTCGGCGTGCCCTGGCGGCGCGGCGGCACCATGCTCTTCGACCTGCGCGAGCGGCTCCGGGTGCAGAGCGCGCTGCCCCGGCTGCCGCGCGGCTGGCACCGCGAGATGGCGCTCCGCCCGGCCGGCGGCCAGTCCTTCTCCGGCGACTTCGTCGTCGCCGCCCGCACCCACGGCGGCCGCACCCTGGAGGTCGTCCTCACCGACGTCTCCGGCAAGGGCATGGACGCGGCCTCCCGCTCCCTGCTGCTCTCCGGCGCGTTCGGCGGCCTGCTCGGCTCGCTCCCGCCGCACGGCTTCCTGCCCGCCGCCAACGGCTACCTGCTCCGGCAGAACTGGGACGAGGGCTTCGCCACCTCCATCCACCTCGTCCTCGACCTGGACTCCGGCGACTACGAGCTCTTCTCCGCCGGCCACCTGCCCGCGCTCCAGCTCCACTCCGGCACCGGCCGCTGGGAGGAGAAGGACGGCGAAGGACCCCTCCTCGGCGTCTACGACGGCGCCGAGTTCCACCCGGTCAAGGGAACCCTCCACCCCGGCGACGTCCTGATGCTCTTCACCGACGGCCTCGTCGAGGCCGCCGACCGCGATCTCGCCGAGGGCATCGACCGCCTCACCGGCGAGGCCGACCGCTGCGTCTCCGGCGGCTTCGAGGGCGTCGCCTGGCACCTCATCGAGGCGGTGGCCAAGGACGTCAACGACGACCGGGCCCTCCTCCTCATCTCCCGCCCGGCCTGAACCACCCGCGCCGGCCCGGCGTCTTGACCGGTGTCGCCGTCCCACGATTCGTCACCCGCTGCCGGGGGCAAAGGGGTTGGTGGCACGATGGAGGCGCGGGGGTGTCCGGATGCATACCCCGGGCTGGGCAGGACCGACCGAGGGTGTGATCAGTTGTGGCGATTTCGTTGTCTGTGGTGTTGCTGTTGGCGATCGTCCTCGTCGTGCTGATCCGCGGCGGCAGCCTGAAGGCGGGGCCGGCCGTCGTCGCCGTCCTCTTCGGCTTCTTCCTCGCCTCCACGGGCATGGCCGACGACATCCAGCGCTTCCTGGACTCGATAACCCAGACGATCAGCGGCATCAAGTTCTGACGGAAACGGCTCCGGGCCCGGTTCCTCGTCGAGGA
>NZ_JBHVRX010000011.1:177104-238726 GCF_042885515.1 Streptomyces sp. NPDC058052 | reverse complement strand
CCCGGCCGGTGCGGCGCCGCTGCCCCCGGAGGCCGCTCCGGGCACCGTCCCGCCCGCCCGGCCGGCGGCCCCGCCGCGTCCGGCCGCCGTCCCGCGGCCCGCCGGATCCGCGCCGCTGCCGCCAACCCGCGTCCCGCACGACGCGGCCGCCGTGCCGGTCGAGACCACCACGCGGCTGCGGCCCGTGCGGGTTCCGGCGTACGGGACGGACGAGACGCCGGTCGAGACGACCACCCGGCTGCGGCCGATACGGGAGCGGCGGCGGGGCCGGGCCCTGGCCGTCGGCGCCTGCCTCGTCC
The DNA here is from genome assembly GCF_042885515.1 of Streptomyces sp. NPDC058052. Taxonomy (NCBI): domain Bacteria; kingdom Bacillati; phylum Actinomycetota; class Actinomycetes; order Kitasatosporales; family Streptomycetaceae; genus Streptomyces; species Streptomyces sp. NPDC058052. The sequence goes on along the minus strand of NZ_JBHVRX010000011.1, from coordinate 238,427 downwards.
TCGGGACCGGCCTCGTCGGCGGCGCCCTCGCCGGCGTGTGGCTGGCGGCCTCCGGCGGCGGGAAGCCCGCCGAACCCGCCGGGTACGCCGTCGCCAAGGAGCTCTGGCACAACGCCCCCGTCGACACCCTCTTCCCCCGCACCCTCACCGCCCCCCAGGCCGGCCCCGGCCCCTCCGCGCGCACCTGGACCCGGGTCGTCGTCGCGCCCGACGCCCCGTGCGCCCCCGCCTCCGTCGCCTCCCGGCTGCTCGCCGCCCTGCGCCCGCTCGGCTGCGAGCGCGTGCTGCGCGCCACGTACACGGACGCCACCGCCAGCAGCGTCCTCACCGTCGGCCTCGTCTTCACCCGCGCCGACGTCTCCGCCCAGCGCGCCCTCGACGGCCGCAGGCTCGCGACCCGCCTCGGCCAGGACGTGCCGCCCGCGCTCGCCGGCCCCGGCACCGTCGCCGCCGGCTTCGGCCCGGCCCAGCGCGCCGGCTGGTGGGTGACCGCCCCCGCCGACCTGCCCGTCGTCGTCACCGCCGTCTCCGGCTTCGCCGACGGCCGCGCCGTCGACCGCGCGGTCCCGGCCGACCAGGCCATGAAGAAGGGCCGCACGGACGCCGTGGCCCAGTCCGGCCTGGGCCACGAGGCCCTCGGCATCGCCGAGCGGCTGGAGAAGCAGCTCCGCACCACCGCCCTGGACGCGGCGAAGGAAGAGGAACAGCGGTGACCCCGCCCCGTACCCGCGTGACCCCTCCCGGCACCCGCGTGACCCCGCCCCGTACCCGCGTCCGCGCGGCGGTTGTCGTGCCCGCCGCGGTCCTGCTCGCCGCCGCGTTCTCCGTGCTCCCGGCCGCCGCGCCCGCGCACGCCGACGCCATCCGTGACCGTCAGTGGGGCCACGAGACCCTCCGCGCCGACGAGGCGTGGCGCACCACCAAGGGCGAGGGCATCACCGTCGCCGTCCTCGACACCGGCGTCGACGCGGACCACCCCGACCTCGCCGGTTCCGTCCTGCCCGGCCACGACCTCATCGGCTTCGGCGCCTCGAAGGGCGACGCCACCTGGGCCCGGCACGGCACCGCCATGGCCGGCATCATCGCCGGGCACGGCCACGGCTGGGCCGACGACAGCGGCGTCCTCGGCATCGCCCCCGGCGCCCGCATCCTCCCCGTCCGGGTCATCCTCGAAGGCAAGGACAAGGCCCGCGACAAGGCCCGCAAGACCCGCGGCACCGCCCTCGCCCAGGGCATCCGCTGGGCCGCCGACCACGGCGCCGACGTCATCAACCTCTCCCTCGGCGACGACTCGAAGTCCGCCCACCCCGACCCCGGCGAGGACGCCGCCGTCCAGTACGCCCTCGGCAAGGGCGTCTCCGTCGTCGCCTCGGCCGGCAACGGCGGCGAGAAGGGCGACCACGTCTCCTACCCGGCCGCCTACCCCGGCGTCATCGCGGTCACCGCCGTCGACCGCTTCGGCACCCGCGCCTCCTTCTCCACCCGCCGCTGGTACGCCACGGTCAGCGCCCCCGGCGTCGACATCGTCATCGCCGACCCCGACCAGAAGTACTACGAGGGCTGGGGGACCAGCGCCGCCGCCGCGTTCGTCTCCGGCGCCGTCGCGCTCGTCCGCTCCGCCCACCCCGACCTGACCCCCGCCCAGGTCAAGAAGCTCCTCGTCGACACCGCCCGCGACCGGCCCGAGGGCGGCCGCAGCGACGCCAAGGGGTACGGCACCGTCGACGCGGCCGCCGCCATCGAGGCCGGTGCCGCGCTGAAGGGCGGCGACCCGAAGAACGCCACCGCCGGCCACCGCGGCCAGTACTTCGGCCCCGGCCCCCTGCCCGCCGCCGAGGAGGACACCGTCCCCGGCCTCCTCGCCCCCCTCGCCGGCGGCCTCGGCGCCCTCCTGCTGCTGGCCGCCCTCGTCCTCCACCGGGCCGGCCGCGCCCGCTGACGGCCCGGCGGGCCGAGCCCGGGACCCGGCCGGTTAGGCTCGGGGCGTGGAGCTCAAGAACATTCCGGACCCCGGTTTCTCCGACGACGACGGCACCGCCGACCCGGCGCTCGCCGCGGCCCTCGCGGCCTGGGCGGAGGACAGAACCGCCCACGGCCCCGTCCTGGAGGCGCTGCGCGGCGCCCGGCTCCTCGTCCCCGTCGTCGCCGTCCTCGGCGAGGTGGAGATCGACCCGGTGACCGGGCTGAAGCAGGAGAAGACCAGCGACATGGCGGTGCCGACGCTGACCGCCGGCGACCGGCGCGGCCTCCCCGCCTTCACCTCGATCGCCTCGCTCGCCCTGTGGGACCCGGCCGCCCGGCCCGTCGCCGTTCCGCTCCAGCAGGCGCTCGCCGCGCTCGTCCACGAGAAGGCCGACACCCTCGTCCTCGACATGGCGGGCCCGGTGCCGTACCAGGTGAGCGGCTCCGCCCTGCTCGCCCTCGCCGAGGGCCGCACCAGCACCGACCCCCTCGACGACCCGGCGGTACGGGACGCGGTCCGCGCCGCGGTCGCCGCCGAGCCCGCCGTCCTCCGCGCCCACCTCGGCCCGGGCGCCGCCGACGGCACCCTCGCCCTGGTCCTCGCCGAGGACACCGCCCCCGCCGAGGCCGCCCAGCGCGTCGCCCGTGCCCTCGCCGCCGACGAAACACTGAGGGCCCGCCTGGTGCGCGGCCTCGACCTGGCACTCCTGCCGGCCTCGGCCACGCCTCCCGGCGAGCCCTTCTACGTCAAGAACTGATCCGAGCGGTCCCGCTCTAGCCGAAGACCCGGCCCGTGTACTTCTCGCCCGGGCCCTGGCCCGGCTCGTCCGGGACGAAGGACGCCTCGCGGAAGGCGAGCTGGAGGGACTTCAGGCCGTCCCGCAGCGGGGCCGCGTGGAAGGACGAGATCTCCGTCGTGCTCGCGTCGAGGAGGCCCGCGAGCGCGTGGATCAGCTTGCGCGCCTCGTCGAGGTCCTTGTGCGCGTCGCCCTCCTCGGTGAGGCCGAGCTTGACCGCGGCGGCGCTCATCAGGTTGACGGCGACGGTCACGATCACCTCGACCGCCGGAACCTCCGCGATGTCGCGGGTCAGGGCCTCGAAGTCGGGGTTGTCGGCGGAGGGGCCGGGGGTGGTCGTGGGCTCGTTCTGGGGGGTCTCGCTCATGCCCCACACGATAAGCGGGCCGGCGGTTCGCGCCGACCGCCGGGTCCTGCTAACCTTGTGTAACGACCGGCCGGACACCTGTGTGCCCGGCCCACAAGTGGAGGCTCCGATCTCCCACCTGACCGCCCTCACGGGCGGCGGGTCACCGGTCAGGTGGTGACCATCGTTCCGTACGGACGATGGAGCCGCCCGATATTGCGCCCCGCGGTTGACCGTGGTGGTGCTCCGGTTTGCGTTGGAGCCCCGCCTGTGTCCCGTCGGGGCATTTTTTGTGTGCCCACTCGGTTGGTCTCAGTGATTTGACGTGACGTGTCCGTCCGCCAAGGCGGTCGCGTGGTGCTACCGAGGAGGATCCATCAGCGCCGAGCCCCGCATCAACGAGCGGATTCGCGTTCCCGAGGTGCGTCTTGTCGGCCCCAGCGGCGAGCAGGTGGGCATCGTCCCCCTTGCCAAGGCCCTGGAGCTCGCGCAGGAGTACGACCTCGATCTTGTCGAGGTCGCGGCGAACGCCCGTCCGCCCGTGTGCAAGCTCATGGACTACGGGAAGTTCAAGTACGAGTCGGCCATGAAGGCCCGTGAGGCGCGCAAGAACCAGGCGCACACGGTCATCAAGGAGATGAAGCTCCGGCCGAAGATCGACCCGCACGACTACGACACCAAGAAGGGCCACGTCGTCCGCTTCCTCAAGCAGGGCGACAAGGTCAAGATCACGATCATGTTCCGTGGTCGTGAGCAGTCCCGGCCCGAGCTCGGTTACCGCCTCCTGCAGCGCCTCGCCGAGGACGTCCAGGAGCTTGGCTTCATCGAGTCCAACCCGAAGCAGGACGGCCGGAACATGATCATGGTTCTGGGCCCGCACAAGAAGAAGACCGAGGCCATGGCCGAGGCGCGCGAGGCTCAGGCCGCGCGCAAGGCGGAGCGCCAGGGCATCGCGCCCGAGGCCGCTCCGGAGGCCGGTGCCGAGGAGGCTTCGGCCGACACGTCGGCCGAGAACGCCGAGGCGTGATCCGACGGGGCTGCCCCTGGGGCAGCCCCCCGGTCCCGCCCGGTACCACCCATCGAAGAATTGACGCTCCCGGTTCGCCGGTGTCCGCACCGGGGGAGCGCCACTGACGAGGAGATAACGGCGCTATGCCGAAGAACAAGACGCACTCCGGTGCCAAGAAGCGCTTCAAGGTCACCGGCTCCGGCAAGATCCTGCGCGAGCGCGCCGGCAAGCGCCACCTGCTCGAGCACAAGTCGTCCAAGCTGACGCGTCGCCTCACCGGCAACGCCGAGATGGCCCCGGGTGACGCCGCCAAGATCAAGAAGATGCTGGGCATCTGAGCTTGATCTCCCGCCCTCGGACGTCGAGGGCATCCGGCCAAGACCGGGACCCATCCGTTTTCCGGGTCGTGTGAACACACCACGGCCCCGCTACAAGGAGTAAGAAGTGGCACGCGTCAAGCGGGCAGTCAACGCCCACAAGAAGCGCCGGGCGATTCTCGAGCAGGCTTCCGGCTACCGCGGTCAGCGTTCGCGCCTGTACCGCAAGGCCAAGGAGCAGGTCACCCACTCGCTGGTCTACAACTACAACGACCGCAAGAAGCGCAAGGGCGACTTCCGTCAGCTGTGGATCCAGCGCATCAACGCCGCTGCCCGCCAGAACGGCATGACGTACAACCGCCTCATCCAGGGTCTGAAGGCCGCCAACATCGAGGTGGACCGCAAGATCCTCGCCGAGCTGGCCGTCAACGACATCAACGCGTTCGCCGCGCTGGTCGAGGTCGCGCAGAAGGCCCTCCCGGCCGACGTCAACGCCCCGAAGGCCGCCGCCTGATCTTCCAGGCCGCAGTACTTCTGCCCGGACCCGCAGGCCACGCGCCTGCGGGTCCGGCGCGTTGACCGCCCCTCCGCTTCGCCGCCGTCCCCGTACGCCGTCGACCCCGACGAGACAGAGAGCCCCAGGCACATGTCCACCCCCGAGCTGATCTCCCCGCGTTCCCCGCGCGTCGTCGCCGCCCGGCGGCTCGCCAAGCGCAACTTCCGGGGCAAGGACCGCCTCTTCCTCGCCGAGGGTCCCCAGGCCGTCCGCGAGGCCGTCGCGCACCGGGGCCCGGACGGCGCCCCCACCCTCGTCGAGCTCTTCACCACCGTCGAGGCCGCCGAGCGGTACGCGCCCATCGTCGAGGCCGCCCGCGCCGCCGGCGCCCGCGTCCACCACGCCTCCGACGCCGTCCTCGCCGAGGTCTCCCAGACCGTCACCCCGCAGGGACTCGTCGGCGTCTGCCGCTTCCTCGACTCGCCCTTCGACGAGATCCTCGCCGCGAAGCCCCGGCTCGTCGCCGTCCTCGCGCACGTCCGCGACCCCGGGAACGCCGGCACCGTGCTCCGCTGCGCCGACGCCGCCGGCGCCGACGCGGTGATCCTCACCGACGCCTCCGTCGACCTGTACAACCCGAAGTCGGTCCGCGCCTCCGTCGGCTCCCTCTTCCATCTCCCCGTCGCCGTCGGCGTCCCCGTCGAGCAGGCCGTCGCCGGCCTCCAGGGCGCGGGCGTCCGCATCCTCGCCGCCGACGGGGCCGGCCAGGACGACCTCGACGACGAACTCGACGCCGGCACGATGGGCGGTCCCACCGCCTGGATCTTCGGCAACGAGGCGTGGGGGCTGCCCGAGGAGACCCGGGCCCTCGCCGACGCCGTCGTCCGCGTCCCCATCCACGGCAAGGCCGAGAGCCTCAATCTGGCCACCGCCGCCGCGGTCTGCCTCTACGCCTCCGCCCGCGCCCAGCGGCCCCGCCACAGCTCCTGAAGCCCCCGGCCCCGTACCCCGCCGTCGCGATCCGGCCACCCGGTGTGCCCTTCCGGCTCCCGCCGGTCACCCTCGCCCAGTAGAGTGACGCACTCGGGGGCCCACTGCGGTACACGGAGGGGTGGGAGACGGGGATGACGGCCGGCACGGACAGTCCCGCGCGGATCGCACAGCGACGCGCCGACGGGGCGCGCGCGCCCGAGCCGTGGCCCGGGATCGACCCCGACGACCTGCCCGACGGCCTCGTCGTCGCCGACGAGAGCGGCCGCGTCGTCTGTTTCAACGCGGCCGCCAGCCGCATCACCGCCGTCCCCGCCCCCGAGGCGCTCGGCCGCCCGCTCGACCAGGCGCTGCCCCTGGAGGACCTCAAGGGCCACCGCTGGTGGAGCCTCACCGACCCGTACGGCGGCCTCGCCACCCGGCGCGGCCAGCCCGAGCGGAACCTGCTGCTGCCCGGCGGCCGCGAGGTCCTCGTCTCCGCCCGGTACGTCCGTGAGCACCCCACCGGACCCGTCCGCCGGGTCGTCGTCTCGCTCCGGGGCACCGAGGCCCGCCGCCGCTCCGAGCGCAGCCACGCCGAGCTCATCGCCACCGTCGCCCACGAACTGCGCTCCCCGCTCACCTCCGTGAAGGGCTTCACCGCCACCCTCCTCAGCAAGTGGGAGCGGTTCACCGACGAGCAGAAGCGGCTCATGCTGGAGACCGTCGACGCCGACGCCGGCCGCATCAAACGGCTCATCGCCGAACTCCTCGACATCTCCCGGATCGACTCCGGCCGGCTGGAGGTGCGCCGCCAGCCCGTCGACATCGCCGCCGCCATCGGCCGGCACGTCCAGGTGCACACCACCGGCGGCCAGGCCCCCGACCGCTTCTTCGTCCGGACCCGGCCCGGACTGCCCGCGCTCTGGGCCGATCCCGACAAGATCGACCAGATCCTCGGCAACCTCCTGGAAAACGCGGTGCGCCACGGCGCCGGAACCGTCACCATCGAGGTGGCGCCCCGCACCGCGGGCGACGACGGCACCGGCGAGGAGGGGACGGAGGTCACCGTGAGCGACGAGGGCCCGGGCATCCCCGAGGAGTCCATGAACCGCGTCTTCACCCGCTTCTGGCGCGGCAGCAAGCGCGGCGGCACCGGACTCGGCCTCTACATCGTCAAGGGCCTCGTCGAGGCCCACGGCGGCACCATCACCGTCGGACGCGGCCCGCGCGGCGGCGCCGAGTTCCGATTTATCCTGCCCGTCGGCGCCCCGGCCCATCTCGTCTGACGTCTCACCCACCGAGACCTGACGGGATCCAGAGCCACCGGGGCCCCCACGGGCTCATCCGCGTGTCCCCACCCCGTTAGACTCGACCTTTGGCACGTTTGCGCCCTTGTCGTCTGTCGTCGAACCGGGGTCGCCCCAGCCACGCCCAACGGAAGCACGGGAAGAGATGTCGGCACCCAATAAGTCGTACGACCCGGTCGAGGTCGAAGCCTTGAAACCGGAAGAGATCGAGCGCATGCGGGACGAGGCGCTCGCCGCCTTCGCCGCCGCCGGCGACCTCGACGCGCTCGCGCACGCCAAGACGGCGCACACCGGCGGCACCTCGCCGCTCGCCCTCGCCAACCGCGAGATCGGCGCGCTGCCGCCGCAGGCCAAGGCCGCGGCCGGCAAGCTCGTCGGCCAGGCCCGCGGTGTCGTCTCCAAGGCGCTCGCCACCCGTCAGGCCGAGCTGGAGGCCGAGCGCGACGCGCGCGTCCTCGTCGAGGAGGCCGTCGACGTCACCCTGCCGTACGACCGCGTCCCGGCCGGCGCCCGCCACCCGCTGACCACGCTGATGGAGCGCGTCGCCGACGTCTTCGTCTCCATGGGCTACGAGGTCGCCGAGGGCCCCGAGGTCGAGGCCGAGTGGTTCAACTTCGACGCCCTCAACTTCGTGCCGGACCACCCGGCGCGGCAGATGCAGGACACCTTCTTCGTCCAGGGTCCGGAGGGCACCACGGGCGACGAGTCCGGCGTCGTGCTCCGCACCCACACCTCGCCGGTCCAGGCCCGCACCCTCATCGACCGGGAGCCCCCGGTCTACGTGGTGTGCCCCGGCCGCGTCTACCGCACCGACGAGCTCGACGCCACGCACACCCCGGTCTTCCACCAGATCGAGCTGCTCGCCGTCGACGAGGGCCTCACCATGGCCGACCTGAAGGGCACCCTCGACCACATGGTCCGGGCGCTCTTCGGCGCGGACATGAAGACCCGGCTCCGCCCGAACTTCTTCCCGTTCACCGAGCCGTCCGCCGAGATGGACATGCTCTGCTACGTCTGCCGCGGCGAGTCCGTCGGCGACCCCGACCGTCCCTGCCGCACCTGCGGCAGCGAGGGCTGGATCGAGCTCGGCGGCTGCGGCATGGTCAACCCGAAGGTGCTCATCGCCTGCGGCGTCGACCCGGAGAAGTACAGCGGCTTCGCCTTCGGCTTCGGCATCGAGCGGATGCTGATGTTCCGGCACAACGTGGAAGACATGCGAGACATGGTCGAGGGTGACGTCCGGTTCACCCGGCCGTTCGGGATGGAGATCTGATGCGGGTCCCGCTTTCTTGGCTGCGGGAGTACGTCGACCTGCCGGCGACGGAGACCGGCCGCGACGTCCAGGCCAAGCTCATCACCGCCGGCCTCGAGGTCGAGACCGTCGAGCGGCTCGGCGCCGGCCTCACCGGCCCGCTGGTGGTCGGCAAGGTCCTCACCATCGAGGAGCTGACGGAGTTCAAGAAGCCCATCCGCTTCTGCACCGTCGACGTCGGCCAGGCCAACGGCACCGGCGAGCCCCAGGAGATCATCTGCGGCGCCCGGAACTTCGCCGTCGGCGACAAGGTCGTCGTGGCCCTGCCCGGCGCCGTCCTCCCCGGTGACTTCCGCATCGCCGAGCGCAAGACGTACGGCAAGGTCTCGCGCGGCATGATCTGCTCCAGCGAGGAGCTGGGCATGGGCGAGGACCCGAACCACGGGATCGTCATCCTGCCGCCGGAGCACGAGATCGGCATCGACGCCACCGTCCTCCTGGAGCTGTACGACGAGGTCCTCGACATCGCCGTCACCCCGGACCGCGGCTACTGCCTCTCGATGCGCGGTGTGGCCCGCGAGGCCGCCATCGCGTACGGGCTGCCGCTGCGCGACCCAGCGCTCCTCGACGTGCCCGCGCCGAACTCGTACGGCTACCCGGTCCAGGTCACGGACCCGATCGGCTGCGACCGCTTCACCGCGCGCACCGTCGTCGGGCTCGACCCCGAGGCCCGGTCGCCGATCTGGCTGCAGCGCCGCCTCCAGAAGGCCGGCATGCGCCCGATCTCGCTCGCCGTCGACATCACCAACTACGTGATGCTGGAGCTCGGCCAGCCGCTGCACGCCTACGACCGCACCCGGCTCGACGGCCCCATCGGGGTCCGCCGCGCCGAGGCCGGCGAGAAGATCACCACCCTCGACGGCACCGCGCGCGTCCTCGACGCCGCGGACCTGGTGATCACCGACAACCGCGGCCCCATCGGCATCGCGGGCGTCATGGGCGGCGCCCACACGGAGATCGCCGACCCGGTGACCGACCCGGAGACCGGTGTCGTCACCGGCTCCACCGAGGTCGTCGTCGAGGCCGCGCACTTCGACGCCATCTCGATCGCCCGCACGGCCCGCCGCCACAAGCTGTCCTCCGAGGCGTCCAAGCGCTTCGAGCGCGGTGTGGACCCGCAGGCCGCCGCCGCCGCCGCGCAGCGCACGGTGGACCTGCTGGTGCTGCTCGCGGGCGGCACCGCCGAGGCCGGCGTCACCGAGATCGCCGCCCCGTCGGCGCCCCGCACCATCACGATGCCGGCGAACCACCCCGACAAGGTCGCGGGTGTGGCGTACGGCCGCGAGACCGTCGTCCGCCGCCTCCAGGAGGTCGGCTGCGACGTCTACGGCCAGGACGAGCTCGTCGTCACCGTGCCGTCGTGGCGCCCCGACCTCAACGAGCCGAACGACCTCGCCGAGGAGGTCATCCGGCTGGAGGGCTACGAGAACCTGCCCTCCACCCTGCCGAAGCCCCCGGCCGGCCGCGGTCTCACCGAGCGCCAGCGCGTCCACCGCCGGGTCGGCCGCGCCCTCGCCGGCGCCGGCTACGTCGAGGCGCTGAACTACCCCTTCATGGGGCAGCAGGCCCTCGACCAGCTCGGCCTCGACGCGGACGACGCCCGCCGCCAGGTCGTCACCCTCGTCAACCCGCTCTCCGACGAGGAGCCCGCGCTCCGCACCACGCTGCTCCCCGGCCTGCTCGCCGCGCTGCGCCGGAACGACAGCCGCGGCAGCCACGACCTGGCCCTCTTCGAGACCGGCCTGGTCTTCCGCCCGGAGGGCGAGGCCAAGGTCGCGGTCCGCCTGCCGGTGGACCGCCGTCCCACCGACGAGGAGATCGCCGGCGTCGACGCCGCGCTGCCCGCGCAGCCGCGCCGCGCCGCCGTCGTCCTCGCCGGCGCCCGCGAGCAGTCCGGCTGGTGGGGCAAGGGCCGCCCGGCCGACTGGGCCGACGCGATCGAGGCCGCCCGCACCATCGCCGCCGAGGCCGGTGCGGAGCTGCTGATCGACGCCGACCAGCACGCCCCGTGGCACCCGGGCCGCTGCGCCGCCTTCCACGTGGTGATTGACGGGGTCAAGACCCTCGCCGGCCACGGCGGCGAGCTCCACCCGCGCGTCGTCAAGGCGCTGGGCCTGCCGGCCCGCTCCTGCGCGATGGAGCTGGACCTGGACGTCCTGGAGAAGGCGAGCGAGGGGCCGGTCAAGGCCCCGCGCATCTCCGCCTTCCCGGTCGCCACCCAGGACGTCGCCCTGGTCGTCGACCAGGACGTGCCGTCCGCGGCGGTCGAGCACCACCTGGCCGTCGGCGCGGGTGAACTCCTGGAGTCCATCCGCCTGTTCGACGTCTACACCGGCGACCAGGTCGGCGAGGGCAAGAAGTCCCTGGCGTACGCGCTGAAGTTCCGTGCCGAGGACCGCACCCTCACCGTCGAGGAGGCCACCGCCGCCCGCGACGCCGCGGTCGCCCTGGCCGCCGAGCACACCGGCGCCGTCCTGCGCGGCGCCTGACACCGGCGAGCACGCCACGGAGGGCCGTCCCGGGATCCTTTTCCCGGGGCGGCCCTCCGCCGTCTCCGGGCCCGGCCGGGGACCGGTCGCGCTCGTACGGGGCGTCGAGCGTCGGCAGTCCGTGCCCGTGGCGCGGGGGCGGCGAAGGGCGGCGCGCCGAGGGCGCTCACTCCTTCGGGTGAGATCGCCGGGCGGTGTTCCCCCGTGGTCCGGACGCTCGGCAGAATCGACGCGGCCACAGGGGCGGGCCTGTGTGCCGCAGGGCCTTCGGGCGCTGTCGGGGCTCGGGAAGGGCCGTACATGATCCGTACCAGCCGTGGCGACCGCCTCCGTTCGCGCCGTGCGAGCACCGTCCTCAGGGCCCGGCTCCGCCGGTCGGCCCCGCTCGCGCTCCCCGTCGGCTGGGGCGCGGTGGCGGTGGCCTGGAAGTTCGGGTGTCCGCTGGCCCGGCAGCCTGGGCTGCCGATGCGGATCGCCACCAGCATCGTCTTCCTGACCGTCGGCACCGGGCTGGTCCTCGGGGTGCGCCGGCAGCTGCGGCGCGAGCTGGCGCGGGTGCGGGAGGTCGCCGAGGCGACGCAGCGGGTGCTGCTGCGTCCGCCGCCCGCCCGGCTCGACGGACTCGCCCTGGCCGCCGGGCAGTTGTCGGCCACCCGGGGCGCCTCGGTGGGCGGCGACCTGTACGAGGCGGTGGCGACGCCGTACGGGGTGCGGATCGTCGTCGGGGACGTGCGGGGCCACGGGCTGGCCGCCCTGGGCGCGGTCGTCGCGGTGCTGGGGAGCTTCCGGGAGGCCGCCCACGACGAGCCGGAGCTGGGCGGGGTGCTGCGGAGGCTGGAGCGGGCGCTCCAGCGGCATCTGAGGGAGCGGGCCCGTGACGAGCATCCGGCCCGCGGCGGGGGCGAGCCGGAGCATCCGGTGGCCGAGGAGTTCGTGACGCTGCTGCTCCTGGAGGTCCGCGCCGACGGGCGGCTCGCCGTCCTCGACTGCGGCCACCCGGCCCCGTACCGGCTCGGCCCGCGGGTGGAGCGGCTGCCGGTGGGCGAGCCGCTGCCCCCGCTGGGCGTCCTGCCGCTGCCCGCCGTGCTCGTCCCGTACACCGCCGCCCGGCTGCTGCCCGGGGAGACGCTGGTGCTGCACACCGACGGGGCGGAGGAGGCCCGGGACCACCGTGGCCGGTTCTTCGCCCTGGAGGCGGCGCTGGCCCGGAGCGCCGGCGGTGCGCCCGGGGCCGTCGTCCGGCAGGTGCACGAGGCGCTGCTCCGGCACACCGGCGGCCGGCTCGACGACGACGTGGCGCTGCTCGTCGTCCGCGACGACCGCGTCCGCGTGCCGGCGCAGCCCGCCGAACCCGGGCTGCGCCGTCCCCGGCCCGCTCCCTCCACCCACTGCTGAGCGGAGGGTCCGGGGGTACGGGCGCCGCCCGCCCCGCCACGGAGTGTCGGGCAGATCGGCGGGGCGGGCGGCGCTGACCGGGCGGCCGCACTGTACGAGGGGGAGCCGGCGGCCCGGCCTCTCGCCTTCTGGCGAGGAGCCCAGTCAATCGGTACGGCTCCGCCGGCGGCAGCGCGCGCGGACCGGAAGAACGGGTACTTCATTCACACCCCGTGCGAAATCGCACCGGGCGAATTCAGCCACCGCTACGCTGAGTTCACCGAGCGACCGGAGGGGCCATGCAGCCCAACACCCTGCTCGACGCCCTCCTGGACGAGGCGGGCGTCTCCAACGCCGGGCTCGCCGACCGTGTGAACCGGGCCGGGCGGGTCAGGGGACTTGCCCTGCGTTACGAACACACCGCCGTGGCGCGGTGGTTGAAGGGGCAGCGGCCGCGCGGCCAGGTGCCCGACCTGATCTGCGAGGTGCTGGCGGACCGGCTGCGCAGGCCCGTCACCCTCGACGACATCGGGCTCGGCGTGCCCGGTGGCGGGCCGCCCGCGCCCGGCACCCCGCTCGCCGGCTTCGTCGACCGGGCCACCGCGCTGTGGCGCTCGGACGAGCAGCAGCGCCCGTATCTGGTGTCCGCGCCGGCCGTGACCGGCACGCCGGCGGTGATGCCGGTGTGGGAGTGGGAGAACCCGCCGGAGGACACCGATGTCTCCCGGACCGGCCTGACCCGGGTGGACGCGGCCGACATCGCCCTGCTCAGCGCGGCCCGCTCGCACTACGAGCAGATGTACCGGAAGGCCGGCGGCATCGCGACCCGCGCCCGGATCGTCGGCTTCCTCACCACCGAGGCGGCGCCCCGGCTGCGCGGCTCCTACAGCGACGCCCTGGGGCGCTCGCTGCACCGGGCCACCGGGGGACTGGTGGCGGTGGCCGGGATCTGCGCCTACGACGCCGACGCGCACGGGCTGGCGCAGCGCTACTTCCAGCAGGCGCTGCGGCTGGCGAAGGCCAGCGGGGACCGGGCGTTCGGGGCCTATGTGATCGCGCTGATGGTCAACCAGTCGCTGCTGCTGGGGGAGTTCCGGCAGGCGGTGGCGTTCGCGGAGGCCGCCCTGCGGGCCGCCGACAGGACCATCACCCCGGCGCTGGCGGCCGATCTGACGGCGATGCAGGCGAAGGCGTACGCCGGGCTCGGCGACGGGACGGCGGCGCTCGGCTGCATCCGGCGGGCCGAGGCGGCGGCGGAGCGGATCGCGCCGGCGGCGGAGCCGGCCGAGACGGGGTACGTGCAGCCGGGGCTCGTCAACGTGCAGGTGGCGGAGGCCCTCCTCGGTCTGGGTGATCTCGCGGGGGCGTACGAGCACGCGGCGCGGGCGGTGGGGACGCCCTCGCACGACCGGGGCCGGGTGCACCGGCTGGCGCTGCTCTGCCAGGTCGAACTCCGGCAGGGCGAGGCGGACTCGGCGGCGCGGACGGCGGTCGAGATGACCGAGCGGGCGCGCGGGATGGAGTCGCGGCGGCTGCGGGACCGGCTGCTGCAGGCGCGGGAGCACCTGCTGGCCAGCGACGCGGGGGACGCGCGGCAGGCGGCGGAGCTGATCGACGGGGCGTTGCGCGTTCCGCTCTGACCGTGGACCTGATCAGATATTGCCACCGAACACGCGCCTACCAGTCGGAAGGTGGCAAGAACGTGCAGTGGACGAAACTGAGTGAACGCTCCGTCTATGAGAACCGTTGGTTCCGAGTGAACCTCGCGGACGTCGAACTTCCGGACGGCCGCCACCTCGACCACTATCTGATCCGGCTCCGCCCCGTCGCCGTCGCGACCGTCGTCAACGACGCCGACGAGGTTCTGATGCTCTGGCGCCACCGCTTCATCACCGACAGCTGGGGCTGGGAGCTGGCCGCCGGCGTCGTCGAGGACGGCGAGACCCCCGAGGACGCCGCCGCCCGCGAGATGGAGGAGGAGACCGGCTGGCGGCCGGGGCCGCTGCGCCACCTCCTCACCGTCGAGCCCTCCAACGGGCTCAGCGACGCCCGGCACCACCTCTACTGGACCGACCGGGCCACCTGGACCGGCCCGCCGGTCGACGGCTTCGAGTCCTCGCGTCGCGCCTGGGTGCCGCTGAAGGAGATCCCGGAGCTGATCGCCCGGGGCGAGATCCCGGCCGCGAACATGGCGGCGGGGCTGCTGATGCTCCACCACCTGCGGCTCGGCTGACCGGGCGGGGACAGACGGAACGGCCCGTACCTGTGCGGGGGTACGGGCCGTTCCTGCCGCGGAGAGCGACAATCGTGGGACGCCGTGGCGTCAGGGGTAGACGTAGAAGCCGGAGCCCGTCTTGCGGCCCAGCCGGCCCGCGTCGACCATCCGCTGGAGCAGCGGGGGAGCGGCGTACAGCGGCTCCTTGAACTCGGAGTACATCGAGTCGGCGATCGAGGCGATCGTGTCGAGGCCGATGAGGTCCGAGAGCTTCAGCGGGCCCATCGGGTGGGCGCAGCCGTACTCCATGCCGTTGTCGATGTCCTCGCGGCTCGCGATGCCCGACTCGAACATCCGGATCGCGGAGAGCAGGTACGGCACGAGCAGCGCGTTGACGACGAAGCCGGAGCGGTCCTGGGCGCGGATCGCGTGCTTGCCGAGCAGCTTCTCGGCGAACGCCTGCGCCCGGCTGATGGTGCCCTCGGAGGTGGTGAGGGCGGGGATCAGCTCGACCAGCTTCTGCACCGGGGCCGGGTTGAAGAAGTGGATGCCGATGACATGGTCGGGGCGGGAGGTCGCCACGGCCAGCTTCACCAGCGGGATGGAGGAGGTGTTCGAGGCCAGGATGGCGTCGGGCCGGGTCAGGACCTGGTCGAGCACCTGGAAGATCTCGGTCTTGACCTGCTCGTTCTCGACGACCGCCTCGATGACGAGGTCACGGTCGGCGAACTCGCCCAGGTCGGTCGTGAAGCTCAGGCGGGCGAGCGCCGAGTCGCGCTCCTCCTCGCTGATCTTGCCGCGTTCGGCGGCCTTGGTCAGCGAGTTCAGCAGTCGGGTGCGGCCGATCTCCAGCGCCTCGCCGGTCGTCTCGGCGACCTTCACCTCGAGGCCGCTCCGGGCACACACCTCTGCGATGCCCGCGCCCATCTGGCCGCAGCCCACCACTCCGACGCGCTCAATGTCGGCCATGGAGTCCGTCACCTCGTGCCTTTCGCTCTTCTCTGGCGGCGGGCCCCCGTGTGATTCCGGTGCGCACGCCTCGACCCCATGACGTTACTCCGATTCGCGCGATGATCGATCGGTCGGAGGGGGCATGCTGTCCGTGGGGGTGTGACGTATCCGACAGCTGAGGGGTACAAGTGCGGCCTATCGGGAGAAGAGGGTTTGTGACGACCGCCACGGGAGCGGCATTCGGTGTCGTCGGCGCGGGTGACTCCGGCGCCGCCGCCGAGCGCCCCTCGATACGCGGACGGGACCGGAGGCGCACGCCGGAACGGGCGGCCGGGACGGCCGGATTCCGGGGCGTGTGGGTGGCGACCGTCGCCAACCGGGACTGGCCGTCGCGCGCCGGTCTCTCCGCCGCGGCGCAGCGGGCCGAGCTCCTGGCCCACCTGGACCGGGCGGTGCGGCGCCGGCTCAACGCGGTCGTCCTCCAGGTGCGGCCCACCGCCGACGCCCTGTGGCCTTCGCCTCACGAGCCCTGGGCGCAGTGCCTCACCGGCACGCAGGGCCGCGACCCCGGCTGGGACCCGCTGGGCACGGCCGTCGAGGAGGCCCACGCGCGGGGCCTGGAGCTGCACGCCTGGTTCAACCCGTACCGGGTGGCGAACCACACGGACCCGTCCCGGCTCACCGCCTCCCACCCGGCCCGGCGCCACGCAGGCTGGACCGTGGCCTACGGCGGGAAGCTGTACTACGACCCCGGGCTGCCCGAGGTCCGGCGCTTCGTCCAGGACGCGATGCTCGACGCGGTGCGCCGCTACGACATCGACGCGGTCCACTGGGACGACTACTTCTACCCGTACCCGGTGGCGGGGGAGAGCTTCGCGGACGACGCGTCGTACGCCCGCCACGGCGGGGGCTTCCGCAACCGCGCCGCCTGGCGGCGGAACAACACCGATCTCCTCGTCTCGGAGATGTCCGCCCGGATCAAGGAGGTCAGACCGGGGGTGGCCTTCGGCATCAGTCCGTTCGGGGTGTGGCGGAGCCTCGCCGACGACCCCGCGGGCTCCGACACCCGGGGCGGCCTGGCCACGTACGACCACCTGTACGCGGACACCCGGAAGTGGATCAGGGAGGGCTGGATCGACCACGTGGTGCCGCAGCTCTACTGGCACATCGGTCATCCCGCCACCGACTACACCACGCTCCTGGACTGGTGGAGCGATGTGGTGCGGGGGACGGGCGTCGGGCTCCACATCGGCGAGGCGCTCTACAAGGCGGGCGCCGAGGGCCAGCCCGAGGAGTGGCAGGACCCGGAGGAGCTGTCGCGGCACCTCGCGCTGGCCGCCGGGCGGCCGGAGGTCGGGGGGCACTGCTTCTTCGCGGCGAAGGAGGTCGCGGAGGACCGCAACGGTGCCTTCGCCCTCGCCGTGGCCGACCACTATCCGACCCGGGTCCGGCCGCCCCGGGCCTAGACCGGGCCGTCTCCTCCGGACCCTGCCGGGCCGACCCGGAAGGAACGGCCCCGGCCGACTCCTCCGGGTCCGGCCGGGCTCGCGCCCGGGTCCGTCTCCTCCGGGTCCGGCCGGGCCCGCCTAGCGCTGTCCGGGGTGGCGGACGACGGTGTCGGGGCCGGGCGACATCAGGGCCTCGTGACCGTCGTCGTCGAACTTGACCCGGTACGGGGGAGTGCCGTTCTCCCCCAGCACCTGGATGACCTGGGCCGTACGGTCGTGCTGACCTACGGTCCGGCCGTGCACCAGCAGCTTGTCGCCCACACTCGCCTGCATCGCGGGACCTCCTCGCGCGCGTAGGACCTCTGCCTGCCATTGTGACGCAGGTCACGGCCACGCGTCGCGTCAGCTCTTCGCGCGCTGGGTCACCGCGATGCAGACGAGTACGCCGACGGCCGCGACCGGCGCGGCCAGCGGCAGGGACTCGCCGAGCAGGAGGACCGACCAGACCAGCGTCAGCAGCGGCTGGGCGAGCTGGAGCTGGCTGGCGCGCGGGATGCCGATCGCGGCCATGCCCCGGTACCAGACGTACAGGCCGAAGAAGGTGGATCCGGCGGCCACCCAGACCAGGCCGATCACGCCGTGGGCGGTGAGGTGCACCGGTTCGAGGGAGAGCGCCACGGCCGAGGCCGGGACCATCAGCGGCAGGCAGAACACCAGCGCCCAGCCGATGACCTGCCAGCCCGGCATCAGCCGGGCGAGCCGGCCGCCCTCGGTGTAGCCGGCGGCGCAGACCAGCAGCGCGCCGAAGAGGTACAGGTCGCCCGCGGAGAGCGCGCCGCCGCTCTGCTGGACGGTGAAGGCGATCACGACGGCGGCGCCGGAGACGGCCGCGAACCAGAAGGTGCGGGACGGGCGGCGGCCGGTCCGCACGGCGGCGAAGGTGGCCGTGGTGAGCGGCAGCAGGCCCACGACGACGGCGGCGTGCGAGGTCGTCGAGGTCTGGAGGGCGAGCGTGGTCAGCAGCGGGAAGCCGATCACCACACCGCCCGCGACCACCGCGAGCCCGGCCCAGTGGCGCCGCTCCGGCAGCGGCACGCGGCCCCCGAGCAGGAACGCGCCGGCGATGAGCGCGGCGAGCGTGGAGCGGACGGCCACCAGCGACCAGGGGCCGAAGCTCTCCAGGCCCCAGACCGTCGACGGGAAGGTCAGCGAGAAGGAGACCACGCCGAGCAGGGCGAGCAGCGTGCCCTGGGTGGTGGGGGACGCGGTGCCCGGGGCCGGTGCCGGAGCGCTTCCGCCCGTCGTGTCGACCGCTATCGCCATCGGTGTAGTAGCGCTACTCTGTGCTCTCATGCATGAGCGTAGCAGTGTGGCCGAACTGGCGAAATCCCTGAAGGCGGAGCTCGACCGCTACTCTCCAGGTGGAAAGCTGCCGTCGAGTCGGGCCCTGGTCGACCGCTACCGGGTCTCCCCGGTGACCGTCACCCGCGCCCTCGCCCAGCTCGCCGCCGAAGGGCTCGTCGTCACCCGTCCCGGCGCCGGCGCCTTCAAGGCCGAGACCCGCGCCGCCGCCACCGCCGGCGACACCTCCTGGCAGCAGCTGGCCCTCAGCGCCGACGCCGCCACCGAACTCGTCCCCCGCGCCGTCGACGCCACCGGCGTCCTCGTCACCCTGGCCGCGCCCCCGCCCGGCGTCATCGAGTTCAACGGCGGCTACCTCCACCCCTCCCTCCAGCCCGAGCGGGCCCTCTCCGCCGCCCTCGCCCGGGCCGGCCGCCGCCCCGGCGCCTGGGGACGGCCGCCCACCGACGGCCTCACCGAGCTCCGCGAATGGTTCGCCCGCGAGATCGGCGGCGGGGTCACCGGCGCCGAGATCCTCATCACCGCCGGCGGCCAGTCCGCCCTCACCACCGCCCTCCGCGCCCTCGCCGCGCCCGGCACGCCCGTGCTCGTCGAGTCGCCCACGTACCCCGGCATGCTCGCCGTCGCCCGCGCGGCGGGACTGCGCCCGGTGCCCGTCCCCACCGACACCGACGGCATCCGCCCCGACCTCCTCGAAGCGGCGTTCCGCGCGACCGGCGCGCGGGTCCTGGTCTGCCAGCCGCTCTTCCAGAACCCCAACGGCGCCCTCCTCCCGCCCGGCCGCCGCCGCGAGGTCGTCCGCATCGCCCGCGCCGCCGGCGCCTTCGTCGTCGAGGACGACTTCGCCCGCCGGCTCGTCCACGAGGACGCGGCGCCGCTCCCGCCGCCGCTCGCCGCCGACGACCCCGACGGCGTCGTCGTCCACGTCTGCTCGCTCACCAAGATCACCTCGGCCAGCCTCCGCGTCGGCGCCCTCGCCGCCCGCGGCCCGGTCCTCGAACGGCTCCGGGCCATCCAGGTCGTCGACAGCTTCTTCGTCCCCCGGCCCCTCCAGGAGGCCGCCCTCGAACTCGTCGGCTCCCCGGCCTGGTCCCGCCACCTGCGGACCGTCTCCCAGGAGCTGAAGGCCCGCCGCGACACCCTCACCGCCGCCGTCGCGCTCCGCCTCCCCGAACTCGCCCTGCCCCACGTGCCCTCCGGCGGCTACCACCTCTGGCTCCGCCTCCCCGACACCCTCCCCGAGTCCGCGCTCCTCGCCGCCGCGCTCCGGGCCGGCGTCACCGCCGCCCCCGGCCGGCCGTACTTCTGCGCCGAACCCCCGGCCGGTCACATCCGGCTGAGTTTCGCGGGTGTCGCCGGGCCCACGGAGATCGCCGAGGGGGTCCGCAGGCTCCGGACCGCGATGGACGAACTCCTTCCGTGACCCCGGGCGGGCCGGCGCGGCGTAGGGACCCCCCGCGGCGGCCCGGAAAACCCGCCTGACACATGCCGGGCCCCCTGGCATCCTGCGCCCATGAGCGAGACCACCGCCTCCGTACCCGCCGCCTACCCCGCCGTCCTCCACGGTGCGTACGAGATCTCGGCCGACCCGGCCCGCCTCGACCCCGCCCGGATCCACCACTGGCTCTCCACCGACGCCTACTGGGCCCTCGGCCGACCTCGTGAGAAGCAGGACCGGGCCATCGCCGGCTCGCTCAACTTCGGCGCCTACCACCGCGACACCGGCGAGATCGCCGCCTACGCGCGCGTGGTCACCGACCGCGCCACCTTCGCCTGGCTCTGCGACGTCTACGTCGACCGGCCGGCCCGCGGCACCGGCCTCGGCACCGCCCTCGCCGCCGCCGTCCGCGACCACCTGGAGCCGTACGGGCTCCGCCGGATCATGCTCGTCACCGCCGACGCCCACGGCGTCTACGAGAAGGTCGGATTCACGCCACTGCGGAATCCGGACAAGTGGATGGCTCTCGGACAGCAGTGAACCGGGGCCTCCCGGTCCCCCTCACCCGCCCCTTGACCCGGGGCCCCACCGGCCTCACGATCGCGGCCATGGGTCTTCGGGTCACGCTGGTCGCGGCGGCGCGCAGTTCCTCCCTGCTCGCCGAACGCTTCGACGACGACCGGCCGCTCGACGAGGCCGGCTGGTACGAGGTGCAGCAGGCCGCGCCCGCGCTCCTCCCGCTCGGCGCGGCCGAACTCCGCTACTGCTCCCCGACGCGGCGCAGCCGCGCCACCGGCACCGCCCTCGGCTACGCCCCGCTCGCCCAGCCCGCCCTCCGCGACTGCGACATGGGCCGCTGGCGCGGACTCACCCTCGCCGAGGTCGCCGCCCTCGAACCGGCCGCCGTCGACGCCTGGCTCGCCGACGCCCGCTCCGCCCCGCACGGCGGCGAACCCCTCCTCGCCTTCATCTCCCGCATCGGCGGCTGGCTCGACACCCGCCCCGCCGACGACGTCACCGTCGTCGCCGTCGCCGAACCCTCCGTCGTCCGCGCCGCCCTCGTCTACGCCCTCCGGGCCGCCCCCGCCACCTACTGGAGCGTCGACGTCCGCCCCCTGTCCACCGTCACCCTCGTCGGCCGCCCCGGCGCCTGGCACCTCCACCTGGACGCCCCGGCCCTCCGCTGAGCCGCCACGGCGAGGGGTCCCCCGTGACGGCCCGCCCGGCGGGCGTACCGGCCCGTACGGACCGGTTAGCCTGGGGGCACGATGAACCGTCTGACCACGCCATGGGGCGACGTCACGCTCACCCGCCACCCCGAGGACCCGCGCGATCCGCTGCGTGCCTGGGACGCGGCCGACGAGTACCTGCTCCACCACCTGACCGAGAGCGGCACCGGCCTCTCCGGCACCGTCGCCGTCCTCGGCGACCGCTGGGGCGCCCTCGTCACCGCGCTGAGCGCCGCCGGGGCGGGGGAGCTCGTCCAGATCTCCGATTCGTACCTCGGCCGCGAAGCCACCCGCGCCAACCTCGCGCGCGCCGGGGCCGCCCCCGGCGCCGTCCGGCTCCTCACCACCCAGGACGCTCCGCCCGCGCGGATCGACGTCCTCCTCGTCCGCGTCCCCAAGAGCCTCGCGCTCCTGGAGGACCAGCTGCACCGGCTCGCCCCCGCCGTCCACGCGGACACGGTGATCGTCGGCACCGGCATGGTCAAGGAGATCCACACCTCCACCCTGACCCTCTTCGAGCGGATCCTCGGCCCCACCCGCACCTCGCTCGCGGTGAAGAAGGCCCGGCTGATCCACACCACCCCCGACCCGGCCGCCGCGCCCGGGCCGAACCCGTGGCCGTACCGGTACGCCCTCCCGGCGGACACCCCCGCGCCCGGGCTCGCCGGCCGCACGGTCGTCAACCAGGCGGGCGTCTTCTGCGCCGACCGCCTCGACATCGGCACCCGCTTCCTCCTCGGCCACCTCCCGCGCGGCCTCGGCGACGCCCGCGTCGCCGACCTCGGCTGCGGCAACGGCGTCGTCGGGCTCGCGGTCGCCCTCGCCGAACCCGACGCCGAACTGCTCTTCACCGACGAGTCGTACCAGGCCGTCGCCTCCGCCGAGGAGAACTTCCGCCTCCACGCGGGGGAGGGCCGCGAGGCCGGGTTCACGGTCGGCGACGGGCTCGCGGACGTCCCCGCGGGCTCCCTCGACCTCGTCCTCAGCAACCCGCCCTTCCACAGTCACCAGGCCACCACCGACCGCACCGCCCGCCGGATGTTCTCCGACGCGCGCCGGGCGCTGCGGCCCGGCGGCGAACTGTGGGTCGTGGGCAACCGCCACCTCGGCTACCACGTCACGCTCCGCCGCATCTTCGGCAACAGCGAACTGGTCGCCGGCAACCCCAAGTTCGTGGTGCTGCGGGCCGTCAAGGGCTGACGGACCCGGGGGGAGCAGGCCGGGGGAAGGAAGGCCGGGGGAGAAGGCCCCGGGAAGGAAGGCCGGGGGAGAAGGCCCCAGGAAGGAAGGCCGGGGGGAAGGCCCCGGGAAGGAAGGCCGGGAGAGACGTTCCGGGGAGGTCGGCCTGGGGGGAAGGCCCGGGGAGGTCGGTCGGGAGAGAAGGCCCAGGGGGAGAAGGCCCGGGGGCGCGGCAGGGCTTGACCCTGACGCGCGGGTCAAGGGCTACGGTCCCGGCCGACCCGCCCCTCCCCTCTCCGGAGCCCGCCATGCCCACCCACCGCGAGATACGGCTGCGCACCCGCCCCCGCCACGGACTGCCCGGCCCCGACCACCTCGACCTCGTCACCACCGCCCGCCCCGTGCCCGGACCGGGCGAACTCCTCGTACGCAACCGCTGGTTCACCGTGGCCCCCGCCCTGCGGACGCTCATCGGCGGCGGAGTGAAGGGCGCGCCGCTCCCGCCCCTCGCCCCGGGCGACCCGCTGCCCGGCGCCGCCGTCGGCGAGGTCGTCACCGCCCCGCCCGGCAGCGCCCTGCGCCCCGGCGACCTCGTGTCCCACTGGCAGGGCTGGCGCGAGTACGCCGTCCTCCCGGCCGCGGGACGGACGGCCCTCGGCGACGCGCTGCCCGACCCGGTCGCCCACCTCTCCCAGGGCTGGACCGCCTACGCGGCGCTCTCCCGGGGAGGCCGCGTCGCCCCCGGCGACACCGTCCTGGTGACGGGCGGCGCGGGCGCCGTCGGCACCATGGCGGGCCAGATCGCCCGGCTCCTCGGCGCCGCCCGGGTCGTCGGCACCACCGGCTCGCCCGCCAAGGCGGCCCGGCTCGTCGGCGAGCTCGGCTACGACGCCGCCGTCCTCCGGGACGGCGACGAGCCCTTCGCGGCCCGGCTCGCGGCGGCCGCCCCCGACGGCGTCGACGTCCTCCTCGACACCGTCGGAGGCGAGCAGCTCGCCGCCGCCGCGGAGACGGCCAGGCCCGGGGCCCGCCTCGTCCTCGTGGGCGCCCTCTCCGGGCAGCTCGACCCCACCGGACCCGGCACCTCCGCGCCCGTGGAGCTCGACGCGTACGGGCTCGTCGTCCGGCGCGTCGAACTGCGCGGCTTCAGCCCGCTCGACCACCCCGACAGCCGCGACGCGTGGGAGTCCCGCTCGCGGGAGTGGTTCCGCTCCGGCGCCCTCTCCTTCCCGCACGTGCGGATCCCGGGCATGGAACGCGCCCCGGAGGCGTTGCGGGAGGTGATGACGGGCCGCCACTTCGGGGCGGTGGTGGTCGAGTCGGCCTGACCGGCGGAAGGGGCGGGACATGCGGATCGGCGATGCGGCGGCGGCCGCGGGCACCACACCACGGGCGCTCCGCTTCTACGAGCAGCGCGGACTCCTGGACCCGCCGTCCCGCACGGGCACGGGCCAGCGCGTCTACAGCGACGCCGACGTCGACCGCGTGCGGGTCGTCCGCGCCCTCCTCGGTCTGGGCCTCACCGTCGAGGACGTGCGCGCCCGCGCCGAGGTGCTCCACCTCGTCGACGCGGAGTCGCTGCACGGCGGGACCGTCCCGGAGGGCGTGTGCTCCGGGACGTCCCCGGTCGTCGCCCGCCGGCTCGACGCCCTCGACGAAGAGATCGGCCGGCTGACCCGGCTGCGCGCCTCCCTCGCCTCCGCGACCCGCACCGGCCGCGCCGACGCCGATCCCGCCGATGTCGCCCCTGCCGATACCCATCGCACGGATGCCGACGCCGATCCCGCCGACCCCGGTCGCACCGATGACGGTCCCGCCGGGCCGGGAGGCGGCTGAACCGTCCGCCCCGCCCCTGCCGTGCCGCCCGGGGTCCAGGAGCGGCCGACCCGCGCGGACCGGTCCCGCCGACACCGGGAGCGGCCGACCAGCCCGCTCCCCGGGACCCGTCACGCGTCCGGGAGGACCAGGTCCAGGGCGCGGAGGCGGTCCGCCCCCGTGGCGATGTCGAGGCCGGCGATCCGGTCGCCGCGGAAGCCGAAGGCCACCGCCGCGACGGGCCGCCCGGCCGCCAGCGCCACCAGCCCGACGGCGCCGTCGACCAGCGCGGGCCGGATCGCCTCCCCGGGCCGGGCCGACAGGGCCGCCGCGGCGGCCAGGGCCACGGCCGCGGCCCCGTGCACCGGGCCCCGCTCTGCGTACGCGACGGCCTCCGGATCCAGCAGCCCGGCGAGCGCGACGGCGTCCCGCGCGCGTGCGGCGGTCAGGAAGGCGTCCACGAGCGCCCGCCGCCGTCCAGGGTCGCCGCCGTCCCGCGTCGTGCCGCCGCCCCGCAGCCGCTCCCGCGCCCGCCGCGCCCTCCGCGCGGCGTCGGCGGCGGAGCCGCCCATGACGCGGGCGGTCTCCCCGGGGCCCAGCCCGAAGACGTCGTGGAGGAGGTACGCGAGCCGCCGGCGGGCCCCGATCCGGTCCAGTACGCCGAGGAAGCCCAGGAGGACGGTCTCGTCCAGGCCCTCCGGGACCGGCTCCGGCGGGTCGTCCTCGGCCGGCACGCGCGCGTGCCCGCCGGCGTCGAGGCACGCGCGGGCGACCAGCGCCGTGAGGACGAGCCGCGCGAGCGCCGGCGCGTCCGCGCCGAGGCCGGCCCGCACCCGGTCGAGGACGGCCTCCGCCTCGCCCTCCGCCCCCGGGCCCAGGAGCCGCAGGGCCACGCCCCGCAGCCGCTCCTCGTCGGCGTCGAACCGCGCCCCCAGCGCGGTCACCACAGCGTCGTCGTGCATGGCGTCTCACTTCCCGTCAGGTGCCGTCACCGGATTGACGGGCCGGCCGCGGCCGTTGTGACGCCGGGCCCGGAGCGGCGGTGTCGGTGGCGGCTGTCACGATCGGGGACGAGGCGGGACGGACGAGGGGGAGCGCGGTGACGGCGGAGCGGGAGCGGGCGGCGGAGGAGCTCGTGGAGGGGTTCCTGCGGGCGGCCCCGGAGGGCTGGACGGAGGCGCGGCTGTCCTGGACGGAGGACGACCACCGGCTCGGGTCCACGAGCGCGTTCCGGACGCGGGACGGCTCCTGGCGCCCGCTGCGGGGCCGCGGGAAGCACGGTTTCCTCCTGGCGCCGGTCCGGGCCCTGCGGCCGCCGGGCGGGCGGCCGGGCGGCACGGGCGAGCTGGTGTGCGCGCCGGGAGGGGCGTACCGCCTCGTCGTCGCCCCCGACACGGTCGTCCACGGCGGGGCGGAGTGGGGCATCCTCCTGGACCCGGACGCCCGGCCGCCCGAACCGGGGTGCGCGGAGGAGACGGGCACGGCGGCCCCGGCCGGCGACCCCGCGGAGGCGGTCGCGCTCCTGCGCGCGATCGTGGCGCGGCGGGCCGGGCTCCTGGGCGGTCCCGAGCGGCTGCCCGCGCCCGCGGGCGAGGGCGCGATCGAGGCGGCGGAGCGGCGCCTCGGGGTGCGGCTCCCCGCCGACCTGCGCGCCCTGTACGGCGTCGCCGACGGCGACACGGTCGACGGCCGGCACCGCTGCCTCCTGGGCGAGGGCTGGCTGAGCCTCGACGGAATGGCCGCCGCGCACGCGTACCGGCGGGAGCCGGACCGGACGAGCCGGAGCCCGTGGGGCGCGGTGATCTTCGACGCCGACCCGCCCGGAAGGGTGCGGCGCAGCACCGGTGATCCCACCCGGGTCCCGTTCCTCACCGGCGAGGACGGCAACCACCTGGCGGTGGACCTGGCCCCGGCCCGGTACGGCCGCCCCGGGCAGGTCCTCCGCATCGGCCGCGACCACGCCCACGGCGCCGCCCTCCTGGCGGACTCGGTCACCGCGCTGCTGCGGCGGGTCCTGGACGCGCTGGAGCGGGGCGCGTACGAGGTGTCCGGCGGGAACGTCTGGCCGGACCGCACCTGGCACGGCTCCCCGCGGCGGCCGGACCCCGCCGGCGTGACGGAGCGGCCCGGTCCCCGAGTCCAGGAGGCCGAGCACCGCGACGGCGGCGGCCCGGTCGACCTCGCGGCGCTCGCGGGCGCCCCGGCCCTGCGCCGGGTGACGCTGTACGGCGGGACGGCGGCCCGGGACCTCGCGCCGCTGCGGGACACCCCGGTCGAGTCGCTGACCACGGCCCTCACCGGCACGGGCACCGGCCTGGCGCCGCTGGCGGGCCATCCCCGGCTCCGCGCCCTGCGTCTGACGGGCGCCGGGGCCCCGGTGGACCTGGCCCCGCTCCGTACGCTCCCCGCGCTGCGCGATCTCGACCTGAGCGGGGTCCCGCTCGCCGGCCCGGCGGTCCTGTCGGAGCTGTCCGGGCTGCGCCGTCTGGCACTGGACCGGGGGCAGTGGGCGGCGCTCCTGGCCGCGGGCGGTGCGCCGGCGGGTCTCGCCGAGGTCCGGCTGGTGGCGCCGGACGCCGGGCTCGACGAGGCGCTGGCGCTGGCCGCCCGCCTGGGGCACCCCCTGGAGTCTTTCCGGGCCGGGCGCGCCGGCCTCGCCTCCGTGAGGGAGACGGACGGACGCGGCGCCGACGGGCCCCGGCACCTCCGGGCCCCCGTGGACGGGCCCCCGTAGACGGCCGTACGTGGCCGGGCCCGCGCGGTCGGGCCACGAGCAGTGCGTCGTCCGACCGTTCCGCCGGCGGACGGCTCAGTTCGCCGGTGTCGCGCCCTCCAGCGCCGCCAGCTCCCGGTCGGCGCGGGCGGCGACGAGGGCGAGGACGCGGCCGGCGGCGGCCAGGTCCTCGGCCGGGATCCCGTCCCAGACGCGGGCGGAGAGGGGGCCGGTCTCGGCGGCGACGGTGGTGAGCAGGGCCCGGCCCGCCTCCGTGGGGAGCAGGTGGGGTCCGTCCGCGGCGAGCAGGTCCTTGGCGCGCAGGGCGGCGAGGGCGGCGCGGGCGTCGGCGGGGTCGCCCTTGACGGAGGCGCGGACCCGGGCGACCAGGTCGTCCGGGGTCTGCGGGGCCTCGGCGGTGACGGCCGCGCGCAGCGCGACCTGCTCCAGGAAGGTGGCGCCGTGCCGGGCCAGGACGTGTTCGAGGACGCCCCGGGCCGCGTAGTGGGCCAGGCCGAGCATCCGGGCGTCGGCGACGGGCGAGGCGGTGGTGGTGGTGGTCATGGTGTTGCCCCCTGAGCGGTCGGATCGGTGGTCGGGTCGTCGGTCGCGCCGGTGCTTTCGGGCGCGGGGGGAGAGAGGGGTACGCCGAGCAGGGTCGTCAGCTCGTCGGTGAAGGCGCGGGTCCGTGCCGATTCCCGTCCTCCCAGCGGTTCGAGGAGCTGCTCCAGCAGGTCCCGCACCACGTCGACGGCCCGCCGCGCGACGGTCCGGCCCTCCTCGGTGAGGGCGAGCTGGACGGCGCGCGGGTCGCGGGGGTCGCGGGTGCGTTCGACGAGGCCGGCCGACTCCAGGGCGCGGGCCAGCTTGGAGACGTAGAGCGCCTCCAGGCCGGTGTGGTCGGCGAGCCGCCGCTGGCTGGGCCGCTCGCCGGAGCGCCCCATGCCGTACAGCGACGCGACCAGGACGTACTGCGCGTGGGTGAGGCCCAGGGGGGCCAGCGCGCGGTCGACCGCGACGCGCCACTTGTTGGCGAGCCGCCACACCAGGAAACCGGCCGTGGGGCCGGGAGAACCCTTGCTCATGACCGGTAGAGTACATGGCTACTATGTCCATGGCTACTAAATGGGCGCGGCGCGGGTGCGCCCCGCCGCCCCGCCCGCCACCCTGAGGAGTGAAGCTCCCACGCGCCTCGTTGCATAAAACTACGACGCCACGTATAGTCATGCCATCCATGAGGAGGGTTTCGATGACGGTACGAGCAGCAGTCGCAGGAGCGAGCGGATACGCGGGCGGGGAACTCCTGCGTCTCCTCCTCGCCCACCCCCACGTCGAGATCGGCACCCTGACCGGCCACTCCAACGCCGGCCAGCGGCTCGGCGGCCTCCAGCCCCATCTGCTGCCGCTCGCCGACCGCGTCCTCGCGCCCACCACCGCCGAGGAGCTGGCCGGGCACGACGTCGTCTTCCTCGCCCTGCCGCACGGCCAGTCCGCCGCCGTCGCCGAGCAGCTCGGCCCGGACGTCCTCGTCGTCGACATGGGCGCCGACTTCCGGCTGAAGGACCCCGCCGACTGGGAGACGTACTACGGCTCCCCGCACGCCGGCACCTGGCCCTACGGCCTCCCCGAACTGCCGGGCGCCCGCGCCGCGCTGGAGGGGTCCAAGCGCATCGCGGTGCCCGGTTGCTACCCCACCGCCGTCTCGCTCGCCCTCTTCCCCGCGTACGCGGGCGGGCTGGCCGAGCCGGAGGCCGTGATCGTCGCCGCCTCCGGCACCTCCGGCGCCGGCAAGGCCCTCAAGCCGCACCTCCTCGGCAGCGAGGTCATGGGCAACATGACCCCGTACGGCGTCGGCGGCGGCCACCGGCACACCCCCGAGATGATCCAGAACCTCAGCGGCCCGGCCGGCGAGCGGGTCACCGTCTCCTTCACCCCCACCCTGGCGCCGATGCCCCGCGGCATCCTCGCCACCTGCACCGCCGCCGCGAAGCCCGGCACGACCGCCGAGGCCGTCCGCACCGCCTACGAGAAGGCGTACGCGGACGAGCCCTTCGTCCACCTCCTCCCCGAGGGGCAGTGGCCCGCCACGGCGTCCGTCCACGGTTCCAACGCCGTTCACATCCAGGTCGCGTACGACGCGAACGCCCACCGGATCATCGCGATCAGCGCCATCGACAACCTCACCAAGGGCACCGCGGGCGGCGCGGTGCAGAGCATGAACATCGCCCTCGGCCTTCCCGAGGACACCGGACTCTCCACGATTGGAGTCGCTCCATGAGCGTCACCGCAGCGCAGGGATTCACGGCGGCGGGCATCGCCGCCGGGATCAAGCAGAACGGCAACCCGGACCTGGCCCTCGTGGTCAACACCGGGCCCCGCCGCGCCGCCGCGGGAGTCTTCACGTCCAACCGCGTCAAGGCCGCGCCGGTCCTCTGGTCCCAGCAGGTCCTCGCCGACGGCGAACTGACCGCCGTCGTCCTCAACTCCGGCGGC
Organism: Streptomyces sp. NPDC058052; assembly: GCF_042885515.1. Taxonomy (NCBI): domain Bacteria; kingdom Bacillati; phylum Actinomycetota; class Actinomycetes; order Kitasatosporales; family Streptomycetaceae; genus Streptomyces; species Streptomyces sp. NPDC058052. The sequence continues at coordinate 209,203 of NZ_JBHVRX010000011.1, read as the reverse complement.
GCCAACGCCTGCACCGGCCCCCAGGGCTTCCAGGACACCCACGCCACCGCCGAGAAGGCCGCCGAGGTCCTGGAGATCGGCGCGGGCGAGGTCGCCGTCGCCTCCACCGGTCTCATCGGCGTCCTGCTCCCCATGGACAAGCTCCTCCCGGGCGTCGAGAAGGCCGCCGCCGAACTCTCCGCCCACGGCGGCGAGAAGGCCGCCATCGCCATCAAGACCACCGACACCGTCCACAAGACGGCCGTCGCGGGCAAGGACGGCTGGACGGTCGGCGGCATGGCCAAGGGTGCGGGCATGCTCGCCCCCGGCCTCGCCACCATGCTCGTCGTCCTCACCACCGACGCCGACGTCGACGCGGCGGGCCTGGACGCGGCCCTGCGCACCGCGACCCGGCTCACCTTCGACCGGGTCGACTCCGACGGCTGCATGTCGACCAACGACACCGTCCTGCTCCTCGCCTCCGGCGCCTCCGGCACCGCCCCCGCCCAGGCCGACTTCGCCGAGGCCGTCCGGGAGGTCTGCGCCGACCTCGCCCGCCAGCTCATCGGCGACGCCGAGGGCGCCAGCAAGGACATCCGCATCGAGGTGATCAACGCGGCGACCGAGGACGACGCCGTCGAGGTGGGCCGCTCCATCGCCCGCAACAACCTCCTCAAGTGCGCCATCCACGGCGAGGACCCCAACTGGGGCCGGGTGCTCTCCGCCATCGGCACCACCTCCGCCGCCTTCGAGCCCGACGAGCTGAACGTCGCCATCAACGGCGTCTGGGTGTGCAAGAACGGCTCCGTCGGCGAGGACCGCGACCTCGTCGACATGCGCTACCGCGAGGTCGTCGTCACCGCCGACCTCGCCGCCGGCTCCGAGTCCGCCGTGATCTGGGCCAACGACCTGACCGCCGACTACGTCCACGAGAACAGCGCGTACTCGTCATGACCAACGCCACGCGGAAGCACAACGCCCTCCCGAAGGCCCAGACGTTGATCGAGGCGCTGCCCTGGCTCACCCGCCACCACGGCAAGACCGTCGTCATCAAGTTCGGCGGCAACGCCATGATCGACGAGGAGCTGAAGGCCGCCTTCGCCCAGGACGTCGTCTTCCTCCGCCACGCCGGCCTCAAGCCGGTCGTCGTGCACGGCGGCGGCCCCCAGATCAGCGCCGCCCTCGACCGGCACGGCATCGTCAGCGAGTTCAAGGCCGGCCTGCGGGTCACCACCGAGGACGCCATGGACGTCGTACGGATGGTGCTGGCCGGCCAGGTCCAGCGCGAGCTCGTCGGGCTGCTCAACCAGCACGGCCCGCTCGCCGTCGGCCTCACCGGCGAGGACGCCCACACCATCACCGCCACCAAGCACCGGCCGGAGATCGGCGGCGAACGCGTCGACATCGGCCGCGTCGGCGAGATCACCGCCATCGACACCGGCGCCATCCAGGCGCTCCTGGAGGACGGCCGCATCCCGGTCGTCTCCTCCATCGCCCGCTCCCAGGACGACGGACATGTCTACAACGTCAATGCTGATACGGCGGCTGCGGCACTCGCTGCGGCGCTGGGCGCCGAAACGCTGATGGTCCTGACCGACGTCGAGGGCCTCTACGAGGACTGGCCGCACAGCGACGAGGTCATCAGCCGCCTCACCGCGAGCCAGCTGGAGAAGCTGCTGCCCGACCTCTCCAGCGGCATGGTCCCCAAGATGGAGGGCTGCCTGCACGCCGTCCGCAACGGCGTCACCACCGCCCGCGTCATCGACGGGCGCGTCCAGCACTCCATCCTGCTGGAGATCTTCACCGACGAGGGCATCGGCACGATGGTCGTGCCGGACGGACAGGGGGCGTCATGAGCAACGGACAGCTGACCGAGCGGTGGCAGGACTCGCTCATGGACAACTACGGCACCCCGCGCCTGCCCCTCGTCCGCGGCGAGGGCGCCACGGTGTGGGACGCCGACGGCACGGAGTACCTGGACTTCGTCGGCGGCATCGCCGTCAACGCCCTCGGCCACGCCCACCCGGCCGTCGTCGAGGCCGTCTCCCGCCAGATCCGGAGCCTCGGCCACGTCTCCAACCTCTTCGTCGCCGAACCGCCCGTCGCCCTCGCCGAGCGGCTCCTGTCGCTCTTCGGCCGCCCCGGCAAGGTCTTCTTCTGCAACTCCGGCGCGGAGGCCAACGAGGCCGCGTTCAAGATCGGCCGGCTCACCGGCCGGACCCACATGGTCGCCACCGAGGGCGGCTTCCACGGCCGGACCATGGGTTCCCTCGCGCTCACCGGCCAGCCCGGCAAGCAGGCCCCCTTCCTGCCGCTGCCCGGCGACGTCACCCACGTCCCGTACGGCGACGCCGAGGCGCTGCGCGCCGCCGTCACCGAGGAGACGGCCTTCGTCATCATCGAACCGATCCAGGGCGAGAACGGCGTCGTCGTCCCGCCGCCCGGCTACCTCAAGGCCGCCCGGGAGATCACCCGCGCCACCGGCACCCTCCTCGTCCTCGACGAGGTGCAGACCGGCGTCGGCCGCTGCGGCGACTGGTTCGCGTACCAGGCCCACGAGGGCGTCGACCCCGATGTCGTCACCCTCGCCAAGGGCCTCGGCGGCGGCCTCCCGCTCGGCGCCACCGTCGCCTTCGGCGACACGGCGGCGCTCTTCGCCCCCGGCCACCACGGCACCACCTTCGGCGGCAACCCGGTCGCCTGCGCCGCCGGCCTGGCCGTCCTCGACACGCTCGGCGCCGACGCGGCCCTCGACCACGTCAAGTCCGTCGGCGAGCGGCTGCGCTCCGGAATCGAGGGCCTCGGGCACCCGCTGGTCTCCCATGTCCGTGGCGCGGGCCTCCTGCTGGGTATCGTGCTCACCGGGCCCCTCGCACCCCAGGTGCAGCAGGCGGCCCAGGACGCCGGCCTCCTGGTGAACGCGCCCGCCCCCGACGTCGTACGGATCATGCCCCCGCTGGTCCTCACCGACGCCGAGGCGGACACCTTCCTCCGGGCCCTGCCGGCCGTCCTCGACGAGGCGAACGGGCAAGGACGAACCGGAGAATGAGGCGACGATGACCGACGCGCAGGGGAACGAGCACGGAGGGCCGTCGGTCCCGCAGACCCGCACCGCACGCCACCGCAGGATCGTCGACATCCTCAACCGGCAGCCGGTGCGGTCGCAGAGCCAGCTCGCCAAGCTCCTCGCGGACGACGGGCTGAGCGTCACCCAGGCGACGCTCTCCCGCGACCTCGACGAGCTCGGCGCGGTGAAGATCCGCAACACCGGCGGCGAGCTGATCTACGCGGTCCCCAGCGAGGGCGGCTTCCGCACCCCGCAGGCCCCGCTCGGCGAGTCCGCCAAGGAGGAGCGCATGCGCCGCCTCTCCGGCGAACTCCTCATCTCCGCCGAGGCGTCCGCCAACCTGGTGGTGCTGCGGACCCCGCCGGGCGCCGCCCAGTTCCTCGCGTCCGCCATCGACCAGGCCGAACTCCACGCCATCCTCGGCACCATCGCGGGCGACGACACCCTGCTGCTCATCTCCCGCGACCCCACCGGCGGCCAGGCCCTCGCCGACCACCTGCTGCGCCTCGCGCAGAAGGGCACCTGAGCCCCGCTCAGTACCGCGTGATCGCCGTCGGACCCCGCAGGGTGCCGACGGCGATGTGCGGCCGCCGGTCCGGCTCCGCCCAGGCCAGGATCGCGCGCATCGCGTCCGCCGGCACGGAGACACAACCCGCCGTGGCCCCGGCCCCGTCGACGTGCAGGAAGATCCCGGCGCCGCGCATGCGGACCGGGCGCGCGTAGTTGAAGCCGATGACGAGCGCGTGCGCGTACTGCGTCCGGTACGCGACGAGGTGCTCGGCCTCGCCGGCGCGGCAGTCCGCCGGCAGCCCCTCGACCCAGCGGTTGTACGCGCGCGACGCGTTGTCCTGGCACCACCACGAGCGCGCGGTCGCCCGCACGTACCGGTACGCCGTGCCCGGCGGCGCGGGCCGGACGCCGAAGGCGTACGGCAGGTCGAAGAGGCCGGTCGGCGTGGTGTTCGTACCCTGCCGGCGGGTGGCGCCCTCGGCCAGCCCCTTCGCCCCGAACCGGGCCGGTGCCGAACCCGCCCGCACCCACCGCCCGCCCCGCCGGTCCCACCAGGTGACGGTGCCGGTGGTGGCGCCGGATTCCGGGGCGACGGCGGTGATCAACTGGGAGCCGCCCCCGGTGTCCGCCATCAGCGCGGGCAGCGGGACCACCGGGGGAGCGGCAGGGGGAGCGGCCGGGGGAGCCGGGGCGGACGTCAGGGAGAGCAGCGCGGCGCCGAGCGCGAGAAGGGTACGCATGGCGGCGACGGTAGGCCGCCCGCGCACTCCCCCGCCACGCTACTGGCCCGACCGGGGGAGCGGCGGCAGCGGCAGCGGCAGCGCGGGCAGCCCGTCGAGGCTGGTGGCGATGTGCTCCTTGCCCTCGCAGTACGTGTTGAACTCCTCGTCCGTCTTCCGGTTGAAGAAGTCGGCGTGCAGCGCGCGTTCCTCCCGGTACTCCATCAGCGGCACCGCGAAGCCGCAGGAGTCGCTGATCCGCCGTGCGCGCACCAGGACGATCGCCCGCGCGCTGATCTGGTCCTTCACCGCCTCCTCGGGGAAGCGGGCGAAGAGCGCGGGCCAGCGCGGGTCGTCCCGCAGCACCGCCTCGCCGTCGCCGTGCACCCGCACCACGGTCGGCGGCCCGGAGAAGGAGGTCCACATGAGGGTGATCCGCCCGTTGCCGGGCTCGCGGAGGTGGGCGAGGGTCTCGGCGCTGCTGCCGCCGAAGTCGACGTAGGCCAGGGTCAGTTCGTCGAGGACGACGAGGGTGCCCTTGCGGCCCTTGGGGGAGAGGTTGACGTGACCGTCGCCGGACAGGGGCGCGGTGGCGGTGAAGTAGACGGGCTGGTCCTCGATGAAGGCACGCAGACGCCCGTCGATGCGCTCATACGTTTTTCCCATGGGGCCATCATCCGTCCGGGACGCCGTCCCGTGACGGGCGGTCTCACGGGATCAGCGGGACCAGGGCCGCAGGGCGCGCCGCGCCTCCCGTACGACGGCGGGCTCGGGATCGTCGAGCAGCGCCGTCGTCCGCGCCGGATCCACCGCGTCGAGCAGCCGCAGTCCGGCGACCGCCGAGGCCCGCACCCGTCCGCTCCGATGCGCCGTCAACTCCCGCAGCAGGGGAGCGTCCTCGGCCCGCGTCCCGCACTCCCCGAGGCCGAGCGGCGCCCGGTCCGGCACGTCCGCCCCGGCGCAGGCGGCCCGGTACACGGCGACCGGATCGCCCCCGCCCTGCCGCACCACCCACCGGGCGCACGCCCGGGTCCGCCCCGACCGGTCGTGGAGGTACGGCTCCGCCTCCGCGTGCCGGCCCGCCCCGCGCAGCGCGGTCACCCCGGCCGCCCGGACCCGGCCGAACCGCGCCCCGAGCAGCACGGGCACGGTCGCGTCGGGCTCACCGGCCGCGACCGCCGCCGAGGCGGCCCGCTCCTGCACCACCGGGTCGTGGTCCCCGGCGGCCACCAGGGCCAGGCCGAGGCCGTCGTACAGCCCGCGGTCGAGGACGACGGAGAGCGCGGCCCGCCGGGTCACGGCGTCGCGGCAGCCGAGGAGCAGCGCGTTCACCCGCGCCGCGTCCCCGCCCCGCAGCACCCCGTCGAGGAGCTCCACCGTCGCGTCGCCCCGCAGCCGCGCGCCGAGCCGCAGGACCACCGGCGCGGTGACGGCGAGCGCCTCGTGCGAGGCACCCGGCAGCTCGGCCCGCAACAGGGCCAGCGCACGCGCGCGTACCGGCTCCACCCAGTCCGCCGCCCGCACCACGACCAGCGGCAGCACCTCCGGCCGCCCCGCCGCGTACGCCAGCGCGGCCTCCCGGATCCGCCCGTCGGGGTCGCACAGGGCGAGCGCGAGCCGCGCCTCGGTGGGGGTCCGGGTCTCCGGCGCGGGGGCCGGCCGCCACAGTCGCCGCCATCCCCGGCCCGCCGTCCCCGTGAGCCAGTTGTGCGTGGGGCTCAGCTCCCCGTGGACGACCGCCCGCCGCACGTCCCCGTCCAGATCGGCCCATGCCTTCGGCCGCGTCACGTCCAGGCACCGGTACAGCGGGAGCCCCCGGCCCAACCGTCGTACCGCCGCCTTCCGCGCCACCGTCTCGTCCGTCATGGGGCGAGGTTAGGGGGCGCCCGACGGTATCCGCCCGGGGATTTCCGCCCGGCGGGGTTCACCGGCCGCGTGCCGCCCGGCGTCGTTGCGCGCGCTCGGCTCGCCAGGCGGCGATCCGCTCGGCGTTCGCCTCGGCGAGGGTCCGGATCTCGTCCGCGTGCGGGCCGGTGAAGGCGTCACGGTCCCACCTCGCCCGCCCCGCCTTGACGCGGGCGACCGTGCGCACTTCCGGCAGGGGGTCGTCCAGCAGGCGCAGGGCGTTGAGCAGGACCTCGGGTTCGTAGCGGTACCGCAGGCGCCCCATGGCCAGCGTCCGGAGCGCGGCCGGCTCGCCGGGGGCCGTGCAGGCGATCAGCCGGTCCGTGGAGACCGCGCGGGCGGCCCGCAGGGCCCGGCCCGCCGCCCGGGCCATCTCCGGCGCCGGGTCGGCGAGGTGCGCCACGGCCTCGTCCCAGCCGAGGCCGTGGTGTCGCGAGAGCAGGACCAGGGCCCGTGCCCGCACATGCGCGTGCCGGTGCGCGAGCAGCCTCCGCAGGGCCTCGGGGTCGTCCCGCAGGACGCGCAGCACGACCGCGCCGACGCGGGGATCGGGATCGTCCGCGTACGGCGGCAGCTCCCCGTCCTCCACGGCGCCCAGCAGCCGCAGCCCGCCCAGCGCCCGGGCCCGTACGGCGCCGTCCGCGTGCCGGGTGAGGGCGTGGAGCAGGGGTACGTCCTCCGGGTGGCGCTGCTCCGCGAGCGCGCTGACGGCCGGGGCCGTGAGGGTGGCGGGGTCGGCGCAGAGCGCGCGGAGGCGGGCGCGCGGATCGCCTCCCGCCTCCCGCAGGCCGTCGCGGGCGAGCCCGCGCACCCAGGGGGAGGGGTCGGCGAGATACGCCCCGAGTCCGTCCCCCGCTCCCGCCCGCAGCCACGCCACGGCCGTGCCCCGGACGGCGGGGTCGGAGGCGTCCAGCAGCCGCGCCACGGCGGCCTCGACGGCCTCTGCGGTCTGGACGGCTTCGACGGTCTCGGCGGTCTGGACGGTCTCGGCGGCCTCCGCGGCCGTGCCCGAAGGCGGTCCGAGCGGCGCGCCCCCGCACGAGCACGACGACGCTTCAGCCGCGCCCGCGCCCGCGCGCGTGCCGGTGTCAGCTCCCCTGCCGGTGCCGGTGTCAGCTCCCGTGTCCGTGCCCGCGCCGGACGCCGCCGGGGTCACCGCCGGGGCCGGCCGGGGGCTCTTCCCGGCCCGTCGCGCCAGCGAGCGCGCGGCGTGCCGTCGGACGTGGCGGTCGCGGTGGCCGAGGGCGATCCCGGCCAGGTCGTCGGCGGTGAGCAGGCCGGTGTCCACGGCGTACCGGAGTGCGAGGACGCGCACCTCGGAGCCCTCGCCCACCTCCAGGAACCCGAGCAACCGCCTCCGCGCGGCGAGGTCCCGGCGGTCGCCGAGCGCGGCGCGGAGCCCTTCGAGCCGTTCGCTCGGGTCGCGGGCGGTCAGGGCGATCTCGTACAGCGCGTCCTCGTCCAGCGCCCGGGACTCCGCTCCGGCCCGGATCCCGGCCTTCCGGGCGTCCCAGCGGTCCCAGCCCCCGCTCGCGCGCAGTTCCCGCACCGCCTCCGCCGGGATGCCGCCGATCCGGCCGATCACCGCGTCGCGCCCCCAGAGGCCGTGCTGCCGCACGCCCACGCGCAGGGCGAGCGCGGCGAGGTGCCACACCACGTCGTCATCGGCGGAGGCGAGCGCCCGGGCGAAGTGCGCGCGGGCGCGCCGCCGTACGGGCTCGTCGCCGTCGGCGCACCGCAGCAGGAGCAGCGGCAGCGGTGCGGCCGGGCCCGCCTCGTCCAGTGCCGCCGCCCGGACCCGCGCGTCGGCGTGGCACAGGCACAGGGCGAGCTCGGAGGCGCGGGGCGGCCGGTGCCAGGACGGGGCGCCGCCGTCCCCGGCCTCCTCGTCCCAGTAGGGCGCGGTCGCCCAGTCGGCCACCTCGCGGCTGTCGAACCAGTGGACGCCGAGCAGGAACGTCGACGAGGAGCGCCGGCCGGCCACGCGGTCCAGGGTTCCGTCGAAGACGTCGGAGTCGAGCCGCACCCAGTCCTCGGCACGGCCCGCGCCCACCGCCGAAGCCGTGTCCTTGCCGTGCAGAAGCCGTTCTCCCCGGCGAAGGTAGTGCGTGGGACCCAGCAGCCGTTCACTCGTCATGCGGCGGACTGTATCCGCGCACCGGCCCGCCCGACCTGGGGTTTTCCCGCCGGTCGACGCCAATTGACGAATCATGCAGAGTTCTGCATACTCATGCATCAAGGGTTTCGGTCGTCGAGGCGAGGAGCAACCAGAAGTGAGCAGCAACAACGGTGACGTCCGGCTCTGGGGCGGTCGCTTCGCCGACGGTCCGGCCGAGGCCCTCGCGAAGCTCTCCGCCTCGGTCCACTTCGACTGGCGCCTCGCGCCCTACGACATCGCCGGATCCCGCGCCCACGCGCGCGTGCTCCACAAGGCCGGCCTTCTCACCGAGGACGAGCTGACCCGGATGCTGGCCGGCCTGGACCTGCTGGAGGCGGACGTCGCCGACGGCTCCTTCGTCGGCACCGTCGCCGACGAGGACGTCCACACCGCGCTGGAGCGCGGCCTCCTGGAGCGGCTCGGCGCCGACCTCGGCGGCAAGCTGCGGGCCGGCCGGTCCCGCAACGACCAGGTCGCCACCCTCTTCCGGATGTACCTCCGGGACCACGCCCGGATCATCGGCGGGCTCGTCGCCGACCTCCAGGACGCGCTCGTCGGCCTGGCCGAGGCGCACCCGGACGTCGCCATGCCCGGCCGGACCCACCTCCAGCACGCCCAGCCGGTGCTCTTCGCCCACCACGTGCTCGCCCACGCCCAGTCCCTCTCCCGGGACGCCGAGCGGCTGCGCCAGTGGGACACCCGCACCGCGGTCTCCCCGTACGGCTCCGGCGCCCTCGCCGGCTCCTCCCTCGGGCTCGACCCGGAGGCGGTCGCCAAGGACCTCGGCTTCGAGCGCGGCTCGGCCGGCAACTCGATCGACGGCACGGCCTCCCGCGACTTCGTCGCCGAGTTCGCCTTCATCACCGCGATGATCGGGGTCAACCTCTCCCGGATCGCGGAGGAGATCATCATCTGGAACACGAAGGAGTTCTCCTTCGTGACCCTCCACGACGCCTTCTCCACCGGCTCGTCGATCATGCCGCAGAAGAAGAACCCGGACATCGCCGAGCTCGCCCGGGGCAAGTCCGGCCGCCTCATCGGCAACCTGTCCGGCCTGATGGCCACCCTCAAGGCCCTGCCGCTCGCCTACAACCGCGACCTCCAGGAGGACAAGGAGCCGGTCTTCGACTCCTGCGACCAGCTGGAGGTCCTGCTCCCCGCCTTCACCGGCATGATGGCCACGCTCACGGTCAACCGGGAGCGCATGGAGGAGCTGGCCCCCGCCGGCTTCTCGCTCGCCACCGACATCGCCGAGTGGCTGGTCAAGCAGGGCGTGCCGTTCCGGGTCGCCCACGAGGTGGCCGGCGAGTGCGTGAAGGTCGCCGAGTCCGAGGACAAGGAGCTGGACGAGCTGACCGACGAGCAGTTCGCCAAGATCTCCGAGCACCTCACCCCCGAGGTCCGCACGGTCCTGAACGTCCCCGGTGCCCTCGCCTCCCGGAACGGCCGGGGCGGCACCGCCCCCTCCGCCGTCGCCGTCCAGCTCGTCGAGGTCAAGGCCGACCTGGTCGTCCAGCACGCCTGGGCCACCGCCAAGCGGAAGTAGCCCCGGAGGGGGCACCCCCAGCGTCACAGCGCCGCCGCCCAGTCCGCGAGCCTGTCGAAGTCCGGCCGGAGCAGTCCCAGCCGGGGGTCGACGTGCAGCAGCAGGGCGGCGGTGAGGTGTTTCTGCTCCACGTACTCGTGGTCGTACGGCGTGATGTCGTCGTCCACCCATGCGAACGGCCGCCCCCGCGCGTACTCCAGGATGTACTGGGTCTTCCAGAACGTCCCGCGCGGGGCGGCCCCGTGCATCGTCGGCCAGTCGATGAAGGGCAGCTCGGGCAGCCCCAGGTGGGGCCCGATCCACTCGTTGGCCTCGTCCTTCCACGTCGTCGCCCACACCAGCTCGTACGCCTCCGCCAGCGCGAGCAGCTCCGCCCCGTGCCCCGGGTTCAGCCACACCCGCAGCGGCTTGGTCTCGAACCAGCCGGCCGGCCGCATCCGATGGGTCGTGTACCCCCCCGGCCGGCGCTCGGCCTTCGCCGCGTAGGGATTGAGCGGTCCGTCCACGTCGATCAACAGCAGCGGCTTCGTCATGTCCACAGCATCCCGTTCCCCCTCTCGGTGAGGCATCAGAATTTTAGGTGAGACATTCATGTCTCATTCGGTGTATGGTCGTCTCATGTCAGTCGATCGCACCCAGGTGCTCCGCACCGCCGCCGCCCTGCTCTCCCGCAAGGCGACCGCCACCATGGACGAGGTCGCCCGGGCCGCGGGCATCGGCCGGGCCACCCTCCACCGGCACTTCGCCGGCCGGGACGCGCTCGTGCGGGCGCTGGAGCAGCTGTGCATCGAGGAGACCGAGGCCGCCCTGGAGTCGGCCCGGATCGAGGAGGGGCCCGCCGACGAGGCGGTGCGCCGGCTCGTCGCCGCCGCCCAGCCCGTGGCCCCGCTGCTCGCCTTCCTCGTCACCGAGAACCAGCTGTTCGAGGGGGACGGGCAGAACGAGGGCTGGGCCCGGCTCGACGCCCGGCTCGTCGCCTTCTTCCGGCGCGGCCAGGAGGAGGGCACCTTCCGGATCGACCTGACCCCCGCCTGGCTGTGCGAGGCGTTCTACGGGCTGATCGGCTCGGGAGCCTGGGCCGTCGCCGACGGGCGGGTCGCCGCCAACGACTTTTCTTACATGATCGCCGAGCTGCTGCTCGGCGGAGCGCGCAGGAGCGTGGAGAAGTGATCACCGAAACCGTTCAGCACGAGAGCCATATCGAGGGCGTGCGCCGTCCCGGCCGGTGGCTCGCCCTCGCCGTGCTCGTCCTGGCCGTGCTGCTCGTGGCCGTGGACGCCACCGTGCTCGGCCTGGCGACCCCGTTCCTCTCCGAGGACCTGAAGCCGACCGGCACCCAGCTGCTCTGGATCGGCGACGTCTACTCCTTCGTCATCGCCGGCCTGCTCGTCTCCATGGGCAGCCTCGGCGACCGCATCGGCCGCAAGAAGCTGCTGCTGATCGGCGCCACCGCGTTCGGCGCCGTCTCGGTCCTGAACGCCTACGCGACCAGCCCCGAGATGATGATCGCCGCCCGGGCCCTGCTCGGTGTCGCCGGCGCCACCCTCATGCCGTCCACCCTGGCCCTCATCCGGAACCTCTTCCACGACCCGCGCGAGCGCAGCCTCGCCATCGGCATCTGGGGCGCCATGGCCTCGGCCGGTGCCGCCGTCGGCCCGGTCGTCGGCGGCTTCCTCCTGGAGCACTTCTGGTGGGGCTCGGTCTTCCTCATCAACCTGCCCGTGATGGCCGTCCTGGTCGTCGTCGGCGTGAAGCTGATCCCCGAGTCGAAGAACCCGAACCCGGGCCCGTGGGACGTCCCCAGCGTCGGCCTCTCCCTCGTCGGCATGATCGGCGTCGTCTACGCGGTCAAGGAACTGGCCTCGCACGGCCTCACCCTCGACGTGGCCGTCGCCACCCTCGTCGGCGCCGGCGGCCTCACCTGGTTCGTCCGCCGCCAGCTCACCCTGCCGGCCCCGCTCCTGGACATGCGCCTCTTCCGCAACCGCGGCTTCTCCGGCGCCGTCCTCGCCGACCTGCTGACCATCCTCGGCCTCGCCGGCCTGGTGTTCTTCCTGTCCCAGTTCTTCCAGCTGGTGCAGGGCCGCGCACCGCTGGAGGCCGGCCTGGCCGAGCTGCCCGCCGCCGTCGGATCGGTGACCGCCGGTCTGCTCGCCGGCCGGTTCGCCCGCCGCTTCTCGGTCCGCACGGCCGTCGCCGGCGGCCTCGCCGCCATCGGCCTCGCCCTCGCGGTCCTGACCGTCATCGGCCGGACCACCGGCTACCCGCTCCTCGGCGCGAGCCTGCTCGTCGTCGGTGTCGGCGCCGGTCTCGCCTTCACCGTCACCGCCGACGTGATCCTCTCCAGCGTCCCCAAGGACCAGGCCGGATCCGCGTCCGCCGTCTCCGAGACGGCGTACGAACTCGGCGCCGCACTCGGCATCGCCGTCCTCGGCTCCATCGTCACCGGCGTCTACCGGGGCTTCACCACCCCGCCCGGCGTCCCGTCGGACGTCGCCGCGGCCGCCCACGACTCGCTCGGCGGCGCCGTCGAGGCGTCCGGCGCCCTCGACCCCGCCCGCGCGCAGGCGCTGGTGACGGCCGCCCAGGACGCCTTCGTCGACGGCCTCAGGATCGCCGCCGGCGTCGGCGCGGCCGTCCTCCTCGCGACCGCCGTGGCCGCCTGGTTCCTCCTGAAGGACCAGAAGCTCGCGGACGGCGTCGAGCACTGATCCACCCGCCGCACGCAGGAGGGCGCCCCCGGATCCCGGGGGCGCCCTCCGCGCGTACCGCTCGCCGTCAGGCGGCTTCCTTCGCCTTCGTGGCGTACATGTCCACGTACTCCTGGCCCGACAGCCGCATGACCTCCGCCATCACCGAGTCCGTCACCGCGCGCAGCACGTACCGGTCGCGGTCCATGCCCTCGTACCGGGAGAACTCCAGCGGCTCGCCGAAGCGGACCGTCACCTGCACCGGGCGCGGGAAGCCCGCCCCGCCCGGCTGCGCCTTGTCCGTGCCGATCACCGCGAACGGCACCACCGGAGCGCCCGTCATCAGCGTCAGCCGGGCCACGCCCGTACGGCCCCGGTAGAGCCGGCCGTCGGGGGAGCGGGTGCCCTCCGGGTAGATCGAGAAGATCCTGCCCTCCTCCAGCACCCGGCGGCCCGTCATCAGCGCCGCGACACCGCCGCGCCCGCCGTCGCGGTCCACCGGGATCATGCCGACGCTGGTGAAGAACCACGCCATCAGCCGGCCCTTGATGCCCTTGCCCTTCACGTACTCGTCCTTGCCGATGAAGTAGACCGGGCGGTCCAGGCAGATCGGCATGATCATCGAGTCGATGAAGGTGAGGTGGTTGCCCGCGAGGATCACCGGACCGGTCCCGGGGACGTTCTCGGCTCCCTCGACGCGGGGGCGGAACATCAGGCGCAGGACCGGACCGAGAGTGGCCTTCACGATCGCGAGACGGGACAACGGTTCCTCCGGTGTCGGGCGGGCGGCTCCGGGAGCCGACGGTGCAGCACGCGACGATACTCGCGGGTCACGGCCGTGCGCACATCGGGTTCACCGAACGGATACACGGTGTTGACGCGTGTTTCCGCCATGTTCGGCCCAGGTCTGCCGCCCGTAGGGGATCACTGCCTAGCGTCGGGTCCACCCACCGACAGGTGCGGGACATCACACAGGAGGACCTCCATGACCCAGGGCGCACCCCGGACCCCGGCCCGCCGCACGGTACTCGGAGCGGCCGGCGCCGCCGCGTTCGGCGCCTCCGCCGGACTCGCCGCCGGCGCGGGCACCGCGCAGGCCGCCGAGACCGGCCGCCCGCACGGCCAGGGCCACGGGCGCGGCTACCGCTCGCTCCCCGTCCCGACCGTCATCGCCCACCGCGGCGCCAGCGGCTACCGCCCCGAGCACACCCTCGGCTCGTACGGGCACGCCCTGGACCTCGGCGCCCACGTCATCGAGCAGGACCTCGTCCCCACCAAGGACGGGCACCTGGTCTGCCGCCACGAGAACGACATCACCGGCACCACCGACGTCGCCGACCACCCCGAGTTCGCCTCCCGCAGGACCACCAAGTCGGTCGACGGCGTCTCGTACACCGGCTGGTTCACCGAGGACTTCACCCTCGCCGAGCTGAAGACCCTCCGTGCCAAGGAGCGCATCCCCGGCACCCGCCAGGAGAACACCCTGTACGACGGCCGCTGGACCGTCCCCACCTTCGAGGAGGTCCTGCGCTGGGCCGACGAGGAGGGCCGCCGCCGGGGCCGCGAGATCTGGCTCCACGTCGAGACCAAGCACCCCTCGTACTTCCGCTCGATCGGCCTCGGCCTGGAGGAGCGCCTGGCGAAGCTCCTCCGCCGCTACGGCCGCCACCGCGCGCACTCCGCCGTCTTCCTCCAGTCCTTCGAGCCCAGCAGCGTCCAGCGCCTGGCGAAGCTGGTCGACTCCCCGCTCGTCGTCCTGCTCTCCGGCGCGGCCACCCGCCCCTGGGACTTCGTCGAGGCCGGCGACCCGCGGACCGTCGCCGACCTCGTCACCCCGGCCGGACTGCGCTGGATCGCCTCGTACGCCCAGGGCATCGGCCCCACCCTCGACCTGGTGATCCCCAAGGACGCCACGGGCCGGCTGGGCACCCCGACCACCCTGGTGCGGGACGCCCACGCGGAGGGCCTGATCCTCCACCCGTACACCCAGCGCAACGAGAACACCTTCCTGCCCGCCGACTTCCGCCGGGGCACCGACCCGGCCGCCTACGGCGACGCCTTCGGCGCCCTGCGGCGGTACTTCGAGACCGGCATCGACGGCGTCTTCTCCGACAACCCCGACACCGCCCTGCTGGCCGCCGCGGACTTCCGCGACCGCTGACCCGCCGACCGGTCCGGCCCGCCGACCGGCGGGCCGGACCGGGACCGGCAGCCGGTGCCGTACGCCGACCGGGTGGTTCCCCGCCCGGAACGCAACCGCGCCCCCACGCCGCCGCATCGTGGCGGTCATGACCTCCCCGGAAACCCTCCTCGCCACCCTGACGCCGCTGCTCGCCGCCGAATCGCGGGCCGAGGCCGCGGCCGCCGGGATCGAGCCCGGCGACCTCGAACAGGCCGTCTGGCTGCGGCTCCTGGAACGGCTCCGCGCCGACGGCGCCCCCGACCGCCCCGCCGACTGGCTCCGCCGGGCCGTCCGCGCCGAGGCCCGCAGGGCCCGCCGCACCAGCGGCCGCGAGCGCCCGTACCACGGGGAGGCGCCCCAGGGCCCGGAGCCGGACCACGGCTCCCCGGAGGGCTCCGCCCTCACCGCCGAACGCTGCCGCACCCTCCGTGCCGCCGTCACCCGGACCCCCGGCCGCTGCCCCCGCCTCCTGAACGCGATGCTCGACCCCGCGGACCCCACCTACCGGGAAATCGCAGGAACGTTGGGTATCTCACAAGGCAGTCTGGGGCCGATGCGTTCCCGTTGCCTGGGATGCCTGCGCAGAATGCTCGCGGCAGAGGTTCCCGCGTCCGCCCGGAGGGGAAGGGTGCGGGGTACCGATCGGTGACCCGATGAGCGGAGGCATGCACACATGGGCCTGAGTGTGACCATCTCGGCGGCGGACGCGCGCGACGCGGAGCAGATCCTGAAGCTGCAGTACCTCTGCTACCAGAGCGAGGCCGAGCTCTACGGGGACTGGTCCATCGAGCCCCTCACCCAGTCGCTCGACGCCGTCCGCGCCGAGCTGGCGGAGGGATACGGACTGGTGGCCCGGCTCGGCGACGAGGTGATCGCCTCCGTCCGCGCCCGCACCGACGAGGACGGCACCGCGCACATCGCCAAGCTCATCGTCCACCCGCGCATGCGCCGCCACGGCATCGGCGGCCGGCTCCTCGACGCCATCGAGCGCCACAGCGAGGGCACGGACGACGCCCCCAAGCGCTTCCAGCTCTTCACCGGCCACCGCAGCGAGGGCAACCTCCGCCTCTACCGCGCCAAGGGCTACGCCCAGGTCGGCGCCCGCGAGGTCGGCCCCCGGCTCACCCTGGTCACCCTGGAGAAGGCCGCCTGACGGCCCTCAGGCGGTACGCGACCGCCGGAGCCACCAGATGCCGCTCAGCGGAAGCAGCACCGGGATGAAGACGTAGCCGTAGCCGAACTCCGACCACACCGTGGAGTCGGGGAAGGCCGACGGCTCCACCAGCGTCCAGGTCCCCACGACCAGCACGCCCGCGAGCTCGGCGGCGCAGCACACCAGCGCCGCCCTGCGGGCCGTCTCGCCGCCCCGCACCAGCGTGTACGTGATGAACACATAGACGACCGCCGCCACGGCGGAGAGCGTGTACGCCAGCGGCGCCTCGCCGAACTTGGCGCTGATCTCGTAGACCGAGCGCGAGGCCGCGCCCACCGACATCACGCCGTACAGCCACAGCAGCAGCATGCCCGGGCCCGTGACGAGCCGGGTCCGGCCGCCCTCCGCTGCGGTCCGCTCCTGGGTCTCCCGCGTCCCCGCCATGGTCAGCCCACCGTCCAGATGTCGAAGAGACGCACTTCGAGCACGGCGAGCACGACCGCGCCCGCCGCCACCGTCGCCGAACCCCAGCGGGTCCGCTCGGCCAGCGACATGAAGCCGGCGATCGGCACCGCGCACAGCGCGCCGAGCAGATAGGCCACGAAGATCGTCGTGCCCTCCTCGGCCTTCTCGCCGCGGACCAGCTGCACGATGCCGACGATCAGCTGGACCAGGACCAGGAAGGTCACCACGGCCATGCCGATGAAGTGCCAGTCCTTGGTGGGCTGGTCCCGGTAGGCGGCGAAGCCGCACCAGGCGGCGAGGGCGAGCGCGGCCACCGAGACCGCGACCGTGAGGGCGTCAAGCATGCGCCCGAGGGTATTACGGGCCGAATGGCCCGATGCGCTCGGCCCCGCCGCCGCACGCCCCCGTCGTGCCGCGGGGCCGTGGCCTTGGCCACATCCACCGCCTCCCGGCCCCTCCTCCGGCGCCGTGCCGAGGCCCTCTCCACCGCAGGCCGCACGGGGCGGGGCCGCCGCCGGCGCCGTCCGCTCCGCGTCTCAGCGCTGTCCGGAATGCGGACACCGGACTTCCGTTCGCGACTGCGCATGCTTTACTTGCAGCCATGACCACGACGAGCAGCCGCATCCTTGCGACCGAGGCGATCACGACGCCCGGTGCTCGTTGTATGTGTCGAATGTGCGCCTTCTGAGGGCCCCCGCCTGAGCCTCGCGCCCCGAAGCGAGACCCCGACGGCCGAGCCGATCCGCCCGCCCCACCGGCGCCGGACCGTGCCTGCCCCGCGCACACCGCCACCCCGGCCGCCCGCCGGAGCGGCTTCCCGTGCGCCTGACTGTCCGACAGACGAATGCCCCGTGCACGGCGGACCCACGCGTCGCGCACTCGACAGTGACGGAAACCCCTGTGATCACCACTTCGGGCCTGACCAAGGTCTACGAGTCACGCGGCCGCCAGGTCACCGCCCTGGACGGCGTCGACCTCCACGTCCGCGAGGGCGAGGTCTTCGGCGTGATCGGCCAGAGCGGCGCCGGCAAGTCCTCCCTGATCCGCTGCGTCAACCTCCTGGAGCGCCCCACCTCCGGCACGGTGACCGTCGACGGCGTCGACCTCACCGCCCTCGCCGGCAAGGGCCGCCGGGCCGGCAAGGACCTCCGCCGGGCCCGCAGCACCATCGGCATGGTCTTCCAGCACTTCAACCTGCTGTCCTCCCGCACCGTCAAGGACAACATCGAGCTCCCCCTGGAGATCCTGGGCGTCCCGGGCGCCGAGCGCTCCCGCCGCGCCCTGGAGCTCCTCGACCTCGTCGGCCTCGCCGACAAGGCGAAGAACTACCCGGGCCAGCTGTCCGGCGGCCAGAAGCAGCGCGTCGGCATCGCCCGCGCCCTGGCCGGCGAGCCCAAGGTCCTCCTCTCCGACGAGGCCACCAGCGCCCTCGACCCGGAGACCACCCGCTCCATCCTCCAGCTCCTGCGCGACCTCAACCGGCAGCTCGGCCTCACCGTCCTGCTCATCACGCACGAGATGGACGTCGTCAAGACCATCTGCGACTCCGCCGCCCTGATGCAGAAGGGCCGGATCGTCGAGTCCGGCACCGTCGCCGAACTCCTCGCCACCCCCGGCTCCCAGCTGGCCGCCGAGCTCTTCCCGGTCAGCGGCCACGCCGGCGGCCCCGACCGCACGGTCGTCGACGTCACCTTCCACGGCGAGGCCGCCACCCAGCCGGTGATCTCGCAGCTCTCCCGCACGTACAACATCGACATCTCCATCCTCGGGGCCGCGATGGACACCGTCGGCGGGAAGCAGATCGGCCGCATGCGGATCGAACTGCCCGGACGGTACGAGGAGAACGTCGTCCCGGTCGGCTTCCTGCGCGAGCAGGGCCTCCAGGTCGAACGCGTCGAAGACCCGCAGGACGACGCCGCGCCCGCGGTGCCCGTCCAGCAGCACGTGCTCGTGAAGGAGAGTGCCAAGTGACCTGGGAAGAGATGCGCCCCCTGCTCGAACAGGGCACGGTCGACACCCTCTACATGGTCCTCTGGGCCACCGTCGTCACCATCGTCGGCGGCCTGCCGCTCGGCATCCTCCTCGTCCTCACGGACAAGGGCGGACTGCTCCAGAACCGGCCCGTGAACAAGGTCGTCGGTGCGATCGTGAACATCGGCCGCTCGCTGCCGTTCATCATCCTGCTGATCGCCCTGATCCCGTTCACGACCTTCGTCGTCGGCACCTTCATCGGCCCCACCGCGATGATCGTGCCGCTCGCCATCGGCGCCATCCCCTTCTTCGCGCGCCTCGTCGAGACCGCGATCCGCGAGGTCGACCACGGCCTCGTCGAAGCCGTCCAGTCCATGGGCGGCGGCATCCCGACCATCGTCCGCAAGGTGCTGCTCCCGCAGGCCCTGCCCTCGCTGGTCGCCGCCGTCACCACCACCGTCATCGTGCTCATCGGCTACTCGGCGATGGCCGGCGCGGTCGGCGGCGAGGGCCTCGGCTCCAAGGCCGTCACCTACGGATACCAGCGCTTCGACACCACCTTCATGCTCGTCACCGTCGTCGTCCTGGTCGCGATCGTCACCGTCGTCCAGCTCCTCGGCGACGGCGCCGTACGGCTCCTGGCCCGCCGGGGCCGCACCGCCTGACGGCACCCCAGACCTCTTCGCGGCCGCGGCACGAAACGTTTCGGCACCCGAAGAAAACAGCCCGGACTTGTTGTCCAGGCGTCCACCGCTCCACATGAAAGAGGCACTCTTCGTGCGTAAGAACATCAAGCTCACCGCCGGCTTCGCTTCCGTCACCGCCCTGGCGCTCGGCCTCTCCGCCTGCGGCACCTCCTCGGACCCGTCCTCCAGCAAGGACGGCGCCGCCTCCGCCGACAAGGCGCTCGTCGTCGCCGCGTCCCCGACGCCGCACGCCGACATCCTCAACTTCGTCAAGGACAACCTGGCCGAGAAGGCCGGCCTGAAGCTGGAGGTGAAGGAGTTCACGGACTACGTCCTGCCGAACACCGCCACCCAGTCCGGCCAGGTCGACGCCAACTTCTTCCAGCACAAGCCGTACCTCGACGACTTCAACAAGAAGAACAAGACCACCATCGTCCCGGTGGTGAACGTCCACCTGGAGCCGCTCGGCCTCTACTCCAAGAGCCTGAAGTCGGTGAAGGACATCAAGGCCGGCCAGACCGTCGCCGTCCCCAACGACACCACCAACGAGGGCCGCGCGCTCCACCTCCTCGCGGAGAACGGCCTCATCACCCTCAAGGACGGCGTCGGCACCGACGCCAAGCTCTCCGACATCACCGACAAGAAGGGCCTGGAGTTCAAGGAGCTGGAGGCCGCCACCGTGCCCCGCGCCCTGAACGACGTGGACGCCGCCGTCATCAACGGCAACTACGCCATCGAGGCCGACCTCTCGCCGGCGAAGGACGCCCTGGTCCTGGAGAAGGCGGAGGGCAACCCGTACGCCAACTTCCTCGCCGTCAAGGAGGGCAACGAGAAGGACGCCCGCGTGCAGAAGCTCGCCGAGCTCCTCAACTCGCCCGAGGTGAAGAAGTACATCGAGGACACCTACAAGGGCTCCGTCATCCCCGCCTTCGGCGCCGCCAAGTAAGGCCACCGGTAGAGTCCTTGAGCGGAAGGCCCCGCCCGCCCCGTCCGGCGCGCGGGGCCTTCCGCGCGTCACCCCCATGTCCGACCCGGCCATGCGCACGCCGCGTCCCATGCTGCATGCTGTGCGTTCACGGTCTCAACGGACGGTCTTCGGTACGGAGCTGCGCATGACTACCACCTTTCCGGACATCTCCATCAGCACGGACCGGCTGGTGCTGCGCGCGCTCGAAGAGGCCGACGTCCCGGCTCTGGCCGAGATGATGAACGACGAGATGGTCGGTGCGTGGACGGCCGTTCCCCAGCCCTTCACCGAGGACGCCGCACGCCGCTGGATCACCGAGTACGCCCCCGCCGAACGGGCCGCGGGCCGGGGCCTCGACCTCGCCGTCACCGAGTTCCTGACGCAGCGTCTGGTGGGCGTCGTCCAGCTGGGAAAGACCCACTGGCGGGTCCGCTCCACCGAGCTCTCCTACATCGTCGCCCCCTGGGCCCGCGGCGAGGGATACGCCTCCGAGGCCGCCCTCGCCACCGCCCAGTGGCTCTTCGCCGACCAGAAGTTCGAGCGCATCGAACTGCGCACCGCGGCGGACAACACCGCCTCCCAGCAGGTCGCCCAGAAGATCGGCTGCATCAGCGAGGGCGTCCTGCGCAACGCCTGCATAGCCCGCACCCGCGCCGAGGACGGCAGCTGGATCGACCTGCGCACCGACTTCATCGTCTGGGGCCTCCTCCCCGAGGACCTCGACGGCGTCGCCGACCAGATGGCCGAGGCCGGATACTCCTCGTACACGGACTGGAGCTGAGCCCCGGGGACGCCTGCCCGGGGTACGCTCGGCACGCCCCCGACCTGCGACGACACCACAGGAGACAGACGCGATGGCCGACCGGGTCACGGTGATCGGCTGGGACGGCTCGCCCCTCACCGCGGCGGCCCGGTCCGCGCTCTCGGCCGCCACCCTGGTCGCCGGCGCCGCCCACCACCTGGCGCTCCCCGAGGTGCCCCCCGGCGCCGAGCGCGTCCGGCTCGGCAGCGTCGGCCTCGCCGCCCGGCGGATCGCGGGCCACCGCGGCACCGCCGTCGTCCTCGCCGACGGCGACCCCGGCTTCTTCGGCGTGGTCCGCACCCTGCGCGCCCCCGAGCACGGCCTGGAGGTCGAGGTCGTCCCCGCCGTCTCCTCGGTCGCCGCCGCCTTCGCCCGCGCCGGCATGCCCTGGGACGACGCCCGCGTCGTCGTCGCCCACCAGCGCACCCTGCGCCGCGCCGTCAACGTCTGCCGCGCCCACCCCAAGGTCGCCGTCCTCACCTCCCCGGGCGCCGGCCCGGCCGAGCTCGCCCTCCTCCTCGACGGCGTGCACCGCACCTTCGTCGTCTGCGAGGAGCTCGGCACCACCCGCGAACAGGTCTCCGTACTCACCTCCGACAAGGCAGCCGACCACACCTGGCGCGACCCCAACGTCGTCCTCGTCATCGGAGGCGCCGGCGGCACCGGAGCCTCCGCCGCCCCCTGGCTGATGGGCCACGACCCGGCCGCCGGCTCCGTCCGGGGCTGGGCCGGCCCCGCGGGTGACCACGAGACCGGTGACCACCCCGGCGTCGGCCAGGACCCCACCCTCCGCGCCGTCCAGCTCGCCCGTCTCGGCCCCCGCGCCGGCGACCTCGTCTGGGACGTCGGCAGCGCCGGCGGGACCTTCGCCGTCGAGGCGGCCCGCTTCGGCGCCGCCGTCATCGCCGTCGACGCCGACCCCGCCGCCCGTACCCGCACCGAGGCCGCCGCCCGCCGCCACGGCGTCCTCCTCCAGACCGTCACCGGCCGCGCCCCGCACGTCCTGGAGAGCCTCCCCGAACCCGACGTCGTACGGATCGGGGCGGGCGGCGTCCCCGTCGTCACCGCCTGCGCCGACCGCCGGCCCGAGCGGATCGCCGCCCACGCCACCACCCGCGACGAGGCCGAGGCGATCGGCGCCGCCCTCGGCGCCGGCGGCTACGCCGTCGAGACCCTCCTGCTGCAGACCGTCGGCCTCGATCCCACCGACTGGACCGAGCGCGAACGCTCCGTCGTCTTCCTGCTCACAGGCCGCCGGACCACCGGCGCCCCGTGACCCGGCCGCCCGCCGGGGCAGGTAGGCTGGCCGATTGTTGTACCGCACGGGGACGTTCGGCATGTTGTTCGTCAATGTCCTGAAACGACGACCGCCTTGACCCGTTCCCGACGGTCATCGGCGTGCGGGACACCGGGGGGACCGCGCGACGTGGCGCAGTCCACAGCGCACCGTGGCGGATCCGCCTGTCACGATGGCCGCGGGCCGCGACAATGCTTGGGTGTCGGCGCGCCTCCGTGCCGCGCGGCGCACGCGCTCGTTCTCGTTGACGGGCGCAGCTCTGAACGAACACAACGATGGGCGAGGGGTACGCATGACGGACACCGGCCAGGTCCCGGGCGAGGGACTGCCGGAGAACGCAGGCATGGTCGAGCAGCCGGGCATCCCCGCTCCGGGCGCGTACACCTTCCTGGACCCCTCCGGCCCGCTCCCCGGGCAGCTTCCCGAAGACGACGACATGCTCCTGATGCCGGGCGCCCAGGGCGCCTGGAGCGAGCAGGCCCCGGGCGTCGTGCCCGCCCCGCCGGTCGCCGTCCCCGCCCCGCCCGGGGTCCCGGCGCAGGGCGCCCCCGAGGGCGCGGACCACGGCTCGGTGCCGCAGGCCGCCGCCCCGCTGGGCGACCCGCTCACGGACCCCCTGCCGGACCCGCTCACCGACCCGCTGCACGACCCGCTCACCGGCCCGCTGCCGGAGGGCCTCGTCCTCGCCGACCAGCTGACCGCCCCGGCCACCCCGCCGCACGGGCTCCCGGCGGCCGGCGCGACTCCGCCGCAGGGCGTGCCGCTCGCCCCGCAGCCTCCGCTGGGCATCCCGGCGCACGGCGTTCCCGTCGCCCCGCAGGAGCCCGTCGCCACCGCCCACGGCTACGAGCCCGGCATCCTCGACACCGGCGCCCACGAGGCCGCCGGCCGCGACACCGGCTCCGTGGACCTCGGCGGCGTCCGTGTGCCCCCGCCGTCCCGCCGCCCGCTCCACATGGGCCCGCCGGTCCCGGACGCCGCCACCGGCGGCGTCGTCCGCTCGCTCGCCGACCGGGGCCCGGCCGCCCCGGTGCCCGCGCCGCAGCCGGTGCCGGCGCCCGCCCCCGAGCCCCTGGTGCCCACCGGCCCCGCGCCCGTGCCCGTACGGACCCCCGGGCCGCCGACCACCGGCCCCGAGTACTTCGACATCGCGCAGGACCAGCAGACGGCCCCGCAGGGCGCCGAGCCGTGGGCCGCGCAGCCGCAGGAGCCCCAGGCGTCCGCCGAGGCCCCCGCAGAAACGGTCGTCCCGCAGAGCGGCCAGTTCGTGCAGGTCGAGGGCTCGGTCCCGACCGCCGCGCAGCCGGCCCCGACGCCGACGCCGGCCGCCGGGACCCCGGTCGTCGAGCCGGAGCTTGCCGAGGCCGAGGCCGCCGTGGGCCCCGCCCCCGAGGTCGTCGTCCCCGCCCCGCGCGAGGGCGAGCCCGGTGACGCGACGGCACCCGGGGCCGTGGCTCCGGAGGCCGTGGAGGCCGTCGTGCCCGAGGAGGCGCCCGAGGTGGCGCCCGAGGCCGCACAGCCGGCCGAGCCGCCCGTGACCGAGGCCCCGGCACCCGCGGAGCAGGCCGTCGAGGCCCTCGCGGCCCAGGAGCAGGCGGCCGAGGCCCCTGCCGAGGAGCCCGGTCTGCCCGTCGCGCCCGCCGAGGTGCCGGCGGAGGCCCAGGCGCCGGAGCCGGCGGCCGCCGAGCCGGTCGTCGTCCCGCCCACCGCCGGGGCCGACGTCCCCGCGACCGAGGCCGTCGAGGCCCCGGTCGCCGACGCCGACGTCCCCGCCACCGAGGCCGTCGAGGCCCCGGTCGCCGACGCCGACGCCCCCGCCGCCGAGGAGCAGGCCGGCCGGCCCGCCGAGCCGGCCCCGGCCGAGGAGCCCGTCGCCCCGGCCGAGGAGCCGGCCGCCGTCGCCGTCGAGGAGCCGGTCGCCGCCGAGGCCGCCGTGCCCGCGGAGGCCCCCGCCGAGCCCGTCGCCGCCGAGGCCGTCGTGGCGCCCGTCGCCGAGCCCGCCCAGGCCGAGACCTTCGCCGACGCCGCCGCCGAGGTGCCCGCCGAGGCCCCCGTGGTCGCCGTGGCGGAGGAGATCCCGGTCGTCGCCGAGGACGCCCCCGAGGGCGGGGAGCCGGTCGAGGAGACCGAGCCCCGCCCCGCCGCCCCCGGGTACGACGACGCCGAGCGCGAGGCCGTGCTGCGCGTGATGCGCGAGCGCCGCGACATCCGCAACGGCTTCCGCTCCGACCCGATCCCGCACGAGGTGCTGCTCCGCGTCCTGGAGGCCGCCCACACGGCCCCCAGCGTCGGCCACTCGCAGCCCTGGGACTTCGTCGTCATCCGTTCCGCCGAGACCCGGCAGACCATGCACGAACTGGCCCAGCGCCAGCGCGAGGCGTACGCCAAGTCGCTGCCGAAGGCGCGGGCGAAGCAGTTCAAGGAACTGAAGATCGAGGCCATCCTCGACACCCCGGTCAACATCGTGGTGACCGCCGACCCCACCCGGGGCGGACGGCACACCCTCGGCCGCTACACGCAGCCGCAGATGGCCCCGTACTCCTCGGCCCTCGCCGTCGAGAACCTCTGGCTCGCCGCCCGAGCCGAGGGCCTCGGCGTCGGCTGGGTCAGCTTCTTCGACGAGCGCGAGATGGTCCGCGCCCTCGGCCTCCCCGACCACCTGGAGGTCGTCGCGTACCTCTGCGTCGGCTACGTCGACGAGTTCCCGGACGAGCCCGAGCTGATGCAGGCCGGCTGGTCCAAGCGCCGCCCGCTCGCCTGGGTCGTCCACGAGGAGACGTACGGCCGCCGCGCCCTGCCCGGCGAGGAGCCGCACGACCTGCTCCAGGAGACCGTCGCCTCCATCCGCCCGCTGGACGCCAAGGCGCTCGGCGAGGCGTGGGAGCGGCAGAAGCGGATGACCAAGCCGGCCGGCGCGCTCGGCATGCTGGAGATCATCTCCGCGCAGCTCTGCGGCCTCTCCCGGGTATGCCCGCCGCCGATCCCGGAGCCCGCCGCCGTCGCGATCTTCGCCGGCGACCACGGTGTGCACGCCCAGGGCGTCACCCCCTGGCCGCAGGAGGTCACCGGCCAGATGGTCGCGAACTTCCTCGGCGGGGGAGCGGTCTGCAACGCCTTCGCCAACCAGGTCGGCGCCGAGGTCTGCGTCATCGACGTGGGCGTCGCGAGCGAGCTGCCCGCCACCCCGGGGCTGCTGCCCCGCAAGGTGCGCGCCGGCTCCGGCGACTTCACGACCGGCCTCGCCATGACCCGCGAGGAGACGATCGCCGCCCTCGAGGTCGGCATCGAGACCGCCCGCGACCTCGTCGCGGCCGGGAACAAGGCGCTCCTCACCGGCGAGATGGGCATCGCGAACACCACCGCGTCCGCCGCCCTCATCTCCGTCTTCACCGGCGTCGACCCGGCCGAGGTCACCGG
Organism: Streptomyces sp. NPDC058052; assembly: GCF_042885515.1. Classification (NCBI taxonomy): domain Bacteria; kingdom Bacillati; phylum Actinomycetota; class Actinomycetes; order Kitasatosporales; family Streptomycetaceae; genus Streptomyces; species Streptomyces sp. NPDC058052. Next base: position 183,689 of record NZ_JBHVRX010000011.1, on the reverse strand, counting down.
CCGCGGCACGGGCATCAACGACGAGACCCACGCCCGCAAGGTCGACGTGGTCCGCCGCGCCCTCGACCTGCACAAGCCGGACCCGCAGGACCCGATCGGCGTCCTGTCGCAGATCGGCGGCCTGGAGCACGCGGCTCTCGTCGGCTTCATCCTGGGCGCCGCCTCGCTGCGCACCCCGGTGATCCTCGACGGCGTCTCCACCGGCGCGGCCGCCCTGGTCGCCCGCGCCATCGCCCCCGAGTCGCTGGCCGCCTGCATCGCGGGCCACCGCAGCGCCGAGCCCGGCCACGTGGCCGCGCTCAACAAGCTGGGCCTGCGCCCGCTGGTCGACCTCGACCTCCGCCTCGGCGAGGGCACCGGCGCCCTGCTGGCCCTCCCGCTGGTGCAGAGCGCGGCCCGCGCGATGCACGAGGTCGCGACGTTCGACTCCGCGGGCGTCACGGAGAAGTAGTCGGTACGGCCCCGGTGCCGCCGCCCCACGACGGGGCGGCCGCAACGGGGCCGCACCCAGCCCCGCGTGCCACCCCCCCCGCCCCCCGGACCTGGGTCACACCGTGTCCAAGCCCGGTCACCCCAAAAGTTGTCACTCGGGGGGCGTCAGGGAGACTTTGTCGGACCGGCCCCGGGGCCGCCGCCCCCCGCGGGGGCGGCGGCACCGGGGCCGCACCATGCCCCGCGTCCCTCCGCCCCGGCCCGAGGGACGAGGGTCACACGGTGTCCACGCCGGGTCACCGATATCGTGGTCACCGGGCCTCCCGCCCGCCCCACCAGCCGCTTCACCGCCGCAGCGGCCCCGCAAGCCCCGTCCGAGGAGCCGCCCGCACATGGCCCAGCACGTCGAGCCCGCCGAGCACCCCGCCTACCCCGTCGGCCTCCGCCTCGCCGGCCGGCGCGTCGTCGTCCTCGGCGGCGGCACGGTCGCCCAGCGCCGTCTGCCCGCCCTCATCGCCGCCGGCGCCGACATCACCCTGATCTCCCCGTCCGCCACCCCCTCCGTGGAGGCCATGGCCGAGACCGGCGAGCTCACCTGGGTCCGCCGCCGGTACGAGGACGGCGACCTGGCCGACGCGTGGTACGCGCTCGTCGCCACCACCGACCCGGCCGCCAACGCCGCCGCCTCCGCCGAGGCCGAGCGCTCCCGCGTCTGGTGCGTCCGCTCCGACGACGCCGAGGCCGCCACCGCCTGGACCCCGGCCACCGGGCGCGGCGACGGCGTCACCGTGGCCGTCCTCACCGGCCACGACCCGCGCCGCTCGGCCGCCATCAGGGACGCGATCCTGGAGGGCCTGCGGGACGGCTCCCTCGCCGCGCCCGCGCAGCGCGCCCGCACCCCCTTCGTCGCCCTCGTCGGCGGCGGCCCCGGCGACCCCGACCTCATCACCGTCCGCGGCCGCCGGCTGCTGGCCGAGGCCGACGTCGTCATCGCCGACCGGCTCGGCCCCCGCGACCTCCTCGACGAGCTGCCGCCGCACGTCGAGGTGATCGACGCGGCGAAGATCCCGTACGGCCGCTTCATGGCCCAGGAGGCCATCAACAACGCGCTGATCGAGCACGCCAAGGCCGGGAAGTCCGTGGTCCGCCTCAAGGGCGGCGACCCCTTCGTCTTCGGCCGGGGCATGGAGGAGGCGCAGGCGCTCGCCGCCGAGGGCATCGCCTGCACCGTCGTGCCCGGCATCTCCAGCTCCATCTCGGTCCCCGGCGCCGCCGGCATCCCGGTCACCCACCGCGGTGTCGCCCACGAGTTCACCGTGGTCAGCGGGCACGTCGCCCCCGACGACCCGCGCTCGCTCGTCGACTGGGCCTCGCTGGCCAAGCTGACCGGCACCCTGGTGATCCTCATGGGCGTCGACAAGATAGGGAAGATCGCCGAGGCGCTCGTCGCCCACGGCAAGGCCCCCGACACCCCGCTCGCCCTCGTCCAGGAGGGCACCACCGCGGCCCAGCGCCGGGTGGACGCCACCCTCGCCACCGTCGCCGACGTCGTGAAGGCGGAGGAGGTCCGTCCGCCGGCCGTCATCGTGATCGGCCCGGTGGTCGCGGAGGGCCCCGGCGAGCTCGGCCGCTGACACCCCCACCCGACCCGCGCGGGGACGGCGGCGACCGCCGCCCGTCCCACGCATTGGCACCACTCCCCGGACAAGGCAGTATCACCCCCGTGGCCGAACTCATCACGATCACCGACCCCGACGACCCCCGTCTGCACGACTACACCGGCCTGACCGACGTCGAGCTGCGCCGCCGGCGCGAGCCCGCCGAGGGCCTGTTCATCGCGGAGGGCGAGAAGGTCATCCGCCGCGCGAAGCAGGCCGGTTACGAGATGCGGTCGATGCTGCTCTCCGCCAAGTGGGTCGACGTCATGCGCGACGTCATCGACGAGGTGCCCGCCCCGGTGTACGCGATCCAGCCCGACCTCGCCGAACGCGTCACCGGCTACCACGTGCACCGCGGCGCCCTCGCCTCCATGCAGCGCAAGCCGCTCCCGGAGGCCGCCGAGCTCCTCGCCGGCGCCCGCCGGGTCGTGGTCATGGAGTCGGTCAACGACCACACCAACATCGGCGCCATCTTCCGCAGCGCCGCCGCCCTCGGCATGGACGCCGTCCTGCTCTCCCCGGACTGCGCCGACCCGCTCTACCGGCGTTCGGTGAAGGTCTCCATGGGCGCCGTCTTCTCCGTCCCGTACGCCCGCCTGGACACCTGGCCGCGCGGTCTGGAGGCGGTGCGGGAGGCGGGCTTCAAGCTCCTCGCCCTCACCCCGGCGGAGAAGGCCACCTCCATGGACGAGGCCGCTCCGCACCGCCTGGACCGGGTCGCGCTGATGCTCGGAGCGGAGGGCGACGGCCTCTCGACCCAGGCGCTGCGCGCGGCGGACGAGTGGGTCCGCATCCCGATGGCCCACGGGGTCGACTCGCTCAACGTGGGCGCGGCGGCGGCCGTGGCCTTCTACGCGGTGACGGCGGGCCGCCCGGAGGCGTAGGGATCAGCCCTGGAGGGCCTGGGCGGCGGCGATGCCCAGGGCCACCACCAGCGTCACCACCACGAAGACGACGAGCCGCTGGCGCAGCAGCCGGGGGTTGGCCGGGCGGCGGCCGGTGGACGTCGACCGGTTCCCGGGGCGGGTCCCGGGCCGCGACTGCGGATTGCGGGAGCCGCCGGCGGTGCGCGAGGGCGACGAGGGCCGCGAGGACGGCGCGGGCCCGCGGCCGCGGGCGACGGCGCGCTCCGGCTCCCGGCCCGGCGCGTCCCGCTCCGTGTACCGCTCGGTCGGCCGGAGCGTGCCGCGCTCCTCCATCCGCTCGCGCGGGGCCGGCGGCCGTGCGTCCGGCAGCCCCTGCGCCTCGCGGGCGGCGATCTCCTTGAGCCGCATCGACAGCTGGAGGGTGCTCGGCCGGTCCTCCGGGTCCTTCGCCAGACAGGCCCGGACGAGCGGCGCGAGCGCGTCCGGCACGCCCTGGAGCTGGGCCTCCTCGTGCACCACGCGGTAGAGCATGACCTCGGAACTGCCGTGCCCGAACGGGGAGTCGCCCATCGAGGCGTACGCGAGGGTGGCCCCGAGCGAGAAGACGTCGGTCGCCGGGGTGACGGCGGCGCCCCGCACCTGTTCGGGCGCGAGGAAGCCGGGGGAGCCGACGGCGGTGCCGACGTGGGTGAGGGTGCTGGCCCCGGTGGCCCAGGCGATCCCGAAGTCGATGATCCGGGGGCCCTTGGGCGAGAGCAGGATGTTCGACGGCTTCAGGTCGCGGTGGACGACCCCGGCCTCGTGGACGGCGACCAGGCCCTCGGAGAGGGCGGCGCCGATCGACGCCACGTCGGCGGCCCGCAGCGGGCCCTCCTCGGCGACGCGGTCGTGCAGCGAGGGGCCGGGGACGTACTGGGTGGCGAACCAGGGCCGTTCGGCGTCCAGATCGGCGGCGACCAGCCGGGCGGTGCAGCCGCCCCGGATCCGCCGGGCCGCCGACACCTCACGGGCGAACCGCGACCGGAACTCCTGGTCCTCGGCCAGGTCGGGCCGGATCACCTTCAGGGCCACCCGCTGACCGCGCCGGTCGGAGCCGAGGTACACGACCCCCATCCCTCCGGCGCCCAGCCTGCGGTGGAGCCGGAACGCCCCGACGATCCGCGGGTCCTCGCGCCGGAGCCGCATCATCGCCATGTCCGTCCCCTCGTCCGTTCGACGTGGCACAGCTTACGTAGTGCCGCCCCGCCGCGCTCATAGGCCGCGCCCTCCCTCCGGCATCGATTGTCAGTGCTGAGGGGGACGGCCGCCCCGCCCTGCACCGAACCTCCCCCTCAACACCCCTTCCCGTCCAGCCGACTTGACCAGGGCCTCCGGCAACTCCCGTCGCCCCGACCGCCCCACCGCACCCGCCCCGCGCCCCCTGCCCCGCCCCGCCCGCCGGCGGACGTGACCCATGTCACCCGCACCCCTCGCGCCCCGGGCCGGGGGGCGCGTCCCCTCCGGGAAGACCCTCACGCGCGCACCGCCGCCTCCACCCAGGGGAGTACTCCAGGGGGAGCGGCGTCATCCTCCCGTAGGCCCGGAAGCCGGTACGCGGGCATGACGCCCGGACCCCTTCCGTTCCCTAGTGTTGAGGTCATGCGGTGGGCGCGGCTCTCGTCCCCCGAGGAACACGCGTCCACCGCACCGGAATCCAGAAGGAACGCGACAAGAAACCGACAGGAGAGGACCATGGCCTTCACGGCACACCGGTCGACCCCCCGCCCCGCGGGACGCCGTCACCCCCTGGTCGCCACCGCCATGGTCCTTCCTCTCGCGGCCCTGCTCGTGGTCGTCTTCGGCGGCTGGGAAGCGGTGGTCACACAGGCGTCGTCCGTGGGCGTGATGCTGGGGCGCTGAGCGGCGCCCCAGACCCGGGAGAGCGGCCCGGGTCGGGGACATCGGCCGACAGCCCCGTGGGGACGGGGGTGCGGCGGACGACAGCGCAGGGGCCGGTCGGCCGGGGAGCCGACCGGCCCCTCCGCGCGTCCGCCCCTCCGCGCGTCCGCCCCTCGGCGCGTCCGCCCCTCGGCGCGTCCGCCCCTCGGCGCGTCCGCCCCTCAGGGTCGCTCTCCGGGCGACCGCCACCCCCTGCCGTTCCGTCCCGCGCGCCGCGTACGCTCACCGGATGGACCTCGCAGAGACCGCGCCCCGGGCGCCGGAGCCGTCGCCCGGCGACGTGCCGGGGGAGCTCGCCCGGATCGCCCGCGCCGCCGTGCACGGCGGGGGAGCGTGCCGGTGCGATCCCGGGGAGACGGGGGTCCTGGCGGACCGGGAGGACGGGACCGTCGTGCGGCACGGGGGGCTGGTCGCCAAGGCGCACGCCCCCGGGACCGACGACGCCCCCCACGCGGCCCGTCTCGCCCTCGCCGCCCACCCGGACCTCGGCGGGATCCTCCTGCCGCCGGTCCCGGCCCCCCGCCAGGAGCGCGTGGCCGGCCGGCCGGTGACGGTCTGGCCGTACGGGCCGCCGGTCGACCCGGCGGACCCCGACGCCGCGCCCTGGGAGGAGGCGGCCCGGCTCCTCGCCCTGCTCCACCGCACCCCGCCGCCGGCCGGTCCCACGGGCCCGCTGCCCGCGATGCGCGCGCCCGCGAAGGCGGCCCTGGCCGTCGGCCGGATGCTCCGCACGGCCGCGGACCATCCGGCCGTGCCCACCGTCCTGGCGGCCTGGCGCACCGTCACCGGACCCGGCACCGATCCCGTCGCCGCCCCCGGTCCCCTCGACGCGGCCGGAGGCACGCGCGCGTACCTCTGCCACGGCGACTTCCATCTCGGCCAGCTCGTCCGGGACTTCCGCGGCGACTGGCGCCTCATCGACGTGGACGACGCCGGACTCGGCGACCCCGCCTGGGATCTGGCCCGTCCCGCCGCCTGGTTCGCCGCCGGGCTGCTCCCGGCGGAGGTGTGGACGCGGTTCCTCGGCGCGTACGAGGCGGCGGGCGGCCCGGCCTGCGGCGCGGACCCGTGGGCCCGGCTCGACCGGCCGGCCCGGGCGCTGACCGTGCAGACCGCCGCCCTGGCGCTGGCCAAGTCCACCGCGGAGCGGCGCGAACTCGACGAGGTCGAGGGCGTGATGATCGACACCTGCGCCAGGATCGCGGACTCCCGAACCGCTCCCGCCTCCGCCGCGTCCCCATAAAGTGAGGTCATCATTCGAACGGCAACGGCAGGGAGTTGAGCCGAGCATGCAGTGTCCCAAGTGTCACGCGGCGATGCACACGTACAACCGCAACGGCGTCCAGATCGAGCAGTGCAGCGGCTGCCGCGGGATCTTCCTGGACTACGGCGAGCTGGAGGCCCTGACCCGCCTCGAGTCCCAGTGGCAGGCCCCGCAGGCGCCGCCCGCCCCGCCGGCCGCGTACCCGGCGCAGGCCGCCCCGGCCGCTCCCGCCTGGGGTGCCCCGCACGGCGGTCACCACGGCGGCCACTACCGCCAGCGCGGCTTCGGCCGGATGCTCTTCTCCTCCTGAGCCTCGCCCCGGCCCCGGATCCGTCGCGTACGGCTCCGGGGCCGGCGTGCCTCTCCCGCCCGCACGACGACGAAGCCCCCGACCGCGAACCGCGGCCGGGGGCTTCGTCTCTCTGTG